>CAYZFH010000009.1:0-29125 GCA_964477375.1 uncultured Rhizobiaceae bacterium | reverse complement strand
GAAGCGTGACAACCGCAGCCGTGGCGATGAGGTGTTAAAGGACGCCGAAAGACGCGTCCGCGAAGGCGCGGTGGACGATACGGATTTCGGCGGCACGCCCGGCCGTTAGGGCAGCCCGAATTCGAAGACAAACCTCGTCCCGCGCGGCACGGGGGGGCGAGTCTCGATGGCGTCCAATTTGGAAACCATGGCTTGGACGATGGTCCTGCCGAGCCCGCCGCGTTTTGTCTTGAGCTGCTCGTCCGAAGGCAGGCCGATCCCTTCGTCTTCGACGGTGAGGACGGCGCTTTTGTCGTCTTTCTGACGCAAGATGACACGGATCGGTCCCTTCCCGTCCGCATAGGCATGCTTGCGGGCGTTCAGCACCAACTCGGTCACGATCATGCCGACAGCCACGGCCCGGTCGGGGGTCGTCATCATCTCGTCGGTCGTGAGCGTGACCTGGCCGTCGGCCTCGTCCTCCATCGCGCGCGAGATATCGTCCATCAGCATCCGGAGATAGTCGCCGAGCGCCACGGCCTGCACGTCGGTCGAGTTGTAAAGCCGCCGGTGCACCTGGCCGATGGCCGCGACGCGGCTGCCGGCGGCCAGCAGCGCATCTTTCACGTCTGGGTTGGATTGCGCGTGTGCTTTCATGTTGAGAAGCGAAACAGCAAGCTGAAGGCTGTTGCTGACGCGATGGTTCACCTCGCGCATCAGCAACGCCCGCTCGTTCGCCAGCGCTTCGAATTTGTCCCGCGCTTCTCTCACCTCGGCTTGCGCGGCCTCGCGCAACAGCCGCAGCTCGCGCGCGGCCAGGGAGGATTCGATCGCGGCCCGGAGAAGCGGCAGGAACGTGCCGGAGACGTCCTTGATGACGTAGTCGGCCGCGCCCGCCTTCAGGGCCGCGACCGCAACCCGGCCCTCCGTCGTACCTGTCACGTAGACGACCGGCGGCGCGTTCGGACGCTTGCGGATCTCGGCGAGGGTCGTCAGCCCGTCCTGACCTTCCATGTAGTGGTCGAGCGCAACCAGATCGAATGCCTGTTCGTCCAAAAGGCGCAGACCGTCGTCGCCGTTGACCGCGATTTCGACGGCGTAGCCGTAGCGCGACAGATGCTTCTGAACGAGGCGCCCGATCCCGGCGTCGTCGTCGATGTAGAGAATCCGCGTCGACGGCGTGTCGGTCATGTGGCCGGAACTTGGATCACCGCGAAGAACAGCCCCAGTTGGCGGATCGCATTGGCGAAGTTGTCGTAGTTGACCGGCTTCGTGATGTAGACGTTGGCGCCGAGGTCATAGCATCTCTGGATTTCTGCCTTGTCGTCGGTCGTCGTCAAGACGATGACCGGTGTCGAACGCAAGCCGGGGCTTTCCTTGACCCGTTTCAGGATGTCGGTGCCGCTCATATCCGGAAGATTCAAATCCAGCAGGATCAACAAAGCCTTGCCGTCGGCGATGCTGTCCTTGCCCTCGCCGAACAGATATTTCACGGCGTCGGTGCCGTTCGTGAAGGACTCGATCGGATTATTGACGCCCGCGCGCCGAATATTCTTCTCGATCAGGCGCGCGTGCCCCTCGTCGTCCTCGACCATGATAATCGTCACGAGTTTTTCGTTCATTCGATCCTCTCAAGAGTTCATGACATGTGTCCGGGGCAGGATGACGGTGAACACGCTGCCTTTGCCGAGTTCGCTGTCGACCCCGATGCGTCCGCCCAGGCGCCGGACCAACATGCGCACATGCGCCAGCCCGATGCCTTCGCCCGGGCGGTCCTGCTGGCCCGACCGGCGGAACAATTCAAAAATTCGTTCGCTGTCCTTGACGTCGATGCCGCGTCCGTTGTCGCTCACGCGGATGACGACGAAATTGCCTTTCTCGGTGGCGGAAACGTCGATTTCGCCCTTCACGCCCGGGCGCAGATATTTGACGGCGTTGTCGAGTAGATTCGAGAAGACCTGTTCGGCCGCCAGGCGATCGGTCACGATCGTGGGCAAGCTCCGAACCGAAATGGTGGCGCCGGTCGATTGAAGTTGGTGGGCCATCGTGCTGCGGATCGCCTCGATCGCGGTTTGAAGATCGACGGCTTCGAGCTTGAACTCCTGATGGCCGACACGGGAGAGACGCAGGATCGCCGCGATCAGCCGGTCCATCTTGTCGATGGCGGCCTTGATGAAGCCCAGAGACTCTTCGAAGTCCTTGCCGCCTTCCCGCTCGACCTTGTCGACGGTTTCCGCCGGTACGCCGGCGGCCTTCATGCGGTCGAACACGTCCTGCCGCAGCGCTTCCAGTTCGCTGGTGAAACCCATGATGTTCACCAGGGGCGAGCGAAGGTCGTGGCTGACGATATAGGCGAAGCGCTGAATCTCCTGGTTCGCGCTCTGGAGGGCGGCCGTGCGCTCATCCACCCGCTCCTCCAGGGTCACGTTGGCGAGCTGAAGCTGTCTCTGGGACTCCTGTTGGGCAATGGCCGCGCGGCGCACCTCGGCGACCGATACGGTCGCCAGCAGCACGATCATCAGGCCGCCGATCAGGCTCACGCCCAAGAGCCACAGCCGCGTGTCGCGGACGTCCTCGGTCCGGTCGGCGAGAAGCTGATTCTCCTCGAAGCGCATCCGGTCGATCACGCCCATGATGGCCAGCGAGACGGACGGGTTGTCCGCGTTCCGCAGCAAAGCGAGCGCCTTATCGGGGTGCCCGTTGATGGTCAGGATGATCGGCGCCTGCAGCTCCTTCACGCGCAGGTCGATGAGCGATTTCAACTGGTCGGCGCGCTCGATTTGCTGAGGGTTATCGCCCAGCAGCGCCCGCAGCGCGCCATAGACGTTGGGGATGTCGTCCACGGCCCGGCGATACAAGTCGAGATAGGCCGGCGATCCCGTGAGGATATAGGCATAGTGGGCACTGGTGGCCCGATGCATGAGAAGCTGCATCTCAGACAGCTGGCCGCCGACCTCGACCGTATGGGTGACCCAGTCCGCGTCGCGCTTGGCTTCGTCGAAGAGCCAGACCGAGACACCGCACATGATGACCAGGATGAAAAAGCCGGCAGCAAGCATCCAGACATGCCGCACCCCGCGGACGGGGCTGAGCGGCGCCGGAGATCTGGCGGGAGAAAGGGTGGCGACGGCTTCGGCCATCAGCGCCCGTCCCCGGCGAGAGCGCCGCTGATCGCCCGCGCCAAGGCGTCCGGCGCGAACGGCTTCGCGAGGAAGGATGTGTGCGGCTCCGCGGCGAAACGGGACTTGTCGTACCCGGTGGCGAAGATCACGCGCACGTTCGGCAGCAGCGCGCGCACCTCGGCCGCCAGCGTCATGCCCGGGATATCGGGCAGGCCGATATCGGTGATCAGCACGTCGACCTCGCCGCCCGCGCGAAGATAATTCAACGCGGCCGCGCCGGTGGCGGCCGTTGCGGTCGAATATCCCAGATCTTTCAATGTTTCAGTCGAAGACAGGCGCATCAACTCATCATCGTCGACGAACAGGATGCGTACCTGCGGGCTTGAGTCACCGGCACATTTGTTTGCTGTCATGCAATAACGTACCGGCAGCCTGAGATAGACGCGGAGCGACGGTTAAACCGTTCGCGCGCGTTTTTGTTCCAAGGGAAAGAGGCGAGCCCACCCTACTGCCGCCGCACGGTGAATCAAAGTGTCACTGACCGAGCATAACATATTGATTTTATTAAAGTTCGCGTGGCGCCGGCAGGAAGGCTGAGGAGCGTCCGGTCAGCCAATACGCCAGCAATCCGACCCATTCACGGACGCCGGCGCTGAACAGCGCCAGCGCATCACGGACGTTGATGGGTGGACCGAAATGAATGTGGCGTCCGTAGCGATACACCTCCGAGTAAGGCGTGACCTCCCAGCCCACTTCCCGAAAAACACCGACGGAGCGCGGGACATGAAGGGCTTGGGTTACGAGGATCCAGGTCTCGCCGGGGTGCGGATCGGCCAGGGGTTTCGAGAGGGCGGCGTTTTCGTAGGTATTACGGGATTTTCGTTCGTAAAGAACCCGGTTCTCATCGAAGTTCTGCTGGATCAGGAAAAGACGAAGCGTTTCCGCCTCGGATAGCCCCTGCGCGAGGGGATCTCCGGAGCCGCCCGTGAAGACGAGCTTTGCGTCGGGATAGCGGCGTCCGAGCCACATGAACGTGGTCACCGTGCCCGCGGCGGCGTTGAGGGCCGGTGTCCCATACTCTTCCGTCATGCGCGGAATTTGCGCGCCGCCCAGCAGGATGATGCCGTCGATTTTGTCGGGCAGCGGATCGGGCCGCGGGAACCGCTGCTCCAACGTGCCGACGACAATGTCGGGGATCGGAAGCAACGCCAGCATCCCAACGAAAACGGCGACGGCCAGCAGGATGTTACGGCCGATTCGAACGCGGCCGGCGAATAGGAACACGATCGCGACCGCAATGGCGGAGATCACGGCGTTCGATGGTTCGATAAACCACCAAGCCAGCTTCGAAAGGAAGAAGAACGTATCGCCCATCGTCTCTCAGGCGGGTGCTGCCGTGTAGGTTCCGGCGGTCGTCCCGCCGTCGATGACGTAGAACATGCCGTTGGTGTAGCTGGCTTCAGGCGAGCTCAGATGCAGGATGACCCGCGCCACCTCCGCCGCCTGCGCGAAGCGGCCGAGCGGCACGCGCCGCTCGTAAAAGGCTTTTTCGGGCACGTTGTCGTCCGCCAGCAATTGGTCCGCCATCGGCGTATCGACGAAACTGGGGCAAACCGCATTGCTGCGGATGCCCTGGTGCCCATGGTCGAGCGCCAGGCAGCGCACGAGCCCGATGACCGCATGCTTGGAGGCGCAGTATGCGGCGAAACCCATGGAGCCGCGGATGCCGGCATCGGAGCTGATGGCGACGTAGCTTCCGCCGCCGCGTTCTAACAGATGCGGCACCGCATGGCGGGCCGTGAGATACGGGCCGGTCAGGTTGACGGCGATGGTGCGGTGCCAGTCGGCTTCGGTCATCTGCAGCACCGAGCCCGTGATCGCAATGCCCGCCGCGGCCACGACGGTATCGAGGCCGCCATGCGATGCGGCGGCTTTGTCGATCGCTGCTTTCATCTGGTCCGAATCCGCGACGTCGGTCGCGAGCGCGAGGGCACTGCCGCCGCTCCGCGTGATCTCCTCTGCCACCGCTTTCGTCTTGGCGCCGTCGCGATCGAGCAGCGCCACCGCCGCGCCGCGCCGCGCCAGCGCCAAAGCGGTCTCACGCCCGATGCCGGATGCCGCGCCCGTGACCACGGCCGATTCCCGCTTGCCTGAACCCATTGTCGCTTCTCCGGATTGCCGCGCCCGTCGAGGGCTAAGAAGGTCACATGATTGCCACCGTTCGGCATCAGGTGGAAGATGGGTTTGTCCCCCCTTGCCCACCGCTTGAAACCGCGCCGGGCGTCCCGCCAGGAGAAATCGTATGGCCGTCGTCTATGCCGCGTTCAGCAAGGCCCTCGCCGAATGGGGGGCCGAAGTGGGCCTGACCAAACACATCTACAAACTGGGCGTGGGCGATGGGCCGGCCGCGGATTCGGTCGAAGCGTTGAACGCCGGCCAGCACGCGGGTGCGAGCGACTGGAAATTACTGGCGAAGCGCGAAGTGGACGGCGCGGACGAAGCGGCTTTGATCGAGCGGCTGGCGCGCAAGGAAAAGCTGGTCGATCCCACCTTCTATCCCCGCATCCAGGGTGCAGCGGGCATCTTCAAGGTGAAGACCGCCAATGTCGAAAATCACATGATGGTGAAAGTAGCGCTGGAAGGCGGCAACACCGCGAAGGTCAAGATGAAACCCTCTGATGTCGGCGCTTATCTGATCCGCAACGCCGCTGGCGAAGCGCCGGCGGAGGAATAGCGCTGGGCGTTACATTCGGTATTGATGTTTCGGAGCAGGCGGCAAACCAGTTCCAGCCTTCACCGAATGATCGACGCTCTGCCAACCGTCACCGCCGCTGACCAAGCAGGAAACGCCGGTCGGCTCCGACAGTACGGCCGTCCAGGTTCCCTGGGGCGAGGCAAAAACCTCGAGGAGCATGCCGTCGCCGGTCATGCCGCGGCTAACGGGGGCTTCCGAAAACTGCGCGCCCAACTGCTTCACGACTTCGTCACGCGGCGCGCACATAAGTTCGCCCTGCGCGAACGCCGGGGCCGTAGCGAAGCTCGCCAACAGGGCTGAAAGAACAACGACACGGCGCATCGGGACCTCCTTCCGGATCGGTCGCGGCAATGCTTTTCAAAAGCCGCGCCGCCTATTCACCGAATAAACGTCCGCCGGAGGCTGCGGTTCCGCACTAGGCATCCAAGATGATGTAAGTCTTGCGGGCGGTTTCGAGGATTTCCCACGTGCCCAGCGTGTTGGCCGGAAAGAACACGGCATCGCCCGCCTTTATCTCTAGGCGCTCTCCCGAATCCGCGTGGAACACGCAGCTTCCCGCGATGAAATGGCAGAACTCGGCGCTCTTGATCTGGCGGCGAAATTTGCCCGGGGAGCATTCCCAAACACCCACATCGGGCGCTTCGTGCGCGCCCTGCCCTCTGAGCTTCGGCACGGGCTGTCCGACCGGTTCGCCGACAGGGCCCCAATCCTCAAGCTTTGCCGATGCGGCCCGGGCGGGCGCTTTGATAAGTGTCAGCTTCATGTTCGTCTCCTAGGCTGAGGCGGGTCCATACCACGAAATATTCAGCGATAGCAGGTCGCCGCCTAGATCCGAATGACCGATGAGGCGGCTCTCTTAAAGCCGCCTTGGAGACCGCCCATAAAAGGGACCACGGTGAACCGGACGTTATTAGCGCTTTGCAATACGCGATTAGTCGCTGAAACCTAACAAACTTTAAGGTATTGTCTGGCGTCTGCTGGGGTCGCAGACTTAGTTTGGGGTCGAAACTGCGGGGTGCGCAGCGTCGGCTTTTGCGCGATCGGGGGAGAAGCGCGTGCTGCACAGGCGAGTTTTTCTAGCGTTCACGGCTATCTTGCTGGCCGCGTCGGTTTTCGCCGCGCCGGCAGCTTTTGCGCAATCTCCTGCCCCCGCTGCCAAACCGCCGGCCATGGCGCCGGACATCAAGCGCATTCTGGATCGCGGCAAGCTGATCGTGGCCATGACCAGCTTCGACGTGCCGCCCTTCTTCATGACGGACGCCAACGGACGCTTTTACGGTTTGGATGTCAGCCTGGCTGAAGGCATCGCGAAGAGCCTGGGCGTTCCCGTCGAATATAATCGCCAGGGTAAAAGCTTCAACGACGTCGTCGACATCGTCATTCGCGGCGATGCCGACATGGCGATCTCCAAACTCAGTCTCACCATGGCGCGCGCCATGAGGGTGCGCTTCTCTCAGCCTTATCTCGTCCTGCGCCACGGTTTGCTCGTGAACCGGTTGGACCTGGCCAAAATGGCCAAGGGCAAGGAGACCGTGGACGTCATCAAGGATTACAGCGGCTCCATCGGCGTGCTGGCGAAATCGTCGTTCGTCGACTATGCGGCGGAGTTCTTCCCCAAAGCTAAGGTAGTCGAATTCCCCAACTGGGAGCCTGCGTTGGTAAGCGCGGTCAGTCGTGGCGAAGTGCCCGTCGCCTATCGCGACGAGTTGGAGGTCAAGAAGGTCATTCGCGGCAATCCGACCGCGGCACTCAACCTCCGGACGATCCTGATCGACGGCACGCGCGACGACATCGCCATCGCCGTTCCCTGGGACAGCGAGCAGCTCCTGTCCGTCGTGAATCTCTATCTATCTCGCCAGAAGCCGCTGACGGTGAATGGGCTTTTGGACCAGTACGAAGAAATCTTCACCAAAAAGTGAACGCGCGCCGCGTAGCGGCCCCAAATCGGCAAGGTGGCGAGTATGGCTAAGGCAGGAACCGCGAGTGGCGCCCGTAAGCGCACCTACGATTTGGGGCTTGTGGGAAAGCTTCTGTCCAGTTCTTGGGTGATCTTCGGCAGCCTTTTGCTCGGCCTTTATATCGGGTTCTTCCATAAGGATCTGGCCGCGGCCATTGGCCCCTTCGGTACGGTCTATCTGGCCCTTCTGAAGATGTGCCTCCTGCCCTTCCTGATCTCCGCGATCACCGTAAGCTTGGTGAAGCTCCTCAAAACGCACACCGCGGCCAATAGCCTGCGCCGCATCGTGATCGTCTTCGTCGGTGGACTGTTCCTTGTCACGCTTTATGCGGTGATCTTTGGCGCGGTCGAGGGCCCCGGCCGCAATCTGGATGAAAGTTCCCGAGCCGTCCTTGGCAACATGGTGGACCGCTCGCCTTATGCGGTCGACCTTGAGATGTCGCTGACCGGCCCGGTGGTGGAGAAGAAGAGCGAGAGCAGCACGGAAACCGTCATCCGCCAGCTCATTCCCGACAATATCTTCAACGCGCTCAGCAGCGGCGACAGCCTGAAAGTTCTCTTCTTTGCGATCATCTTCGGCGCCGCCGTTGGCTTCAGCTCCCGCCATGTCGGCGACGGCCTGTCAGCCACGCTGGACACGATCTACCACGCCTGTCAGCGCGTGATTCAGTGGGTCAACTATGTCCTGCCCTTCGCGCTGTGCGCCCTCGTGGCCAGCCAGATCGCCATCGTGGGGCTCGAGCCCTTGGTCGCGATGGTTCGCTTCATCGTGTCTTTCGCCGTCGCAGTCATCCTTTTGATGGTGATCTGCAGCCTCATCATCTGGTCGCGCGGACGCGTCAGCTATCTGCAGTCGATTATGGCCTTGCGCGAGGCTGTTCTAATTGCGATCGGCACGCGCAGCAGCATCGCCTGCATCCCGTCCGTCATCCGTGCGATGGAAAAGGATTTGGGCTTCGACAAGACGATGGTCGAATTGGTGGCGCCGCTCAGCATCACCATCTGCCGCTTCGGCCCGACCCTCTATTACGGCATCGCCACGATCTTCGTGGCCCAGCTCTACGGCATCCAGCTTGGCGCGGCCGAGTATGTCTCGATCATCATCGGCTCGTTCCTCGCGGGTCTGGCTTCCGCCGGCACCACCGGCATCCTGACCATCACGCTGTTGAGCCTGGTGTTCGCGCCCTTGGGCCTGCCATTGGAGGCCGCCTTGGTGCTGTTCATCACCATCGACCCGCTGGTCGACATCTTGCGGACGGTGGCGATCGTCTATCCGAACTGCGCGGCCGTCGCGATGGTGTGCGGCCCAGATAAGGAATGGGCACCGCCGGGCAGCGTTAAGCAGCCGGCCGCCCAGACGAGCTCCGCCGCCGCCTAAGCCGCTTCGGCTCCGTTCCGGCCCAGCGCCCAGGCCACGGAAGCCTGGGCCAGCGCCGCGGTTGAATCGACATACAGAGCGGCCGCTTCGGGGCTCGCATCGGCGAGCGCCAGCGGGATTTCGGTGCATCCCAGCACGATCATGCGCGCGCCCCGTTCCCCGAGGCGCCGCGCGGCGTCGCTCAGCACCCGTTTCGCGGATATCAGGTCGCCGGCCTTCACCGACACGATGCCCGGCGTGACCAGTTCGGCCATCTCCGTCTCGCTCGGCAGCACGCAGCTATAGCCGCTTCGCTCTAGATAGCCCTGATAGATTCCTGTGTGCAGCGTGCCGGCGGTTCCCATCACGCCGACCGCGCCGCCATCGACACCCTTGCTTCGCAGCACGTCGCAGACGCTTCCCACAATATGCAGAATCGGGATGCGGCTGGCGGCGGCCATCTCGTCGTACCAGTAATGCGCCGTGTTACAAGGAATCGCGATGGCTTCAGCGCCGGCGTCCTGCAGGCGCGTGATACCGTCCAGAAGCGCGGGCAGTGGCGACGGGCCCTTCCCCATGATGGCGGTCGAACGGTCGGGCACTTGCGGATTGGAATAGACCAGCGCCGGGATATGGTCCTGATCGCGAGATGCGGGCGTCAACTCGGTCAGCTTCCGCATGAAGTCCGCGGTCGCCAGCGGCCCCATGCCGCCCAGGACGCCCAGGAGCTTGGGCATGCTTATTTCTCCTGCATCTCCATGACGCCGCTCCAATTGGCATCAGGCGGATTGGCCAGCAATTCGCGGCAGCGCTCGGCGAACTTGGCCACCACACGGTCTTCCGGATAGGCCTCGGCGGCGTTGGTGTAGGTGCGCAACGCCTTTTCCCACTTGCGGTCGATATAGGCGAAGAAGGCCTTGTTGGTGCGCGCGGCCAGATCGCGCTGGCGGTCCGTCGCGCCGATCTCGCTGTCGTCGTCCGCGGCCATCAGCTCGTACACGGTGATGCCGCCGCGGCGCCCTTTCACCGCGACATGGTCGACGGGACGCATGACGAACAGGTCGCCGGTCTCGCGAAAAACTGCCTCGCTGACGCAGATGCGCGTGCCGTACGCCTTGTTCACGCCTTCGAGGCGCGAGGCCACGTTCACGCCGTCACCGATGGCGGTGTAGCTCATGCGTTCGGACGAGCCGATATTGCCGACAACGACGGTATCGGTGTGGATGCCGATGCGCGCCGACAAGGTCGGTTCGCCTTCCCGCTCGAATACCTCGTTCATCGCGTCCATCTGGCGCTGGATGAGAAGCGCCGAGCGGCAGGCATTGGTGGCGTGCTCGACCTGGGGCAACGGCGCGCCCCAGAACGCCATCACCGAGTCGCCGATGAACTTGTCGATCGTGCCGTGATTGCGCAGCACGATCTTGGTGACCATGTCGAAATGCTGCGAAATCAGCAGCATCAGGTTGCGTGCAGGCAGGCGTTCCGACAGGCGCGAGAAGCTGGCCAGATCCGAGAACATGATGGTCAGGCGCTGGGCCTGGCCGCCCAGTTCCATGGACTTACCGCTGGCCAGAAGCTGCTGCACCAGGCCGCGCGGCACGAAGCGGGAAAACGAGTGGATCGTCGTCTTCATCGCGCGCATGGCGTCGATCAGCTCGCGGATCTCGGTGATGCGGGAGCTAATCTTGACGTCGTCCTCGAGCGCCAGTTCACGAATCTTCTTCGTCTCGCCGATCACCTGCCGGATCGGCCGTGTGATGCGGCGCGACAGGTAGGCCACCGCCAGGATCGCGGCCAGGCCGACGGCGGCCGAGATCAGCATGATGTCCTGGGTGGTGCGCTTCAAGTCGCCGACGAAATCGTTCTCCGGGACCAGGATTACGATCGTCCACTGCTTCTGGAACGCTTTCGGGAAGGATTGGAATGACGCCATGTAGGTGACGCCGTTGAACCTATAGCTGAAGCGCTCCCCCGCCCCTTCCTTCCGCCGCTCGAACGCCTCGACGATATATGGCTCGCCCAGATCCTTGATGGTCGGCAGCGCGACGGTCAGGCCGTCCTGACGCACCGAGCGTCCGGCGTCGGGGAAGGCCACGACTTCGCCTTTGTCGCCTACGATGAAGGCGATACCGTGCTTTCCGATCTTTTGGCGCTTCAAGAAAGCAGACATGCTTTCCAGCGTGATATCGGCGCCCACGACGCCGATGAACTTGTTATTCAGGTCGCGCACCGCGCGGCTAATGGTGATGCCGGGTTTGCGGTTGCTGGCGAAGACGTAGATGTCCGACAAGTAGGAAAATTCGCTTTCCTTGGCGCCGCTATAGAAGGGCCGCTTGCGCGGGTCATAAGCCACGTTGCGCAGCGACTCGACACCGGTCTGTGCGTTCCAATCCTTGATGTAGCGGTAGCTGTCGACCGACTCGGTCCCCTTGCGGTCCAGGGTGCGCAGCACAAAGCGCGAGCCGGGCGCGACCGGGGTGTTGTTGGGGCCGAAGGTAGCCGCGTTCTCGGGAATTCGCTGGGCCTGGATGAACCGGCCGCTGTCGTCGAAACCGATATAGGCGCTATAGACGTGCGGATACGAGATCAGCACCTGCAGCAGGTGCCGCAGCATCTCGGGCTGGTTTAGAAGGTTCTGGTGGAACTGGCCGATGACCGCCAGCTCGTCCACGGCGGCTGAAACCGGCTCTAGGAGGTAGACGGTGTTGTCGATGGTCGAGTTGGTAGCCGAATCAAGGAACGAGTCGGCGAATTGCAGGACCAGGTGCGAATTGCGGTTGTAGGTGTACCAGGTGATGGACGCGCAGATGAATACCAGCAATGCGACGAACGACGTCGCGATGCTGACCTGCAGCGACAGCCCGCGGCGGCGCGGTTCCTGGGCGGCGCTTTCTGACATGCTGGTTACGGCGATCTCCCCCGAATTCCCGCAAGAATTGCATGGGGTCGCGGCGATTTCGACAGCAAAATTGGGGGATGCATAAGCCCGCTGTGAGCCCGCCGGTTGGATCGCTATGCTCGGCCTCCTTCTCCAGCGTCAAAAATGGTCCTTTGCCATGAACCTCGACCAACTCCAGACGCCCGCCCTGCTTCTCGAACGCCCTATACTTGAGCGCAACATCACGGCCATGACCGGCCGCGCCAAGAAACACGGCGTCGCCCTGCGCCCGCATATGAAGACCGCGAAATCGGCGAAGGTCGCTTCCTTGGCGACGGCCGGCAACAAAGGCGGCATTTGCGTTTCGACCGTGGCCGAGGCCGAGTATTTCGCGCGTCACGGGTTTAGAGACATTACCTACGCCTTCGGAATCGTGCCCCAGAAGATTGAACGACTGGCCAAGCTGCGGGCGGACGGCGTGTCGGTCCGACTGCTGGTCGACGACGTGGCCAACGTCAAAGCCGTGGCCGAACGAGCAAAGGCTCTGGGCGCCTCGTTCGACGTTCAGATTGAGATCGACAGCGGCCAGAACCGCGGCGGCCTCAAGCCCGACGATCCGAAGCTCGGCGAGGTCGGCTGGGCGCTGGCGGGCAGCGGCTCCTTGCGGTTCTTGGGCGTCCTGACCCACGGCGGCCACTCCTATGACTGCCGCGGCGCGGAGGGATGTCGGCGCGTAGCGGAGGAAGAGCGCGTGGCGATCGTGGGCGCCGCGAAGCGCCTGTCGGCCGCCGGTCTGCCGTGTGCCGAGGTGAGCCCCGGCGCCACGCCGAACGCTGTCCATGGCGCGCGCTGGGACGGGGTGAGCGAAATCCGGCCCGGCAACTACATGTTCTTCGATCTGCACCAGACCGGGATCGGCTCATGCACCGCGGACGAGATCGCGGTCAGCGTGCTGGCAACCGTGATCGGGCACAACCGCGCGAATAATCGCATCATGATCGATGCCGGCGGATTGGCGCTCTCTAAGGATATCGGCGCGAACGAGCCGCTGCCCGGCACGGGCTACGGCTGGGTGATGGACCTGTCCGGCAAGAAGCGGATCGGCGACCTGCGTGTCGGCCGGGTCAGCCAGGAGCACGGGCAGATCGAAAGCGATTCGCCCATGCCGTTTGACCGGCTGCCGATCGGCGCGCGGGTGCGGGTTCTGCCCAACCACTCCTGCATGACCGCCGCCGCCTATGAGCACTACAACGTGCTGGACGGCGGGGCGGACGTGGTCGACCAGTGGGACCGGATCAACGGCTGGTAGAGCCGGCGCCCCACGTCCAGAAGTCCATCCCTTCGGCCAGAAGGTTGCGCGCCAGGACCATCTTGTGGACCTCGGACGCGCCGTCGACCAGGCGCGCGCACCGCGCGTAGCGGTACATCCACTCGAGCTTGGTGTCGCCCGAATAGCCCTTGGCGCCCATGAGCTGGATGGCGGTGTCGACGGCCTTGTGCAGGACATCGGCAACCGCGACCTTGGCCATGGAGACCTCCTTGCGCGCGAAGTCGCCCTGATCGAGCTTCCACGCCGCATGCATGGTCAGAAGGCGGCCGATCTCAATGTCCATTGCCGCCTCGCCCAGCATCCATTGCACGCCTTCGTGGTCCGCCAGCTTGGTGCCGAAAGAAACACGTTCTTTAACGTAGGGCGTGCAGATTTCGAGCGCCCGCTTGGCCATGCCCAGCCAGCGCATGCAATGGGTCAGGCGCGCGGTGCCTAGACGGATTTGTGTGACTTTAAGGCCGTCGCCGATCTCCATCAGGCGGTTCTCGTCGGGAACCTCCAGCGCGTCGAAGCGCACCTCGCAATGGCCGCCATGCTCTTCCGGGCCCATGATCTTGATCTTACGCAGGATCTCCCAACCCGGCTGATCGCGGTCGAACAAGAACGCGGTCAGGCCCTTGCGCTTGTCGTCGGAAGTTTTGGCCAGGACGATGAAATGCTGTGCCACGCCCGCGCCGGTCGAGAACCATTTATGGCCGCGGATGACCCAGCGGTCGTTACCCTTCCGCTCGGCGCGCGTCATCATCACCGTGGGGTCGGAACCGCCGCCCGGCATGGGTTCTGTCATGATGAAGGCGGAGCGCACCTTGCCGTCGATGATGGGCTGGAGCCAGCGCTTCTTCTGTTGCTCGGTGCCGACCTTGTTCAAGAGGATCATGTTGCCGTCGTCGGGCGCCGCGCAGTTGAAGACCACGGGGCCGAAGATGGAACGGGCCATCTCTTCATAGGTCGCGGCCATGCCGGCGGTCGACAGGCCCTGTCCCCCCCGCTCCTTCGGCATCTGAAGCGCCCACAGGCCCTCGGCCTTGGCTTTCTCGCGCACCGGCTCCAGGACGGAGTCCTTGATGTTCTCGCCCTCGTCGTAATTCGCCGGATCGAGTTCCAGCGGCATCACGTGCTTTTCGACGAAGGCGCGGATGCGCGTGCGGTAGCTTTCGATCTCGGGCGACAGGGAGAAGTCCATGGCCTACTCCAATCCTGGATGAATGCGGTCCGTTACATCGTGCTGCAAAGATGCCCGCCGTCCACGACCACGACGCTGCCGGTCATGGCGCGCGAGGCCTGCGAGGCGAGAAGAAGCAAGGCGCCATCCAACTCTTCCGGCTGGCCGACGCGCTTCTGCGGGATTCGGGAAATGAGCGCCAGGCCGCCCTTGCTGGACCAGAACGGCCGGTTCATCTCGGTTTCGACATAGCCCGGCGCCAGGACGTTGACGCGAATGTTCTCCTTGGCCAGTTCCATGGCCATCGTCTTGCTCAGATGGATCAAGCCGGCCTTGGCCGCGGTGTAAGCCGGGACTTGGCCGATCGGGCGCAGGCCCAGGACCGAAGCGATGTTGACGATATTGCCGCCCGATTTCCGGGCCACCATGGCCTTGGCGGCGCCCTGGGCCATCAGCCAGGCGCCGCGTAGGTTTGTGCCGACGACCTGATCCCACTCATCTTCGGTGTATTCCAGGATCGGCTTCACGATGGCGATGCCGGCGTTGTTGATCAGAACGCTGATGCCACCGAGTTTCTCGTCGGCCTCGGCCAAGCCCGCGCGTACGCTTTCGCCGGACATCACGTCGATGGCGACGGAATGCGCCACGCCGCCTGCGGCTTCGAGCTCGGCTTTCAGGGCATCGAGCTTGTCCTTCCGCCGCGCCGAAAGCGCAAGCGCGGCGCCTTGCCGCGCAAGCAGGCGCGCGAAGTGCAGGCCAAGACCGCTGGTCGCGCCCGTGACGAGGATGCGTTCCTTCGAGATGTCGAAGAGCGAGGCGGCAGTTGACATGACGGTCACCGGTATGCGGGCGGAGGGATTACGCCCCGGTTCCTAACCACGCGGGGGAAGATGGAGCAAGCGAAAATGCGGCATCCAATCGCTTTCCAAAAAGTGAATCCTTGTCATGGATATCACCCTTCCCCAGCGTTAAGCTTCCTTCATGCAGATCGACGTCGTCTCAGACACGATTTGTCCGTGGTGCTACATCGGCAAGCGCCGCCTCGAGCGCGCGTTGGCCGCGAGCGGCGGAACGCAGGCATGGATCGGCTGGCGGCCGTTTCAGTTGAACCCGGACATGCCCGTCGAGGGTATGGAGCGCGAGACCTACTTGGCTAAAAAGTTCGGCTCGCGCGGACGTGCCGAGCGTGTCTATGCGCCGATCATCGATGCCGGCCGCGAGGAAGGCATTGCCTTCGCGTTCGACCGCATCAAGCGCACGCCCAACACGCTGATGTCCCATCGACTGATTCGCATTGCCGGCAAGATGGGTCGGCAGAACGAGGCCGTGGATGGGCTGTTCCGGGCCTATTTCGAGGAAGGTCGCGATATCGGCGACCTCACTGTGGTTTCGGACGTGGCACGAGACGCCGGCATGGACCGGGACGAGATCCACTCTTATCTCGAAACGGACGCGGATCTGGATCGGGTACGCGCAGAGGATGCCTTCGCGCGCGAGTTGGGGATTCAGGGCGTTCCCTGCTTCATCATCGAGCGCTCGGTCGTGCTCTCGGGCGCCCAGCCCGCGGACGTCTTCCAGCAGGCCTTCGCCACGGCGGCGGCCCGCGTCGTCCCCACGCAGGGCGCCGGAGTGCCAGGACCAACCACCGTTTCCTGATCCGCCTGCGGAGCCGTCGAACACCTTGCGAAATCTCTAAGGGCTAGGCCGCCTGCTTCGGCGCGGCGGCGTCGGCCAGACTCTGCACCAGCTTCTGCAGTCCCACGATGCGCTGAGCCTGCTGGCCCCATTCCCGGCTGAAGACCAGCTTGTGGTCGGGACGCAGTTTTGCGGCGCCCTTCTCCTGCTGGATCAGGGCCACGAGGCGGTCCGGATTGGTAAAGCGGTTGTTGCGGAAGGCGACAACCGCGCCGCGTGGACCGGCATCCAGTTTCTCGACGCCTGCGGCCATGCAAAGTTGTTTAATTTCCATCACTTCGAGAAGATTTTTGACTTCCTGCGGCAATGGTCCGAACCGGTCGATCAACTCGGCGGCGAAGGAATCAATATCGCCCCGGTTCTGCAGCGTGGCCAAACGGCGATAGAGGCCAAGCCGGACGCTTAGGTCGCGCACATAAGCCTCGGGGATCAGGACCGAGGTGCCGACTGTGATCTGTGGCGTCCACTCGGCATGCGGCGCTGTTGCCTCCCCACCTCCGGCACGTAGTTCGGCGACGGCCTCCTCCAGCATGTTCTGGTATAGCTCGATGCCCACTTCACGGATGTGGCCCGACTGCTCTTCGCCCAGGAGGTTGCCCGCGCCGCGGATGTCCATGTCGTGGCTGGCGAGGGTGAAGCCCGCGCCCAGCGTATCCAGCGTCTGCATGACCTGCAGGCGACGGTCGGCGCCTTCGCGCAGGACGCGCGCCTGCGGGATGGTCAGATAGGCGTAGGCGCGCACCTTCGAGCGGCCGATGCGGCCGCGCAGCTGATAGAGCTGCGACAGGCCGAACATGTCGGCGCGGTGGATGACGAGGGTGTTGGCGGTCGGGATGTCGAGGCCCGATTCGACGATGTTGGTGCTGAGCAGCACGTCATAGGCGCGGTCGTAGAAGGCCGTCATCACGTTCTCGAGCGCCGTCGGCGGCATCTGGCCGTGGGCCATCGCGACCTTCACGTCGGGCACCAACTCGGCCAGGCGGTTGCGCACCTGACCCAGATCCTCGATGCGCGGGCAGACGTAAAAGACTTGGCCGCCCCGCATCCGCTCGCGCTGGATGGCCTCGCGCAGGATAACGGGGTCGTAGGGCATCACGAAGGTGCGGACGGCCAAGCGATCCACCGGTGGGGTCGCAATCAGGCTCATGTCGCGCACGCCGGTAAGCGCGAGCTGGAGCGTGCGCGGGATTGGCGTCGCGGTCAGCGTCAGCATATGCACGTCGGTGCGCAGTTCTTTCAGCCGCTCCTTCTGCTGCACGCCGAAATGCTGCTCTTCGTCGACCACCACCAGGCCCAGATTCTTGAACTCGATAGACTTGGCCAGGATGGCGTGGGTGCCGACGACGATGTTGATCTCGCCCGACGCCAAGCCCGCCTTCACCGCTGCCGCATCCTTGGCCGAAACCAGGCGCGACAATTGCGCCACCTTGACCGGCAGTCCCTTGAAGCGCGCGGAGAAGGTCGCGAAATGCTGGCGGGCCAGAAGCGTGGTCGGCACCGCGATGGCGGCCTGATAGCCGGACAAGGCCGCGATGAAGACCGCACGCAGGGCGACCTCGGTCTTACCGAAGCCCACGTCGCCGCAGATCAGCCGGTCCATCGGTTTGCCCGACGCCAGGTCGTTCGTCACATCCTCGATCGCCGAAAGCTGATCGTCGGTCTCGGGATAGGGAAAGCGCGCGCAGAACTCGCCATAGAGGCCTTCCGCCGGATGCATGGCGGGCGCGGATTTGACGTGGCGCGCGGCGGCGATGCGGATGAGCTGGCCCGCGATCTCCAGGATGCGCTTTTTGACGCGCGCCTTGCGCGACTGCCACGCCGCGCCGCCCAGTTTGTCGAGCGGCGCCTGCCCCTCCTCCGAACCGAAGCGCGAGAGAACCTCGATGTTCTCGACCGGGACGAACAGCTTGTCGCCGCCGTCATAGATCACGCACAGGCAATCGTGCGGCGCGCCGCCGACGTCGAGCGTGATTAGCCCGTCATAGCGCCCTACGCCGTGCTCGACATGGACGACCAGATCGCCCGGCGCCAGGCTCGACGCCTCGGTGATGAACTTGTCCGACTTGCGGCGCGGCTTGGTCGAGCGCGCCATGCGGTCGCCGAGAATGTCCTGTTCGGTCAGGACCGCGTATTCGGCGGTGGTGAAGCCGCCTTCGAGGCCGAGCACCACCATGGACACCGCCGGCGCCGGCACGGCCAGAGCCGCGTGCCAATCCGCGGCGGGTTGCGCGCTTTCGAGTCCGTGCTCGCGCAGGAGCCCGCCCAGCCGGTCGCGTGAGCCGGCGCTATAGGCCGCGATCACGACATGGCGTCCGGCCGCCTGTTGATCCGAGATATGGCCGCGCACGGCGTCGAACAGGTTGGCGTCCGCCCGTGCGCGTGCCTCGGCGAAATCCGGGCCCTTGCGCCCGCCCGCGTCCGGCCCGTCGCCCGGCGCGTCGAACGGCGAGAATGTCGCGCTCGGCCGGCTTTTCAGGACGCCGCGCCACTCGTCTTCGGTCAGATACAGCCGGTCCGGCGGCAGCGGGTTGTAGATCGCGGCGGCATGCAGATCGTCGGCGCGCTTGCGCGGCCGGGCGGCGGCCATCTGATCGCGTCGCGCTGAATAGAACTCCTCGATCTGCTCCAGGCGTGTATCCGCCGCCTCCACCACTTGGTGGTCCAGCGTGATGACCGCGTCGGGCAGATAATCGGCCAGGCTTTCCAGCGTGCTGTGGAACAGCGGCAGCCAGTGCTCCATGCCGACATAGCGGCGTCCGGCGCTGACGGCTTCGTAGAGTCCGTCTTCGGCCGAGGGCGCCCCGAAAAATTCCCGATAGCCGGTCCTGAAGCGCTCGATCGACGGCGCGTTCAACAGCATCTCGCCGACCGGGCGCAGGGCGATTTCGTTGAGCTCCTCGGTGCTGCGCTGGCTCAAGGGATCGAAGCCGCGCAGATTCTCGATCACGTCGCCGAACAGGTCGATGCGCACGGGCTCTTCCGCGCCGGTCGCGAACAAGTCCAGCAGCCCGCCGCGGATCGCGTATTCGCCGGGTTCGCGCACCGTCTCGACGCGCCCATAGCCGTTGGCGTTGAGGAACGCGATCAGATCGTCCTGTGCCAGCTTGCCGCCGCGCCTCAGGACCAGGCTGGTATCGGCGAAAGCCGCTCGCGCGGGCACACGCTGCAGGAAGGCGTTGACCGTCGCGATCACGATGCGCGCGCCCGGCGGGCGTGGTCCGGCCAGCCGGGTCAGCGTGTCGACGCGGCGGCTGACGACTTCGCCATTGGGCGAGACGCGGTCATAGGGCAGGCAATCCCACGCCGGGAAGGTCAGGATCTCGACGTTGGGCGCGAAGAACGCCAGGGACGCGGCGATGCGCGCCATGTGCTGGTCGTCGCGGGCCAGGTGCAGGACGTCCTGGCCGGGCTTGGATGCGACGAAGGTGGCCAGCGTCAGGGCGTCCACGCCCTCGGGCGCGCCGCCAACGGTGACCAGGCCGGGTTTGGCTAGAAGATTAGGGGGCAGCTTCATTTCCGCCCCTTGGCCGCCGTAAAGGCCAGGACCATGGCAAGGATTTCGCTTCGGTATTCGGGCGGCACCGGTTCGCGCTCGACAAACCAGGTGAAAAGCTCGGGGTCCGGGTGTTCGAGCAGGGTTTCGAACTGGTCGAGCTGCGGCCCGGCCATGGCGTTGACATGCTGCTCCGCGAACGGGCCCAGGATCTCATCCAACTCGCGCGTGCCGCGGTGCCAGCTTCGGTAGAGGGCGCGTTTCCGGCGCACCTCGTTACTCTCGGTCATTGTGTCGCCCACGGGCCCACGTAGGATAGGTAAGAACACGCGGCAACTGGCCGTCGTTCCACCGGCCGTGAGATATCCTGGGGCTTCATGCGCCCGCAAGTCCTCTTTCCTCTTTTTGCGCCGACGACCTCCCTTCCAGGGGTCGGGCCGCGCAATGCTGCGCTTCTGGAGAAGGTCGCGGGCGGGCGTGTCATCGACCTGCTGTGGCATTTGCCGGTCGGCCTGATCGACCGCCGCTTTTCGCCCAAGATCGCCGACGCGCCGGACGGTGCCATGGCCACGCTGGTGGTAACGGTCGGCAAGCACAAGCCGCCGCCGCGTAACCGTCCGCGCCTGCCCTACAAGGTGACCTGCACGGACGAGACCGGATCAATGGACCTGGTCTTCTTCAGCGTGAAGGGCGACTACGTGGCCAAGGCCCTGCCCGAGGGCGAGGAGCGCGCGGTCAGCGGCAAGATCGAGCATTTCAACGACCGGGTGCAGATGACGCACCCTGATCACATTGTGCCGTTGGAGGATATCGACAAGCTGCCGCGCCTCGAGCCGGTCTATGGCCTGACCGCGGGGCTGACGCTGAAGACCTTGGGCCGGATCATGATCGAGGCCACGGCGCTGACGCCGCTGGTGGACGAATGGCTCGACCCCGCCGGGCGTGAGCGGATGCAGTGGCCGGCCTGGCGCGACGCGGTCGTCTCCCTGCACGCGCCCGGCAGCCACGACGATCTGCAGCCGACCGTGCCGCCGCGCATGCGGCTAGCTTATGACGAGTTGCTGGCCAGCCAGATCGCGCTTCTGCTGGTCCGCGAGGCGTACCGGTCGCTGCCTGGCGTGGCCACCATGGGCGACGGCGGCCTGCGCGCGAAATGCATCGCCGCCCTGCCCTATCACCTGACCGTTTCGCAGGCCGATGCCGTCGCCGAGATCACCGGCGACATGGCCAAGGACTCGCGCATGCTGCGGCTGCTCCAGGGTGACGTGGGCAGCGGCAAGACGGTGGTGGCCTTCCTGGCCATGCTGGCCGCGGTCGAGGCCGGGCGGCAGGCCGTGCTGATGGCGCCAACGGAGATCCTGGCGCGACAGCACATGGCGACCATCGCGCCGCTAGTCGAGAAGCTGGGCCTCCGCCTGGCCGTCCTGACCGGCCGCGACAAAGGAAAGGCGCGCCAGTCCATGCTGAACGGATTGGCCAGCGGCGAGATTCCCATCGCCGTCGGCACCCACGCATTGTTCCAGGAAGATGTGGCCTTCCACGATCTGGCCCTGGCAGTGATCGACGAGCAGCATCGCTTCGGTGTTCACGAGCGGCTGATGCTGACGTCCAAGGGGCGCGGCACCGATGTGCTGGTGATGACGGCGACGCCCATTCCCCGCACGCTCCAATTGGCCGCCTTCGGCGACATGGACGTCTCGCGCCTGACCGAGAAGCCCGCGGGCCGTAAGCCGGTCGACACGCGCACGATTCCGTCGTCGCGCCTGGACGATGTTGTCTCGGCGGTGGGGCGTGCGTTGGAAAAAGGCGCCAAGGTCTATTGGGTCTGTCCGCTGATCGATGAATCCGAACTGACGGACCTGGCCGCGGCGACCGACCGCCACGCCCAGCTTTCGGAGCGTTTCGGTGCTATGCGCGTGGGGCTGTTGCATGGCCGCATGAAGGGTCCCGACAAGGACGCCATGATGGCGGCATTCGCCCAGGGTGCGGTCGATCTCTTGGTCGCGACGACGGTGATCGAAGTGGGTGTGGACGTGCCCGCTGCCACGGTGATGGTGATCGAGCACGCGGAACGCTTTGGCTTGGCCCAGCTTCACCAGCTCCGCGGCCGGGTCGGGCGCGGCGACAAGCCGTCGACCTGTCTCCTGGTCTATTACGGAACGCCGGGCGAGACGGCGCGCGCGCGCCTGTCGATTATGCGCGAGAGCGAGGACGGGTTCCGCATCGCGGAGGAGGATTTGCGCCTGCGCGGCGGTGGCGAAATGCTGGGTACGCGGCAAAGCGGCCTGCCGGACTTCCGCCTGGCGGATTTGTCGGTCCACGGCGACCTTCTGGCGCAGGCGCGGGACGATGCGCGGCTTCTCCTGGAGCGCGACCCGAAACTCGAATCGCCGCGCGGCCGCGCGGTGCGCGTGCTGCTGTATCTGTTCGAGCGGGACGTGGCGATCCGCTATCTGCGGTCGGGCTAGACCGGCGGCGCCTGATGGTCGGGCGTCACGATACCGCTCGACACGATCAGCTTCAGCCCCTCTTCCACTGTCAGTTTGACGAAGCGAAGCTCTGAACGCTTGGCGTAGATCAGATAGCCGGAGGTTGGATTGGGTGAGGTTGGGCAGAACACGCTGACCATATCGCAGCCGCCAGGCTCGTCGATCTCAATCGGTGCTTTGCCGGTGATAAAGCCGATGGCCCACAGACCGGGACGCGGGAATTCCACCATCACCACCTCTCGGAAGGTTCCGGACTTGGTGGAAACGGTGGTTTCGATGATCTGCTTGATTGCTGAATAGATCTTGCTCAGCACCGGCATGTGCGTGAGGACGCGATCGGTCATGCCGACAATGAAGCGGCCCAGGAAATTGGTCGTGAGCCAGCCGATCAAGGCCAGAGCGATCAGAGCGATCAGCAGCCCGAGCCCAGGCAGCGGGATATAGAGAAGGTTTTCCGGGTTGTAGGCGTCGGGAATGAGCGGCGTGATCTTGCGGTCGAAGTAGCTGATGACGGACCAGGCCAGATACAGCGTGAGGCCGACCGGCGCCGTGACCAGGATGCCGGCGGCCAGGTAGGTGCGCAGCCGCGCGCCAGGCCGCCAGGTGCGCACAGGCGTCAGCAACGGCTTCTTCGGTGTCTCTGGCGGCGGAAGTGTCATGTGATGGGGACTTTACGGGCGCGTCTCCAGGGGAACAAGGTGCGCTAGGCGCGCCCGCGCCGGATCACTATCATTTCGGCACTCTCGAAGGGGGAACAGACATGGCGCAGCATCTTCACAAATCCATCCCCGACCTCGCCGCCCTTTTACGCTCCGGCAAAGTCAGCGCCGCCGCGCTGGCGGAAGAAGCGTTCGACCGTCACCGGCGCCATGGCGACCAATTGGGCGCTTATAAGCATTGGGACGAAGGCAAGGCGCGCGCCCACGCCCGCGCGGCCGATGCGGCGTTCAAGTCCGGCCGCACACTCGCGCCGCTGCACGGCATTCCTTCTTCGGTAAAAGATCTGTTCGGTCTCGAAGGCTATCCCATCTTTGCCGGCACGCCGAAGCGCTTGCCTTCGGTCTGGGAAGCGGAAGGGCCGGTCGTTACGGCGCTTAAGCGCCAGCTCGCGACCATCACCGGCAAGACACACACGGTCGAATTCGCCTTCGGCGGCATCGGCAGCAACAAACATTGGGGCACACCGCGCAATCCCTGGGGCGGCAAGGCGCACCGCGTGTCTGGCGGCTCCTCCTCCGGCGCGGGTGTCAGCCTGGGCGAAGGTTCGGCCCTCGTGGCATTGGGGTCTGACACGGGCGGTTCGGTGCGTATCCCCGCCAGCGTGACGGGCAATGTGGGCCTCAAACTCACCATTGGCCGCTGGAGCTGCGATGGCATCGTGCCGCTGGCGCCGTCGTTCGATACGCCGGGTGTGCTCGCGCGCAGCGTGACCGATACGGCGTACGCCTTTGCCGCGCTCGACCCCGCCGGGCTCGATGCCGATGCCTTCCTGGCCGAGATCGCGCGCACCGAATTGTCCGGCCTCACCTTCGGCATCTGCGATTCGTTCATGTGGGAGAATCTGGGGCCCGGCGTCGGCGAAGGTGCGAAGCGCGCGCTGGACGAAGCGGTCCGCAAGGGCGCGCGGCTGAAGAAGATCGCCGTGCCGGAGTTCGCCGAAACTTATGCGCTGCACCTGAAGGGCAGCGTCCTGTCGGCCGAGTTCCTGCAATTCCTGGATGACGAGTTGCCGGCCTGGAAAGAAAACATGGATGCGATCATCCGTACCCGCGTGCAGGACGGCGGCAGTATCCCGGCGACGGAATATATCCGGCGCCAGAACTTCATCGCGCGCGGACACCGCAGCATCAGCGCGCGGCTGGCCCAGGTGGATGCGCTGGTCATGCCGACCGTGCCGATCACCCCGCCGACCGTGCAGCAGATTGCCACGCTCGACGGTTACATTCAGCACAACCGCCAGATGTTCCGCCACACCTGCCCCGTGAACAATCTGGCGCTGTGCGCCCTCACCATCCCCGTCGCGCGCGACAAGGAAGGCATGCCCGTCGGGCTGCAGCTCGTCATGCGCGCCGGTTCCGAAGAGCGTCTATTGGCCGTGGGCCATGCGCTGGAACGCGCACTCGGCACCGCCGAGAAGCGTCTTGGCAAACCGCCTCTCAATGCCATCCCCAAAGCGAGGACAAAATGACCGACCTGATCGACCGTTCGATTCCGGAACTCGCGCGCGGTTTGCGCGACGGCACGGTCAAGGCGGAGGCGCTGGCCGAGGCCGCCATCGCGCGTCACGATCGCTATGGCCAGAAGCTCAACGCCTACAAGCTGTGGAAGCCCGATGCGGCCAAGCGCTCCGCGCGCGCGGCTTCGATGCTGTTCAAGAACGGCGTCGATCTGGGACCCATGCAGGGCATTCCCGTCTCGATCAAGGATCTGTTCGCGGCCAACGGCTGGCCGACCTTCGCGGGCACGCCCCGCCGCATGCCGCGCGAATATGAGGTCGAAGGACCGGTGGTCGCCGCGCTGCGCGCGCAGCAGGCCGTCTTTCCCGGCAAGACCCATACGGTCGAGTTCGCATACGGTGGTATCGGCAGCAACATCCATTGGGGCACGCCGCGCAATCCGTGGGATGCCAAGCAGCATCGCGTACCGGGCGGTTCGTCTTCCGGCGCGGGCGTCAGCCTGTGCGAAGGCTCGGCCTGGATCGCGTTGGGCACGGATACGGGCGGATCGGTGCGCATTCCCGCCAGCCTGACCGGCACGGTCGGTATCAAGACCAGCATCGGGCGCTGGTCGCGCGACGGCATCGTGCCGCTTTCACCCATCTTTGACACGCCGGGCATCCTGGCGCGCTCGGTCGGGGACGCGGCGGTGGCATTCGCCGTGATCGACCCGCATACCAAGACTCCGCCTGCCCCGCGCGATGTCGCGGGTCTGCGCATCGGCGTGTGCGAGCGGCTGTTCTTCGAGGATTGCGGACCGGGCATCGTCGAGGGCGTCCAGCGTTCTCTCAAGGAACTGGCGAAGGCCGGAGCGAAGGTGACCAAGTTCGACCTGCCCAGCCTGAGGCCGGTTTACGAATGCTTCCGCCAGGGCGGCGTCGTCTCGGTCGAGTTCTACGAGTTTCTGCAGGCCAAGCTGCCCGAATGGCTCAAGACACTCGACCCCATGGTGGTTCAGCGCTTCATCAAAGCGCGTGAAATGACGGCCACCGAGTTCCTGCGCCGTTGCCGCCTGTTCAACGAGGCGGCCCAGGTCGCAGCCGAACGTATGGCGTCGATCGACGTGATGGTGGCGCCGACGATCGCCATCGCCGCGCCGACCTTGAAGGAGGTTTCGACCGTCGAGGGCTATGCGCCCAACAACCTCAAGGTCCTGCGCAACACTTCCATCGGCAACCTGATGAGCATGTGCGCGATCACTATGCCGGTGGCCTTGGACAAGAAGCGCATGCCGGTCGGCCTTCAGCTCATGGCGCCGTGCGGGCATGACGAGCGCTTACTCGGCATCGCGCTGGGTTTTGAACGAGTCTTGGGCAACGCGCGCAGCCGCATCGGCCGCCCGCCGATGTGCCGCTGAAGGGAGGCCGATATGCCGAGCATGGCTGATTGGACTGTGGCGGACGCCGGGCGCGCCTTGCGCGCCGGCAAGGTGACTGCGACGGAGCTGACGGAAGACGCCATCGCGCGTCAGGAAAAGTTCGGGAAGACGATCGGCAGCTATATGCGGTTCCTGCCTGAAGAGGCGCGCCGGGCTGCCAAGGCCGCGGACGCCGCGTTCGCGGTCGGCGCCGATCTGGGGCCGCTGCAAGGCATCCCCGTCTCGCTGAAAGATTTGTTCGGCATGGAAGACCAGCCGCTCCATGCCGGTTCGGCGAAGGAACTGCCCGCGAAGTTTCGTGCGGAAGGTCCGCTGGTGCGCCGCCTGCGCCAGCAATTGGCCGTGATCGTCGGGCGCACGCACACCAGCGAGTTTGCCTATGGCGAGTACGGCTACGGTACCAACTCCCAGCATCACACGCCGCGCAATCCGTGGGATCCGGTGAATGTGCGCCCGCCGGGCGGCTCATCCTCCGGTGCCGCCACGAGCCTGTGCGAAGGCACCGCTCTGGTTGGTATCGGTTCCGACACGACGGGCTCGGTGCGCGAGCCGGCCTGCCTGACCGGCAATGTCGGGCTGAAGATCACGCATGGCCGCTGGTCGCTGGACGGCATCGTGCCGTGCAGCCCGACACTCGATACGCCCGGCCCCCTCGCCCGCACCGTGGTCGATTGCGGCCTGGCCTTCGCAGCGCTCGATCCAACTTGCGACGGCGCGGCGCTGACGCGCAGCATGGCGGCATCCGATGTCGCGGGTCTCAGGATCGGTGTGGCCGAGGACTATTATTGGACCGAATCGACTCCCAGCGTCGCCGAGGGCGTGAAGCGGGCGTTGGATGAGCTGGCGCGCGCGGGTGCCCGGTTGATCCCGATGAAGCTGCCCGAGGCGCGCAAGGCGCAAACGGTGTTCGACGACGGCGATCCCTGCACGGTCGAACTCTATGCGTTCTTGTCGTCAGAACTGCCGTCGTGGATCGAGACGTTGCGGCCGTCGCTGAAGACCAAGGTGCTTTCGGGCGGAAAGATGGCCGCAGCGGACTATTACCGCCGCTGGCACTTGGCGCGCACCATGACCAAGGCGTTCGAGCCGCGCTGGGCCGAGGTCGATGTCTTCGCCATGCCCACGATCTCGATCACGCCGCCGACGGTCGAGGAACTGAAGAAGAAGTCAGACCCCAACGAGGGCCGCAACACCAGCCTGGTCAATCTGCTACGTCTCTGCGCGGTCTCCATGCCGGTTGGGCTGGACGTCGCGGGCATGCCGATCGGGCTCCAGTTAGCTGCCCCGACCATGGCCGAGGAGCGGCTGGTGGCTATTGCCGCGGCGTGCGAACGGGTTCTGGGAACCTCCCGCCAGCGTCTGGGTGTGCCGCCGATGTGCAAATGACGCTGGACGCTGCGGAATCAGATGTCGCGCGGAAAGCGCTCGATAATGAGGATCGCGGGCCGGCCGTTGACCAGGATCTGATAGACGCGGGCCAGGCAGCCTTGCGCCAAAGCGGGCGGAAGGTCTGGCCCGCCCTGCTCGACGCCGGTCCACAGCACGTCGCGCGTGGTTGGCAGGCCCGAACTCGCCAGCACGCGGCCGATGCCGGCCGTGCCATCCATGATCTGGCGTGTCTCGTTTTCGCCGATGCGTGCGGGAAGCAAAAGCGCGCGGGCATGAATCAAGAGCCGCCCGCTGGTCCGCCCGCGCAATTCAACTTCGCGGATGACGGCGTCCTCGCCGCGCTTGGCGTCGACCAAGGGATGGTCGTGCGGCAAGACCAGGCGTTCCTGCTTCAACAAAACCACGTCGACCGGCTCGCCCGCGATCGCTTCCATGCGGGTCGTGATCGTGCCCTCATAATCGAGGATGGCGCGCTGCTGAGGCGTGAGGCCGGCGACGGATGCATCGATACCGCCCGCGGGACGCGCCGTGGTCATGTCGAGAATTTCCGAAACTCCTTCCTGGCGTGCCGCGATCTGTTGGCCGCTGCATACACAACCCTGTTGCGCGGCGCCAGCGGACGATTGCTCAAAGCTCTGGCGTTCGCCGCCGTCTGTCTTTTGGCGCCCTTGGCTGCCCAGGCCGAGGATTTCACTCTCGGCCTGCCCATCGCCTGCACCCCCGGCCGCGATTGCTGGCTTGCCAACTATTTCGACCGCGATTCCGCCCCCGGAGTGAAGGACATCGGCTGCGGCGCCCGCACGTATGACGGTCATGACGGTACCGATTTCGCCCTGCGCGACTACAAGGCGATGGACGCCGGCGTCGACGTGGTGGCTTCGGCTCCGGGGCGCGTCAAGGCCGTGCGTGACGGAGTTCCGGACGTGAGCGTCAAGGTTGCCGGCCGCCAGTCCGTGGCAGGCAAGGAGTGCGGCAATGGCGTGGCGTTGGAGCATGGCAGCGGTTGGGAGACTCAATACTGTCACATGCGGAAAGGCAGTGTCGCCGTGCGGAACGGCCAGGAGGTCGCGGCCGGCGAGAAACTGGGCTTGGTCGGCCTTTCCGGCTTCACGGAATTTCCCCATGCCCACCTGACGGTCCGCAAGGACGGCGTGGCGGTCGATCCGTTCGACGGCCACAGGGCCGATGGCACCTGCGGCGCTCCCGGCTCGCCGCTATGGCGGCCTGACCTGCGGTCCTTTGTCGCGTACGAACCGGTCTTGTTGTTCGACGCCGGCTTGACGGGGCAAGCGCCTGACACCGACGCATCGTTGGAAGGCCGGACGAGTCCTTCGCCGCCTGCCCTCGCTTCGTCCGCCCTTCTCCTCTGGGTCAAGGTGTTCGGGGTCGAGCCGGGCGACACGGTTCTGTTTCGGGTGAAGGGACCAGACGGAAAGATACTGTTCGAGCAGACACAGACCCTGCCGGCGCGGAAGGCGCGGCTCTTCGTCTATTCCGGTATTCCGCGGAAAATCGCGTCATGGCCGCCAGGAAGCTACCGCGGCGAAGTGATCTACACCCGCCGCGGTTCCCTGCCCCTTACGCGCAGCATCCAGGCCGAAGCCGAGCTGCGCTGACGCCCTAGAACGTCACCACGCTGCGGATCGACTTGCCTTCGTGCATCAGGTCGAAGGCCTTGTTGATGTCCGTTAGCGGCATGGTGTGTGTGATCAGGTCGTCGATGTTGATCTTCTTGTCCATGTACCAATCGACGATCTTCGGCACATCCGTGCGACCCTTGGCGCCGCCGAAGGCCGTGCCCTTCCAGACGCGGCCGGTGACCAGCTGGAACGGACGGGTGCTGATCTCCTGCCCCGCGCCGGCGACGCCGATGATGACGCTGACGCCCCAGCCGCGATGGCAGCATTCGAGGGCCTGGCGCATGG
>CAYZFH010000008.1:0-29137 GCA_964477375.1 uncultured Rhizobiaceae bacterium | reverse complement strand
CCATGTCCGGAAACTCCTTCACCAGCGCATGGAACGACGGCAGCCCGACGACCATGGGCGCGATCAGGACCGTATCCAGCCCCTCGTCGCGCGCCAGCCGCACCTGCCGGCGCAACTGGTCGAGATTGCCCGAAAGGCTTGGCAGATAACGGGTTTTGCCGCCCGCCGCGCGCACGGCTTTGGCGCAGGCCGCGACGCGCGCGGCGAAGGGGCTATAGGCCTGATTGGCCAAGCCGTGATCATCCTTGATGAAATCGATGCCGCCCTGCGCCATGCGGCCGGCGAGCGCACCCAGCGCCGCAGCCGGCATGCCTTGCGGCTTCAACGCCGAGCAGGTCATGGCGCGCTTTTCCGCGCCGCATCGCGCGCGCAGGCCCGCGAGCCCCTGGTTGGGCCCGCCGAATTTCGCGGCGACATGGGGCGGCAGAATCACGTCCTGCAAGGTCACCTCGTCGTGGATCGAGGTGTTGCCGAACAGCATGTTCATCAGCTGGCCGACCTCCGGGCCGGTCGTGGCCGTGGCCAGGTCGATGCGGACTTCGAACACGCCGTCTCCGGCCGGCGCGATGGTCGTGACCTGACCGACGATGTTGTCCAGCACATGCGTGTCGTCGATGGCCGAAACCGGCATCTCGACGCTTTGCTCCACCGCGATGATGTTGGCGCGGCTTTCGATGGAGGCGGCGTCGCTGCGGACGCGGTAGACGGCCGTGATTCTCGGCATGCTCGGCTTCGTTTCTGTGGCCCCGGCCGCGCCGGCCTCTTTGGGCCGGTCGCGCCTGACCGTATCTGCCCTGTCCGGCCCTATATCGTAAAGGCCTGAATCAAAACGCCGCCGGCTTTGCGGCCGGCGGCGTCTGGACGGCGCGGTTTAGCCGCGCGCTACATCACCAGCGGACCGCACTTGCGGTACGAAATCCACTTCTTGGCATACATGCACTTCTCGAATTCCTCCGCTTTGCTGGGCGGCGGGCAGCTCTTCGCCGCCTCGTCGAATTCCGCCTGGCCGCGGTTGCCGGAAAACTGCTCCAACTTGCCGTCGTCGGTGACCTTGGTGGTCACGCAGTTGCCCGAATTATCCATCGGCACGAAATAGTTGCCCTTCACCGGGCCGCCGCACGACGCCAGCAGGGCCAGGCCCCCCAAAATCAAGGCGGCGCATGCGGTCTTGGCCGAGGTTTTACCCAAAAAAGCCATGTTTCTCTCCGGAATGGCGGGACTTGGCCGACGAACACCGGCATCCCCCCGGGTCGGCCATCGTTTACTGCGGGGCAATGTCACCCGTGCGCCTGCCTTGTGCAAGAGCCCTGCCATCGCCGTCCCAGGGACGCGGGAAGCTTAGGTTCCTATCCGTTTGTATAGGGTGGACTATGCTTTTATCGGAAGGTCGCGGCGGCCGGCGGGCCCGCAGATTGCTGCGGATATATCGGTCGCCTGCCCATGTGGGACGGCCAAGCCGCGAACGCGGCGATGACGGGGGCTTCGCATGTCCGGGCTGCGTATTCTGTTCGTTGCGGATGAAGCGTTGGGGGCGCCGCTCCGGCAACTTCTCGAGGCGCGCGACCAGCCCGTCAGCCGATGCGTGTCTGACGGCAGGACCCTGACGCGGGCTTTGGCGGATTCGGAATGGGACGCCGTCGTCGTGGCCGAGCCCCGTGAATCGCTTTCCATCGAAGCGGTCGTCGGCATCCTGCACGATCGTCGCCCGCCGACGCCGGTTATCGCCGTGGTGTGCGATAGCGGCGCGGAAGAGGCGGCCGATCTCATGCGCGCCGGTGCATGCGATGTCGTCGCGATGGATAATGGCGCGCGCTTGCGCGCGGTGCTTGCGCGCGAAACCGGTGCCGCCGGGCGGCGGGATTTTCCGGACGCGAAAGAGCTTCTCGAAAACATCGCGTCGCATGTCCCCGGCGACATCTACCGTCGGGTTCTCCATGCTGACGGCCGCGTCACCTTTCCCTTCATCAGCGGCGGGTTCATCGAGCGACTCGGCTACGGCATCGCCGACATCGAGGCGAATCCGAGCCTTTTTGCCGAAATGGTCCACGAAGAAGACCGCGCGGCCTATCGGACCGCCTATGCCAATTCCGCTCAATCGCTTGCTCCGTTCGACCATCGCTGGCGCATCCGCGGGAAGTCCGGCGCCCACAGATGGGTTCACGGCCTTGCCGGCGTGCGGCGCCTCGACAACGGCGACATCGTGTGGGACGGCGTCACTATCGACGTCTCGCGCGAGATGGAAATCGAAGGCGCGCTGCGCGAATCCGAGACGCGCCTCGCCAATATCGCCGAGAACCTGCCCGGCAGCGTGTTCAGCCGTGTCCTGCATGCCGACGGCACGATGTCCTACCCCTATGCCAGCGGGTACATGGAGCGGGAGTTCGGCATCGGACGGACCAATAAGCGAAGTTTCGTCGATGCCATCCATCCGGATGACCGCGCGATCTGGGAAGAGGCTGTGGCCTATTCCGTGGCGCGGCGCGCGGCGTTCGATCTTACGTATCGTTTGCGCACGGTCGCGGGCGATATCCGTTGGGTTCAGACACGCGCCGGCGTGCGTATCCTGGCAGGCGGCGAAGTGGTCTGGGACGGCATCACCCTGGATGTGACCGACTACCAGAGAACCGAGCAGGCGTTGCAGGAGCGCACCGCGCAATTGGAAAGCCTAGCCTCCAATATCCCAGGAGTGGTTTACCGGAGAGTTCAGTATCCCGACGGGCGCGTGGCCTTTCCCTATATCAGCAAAGGCGCCAAGGACATCTACGGCTACTCCGCCGAGGAGCTGATGGCCGATCCGACGCCCTTTCGCAGCGCGGCCTTGCCGGAAGACCAGGAATGGCACGACAAGGGCGCCGAGCTTTCGGCCGAAACCATGCAGCCATGGGTTTGGGAAGGGCGCATCCGGCGTAAGGACGGCGGGCTGCGATGGGTTCATGTCCATGCCCGTCCGGACACGATGGCAGACGGAGCGGTCACCTGGGACGGCTTCGTGCTCGATATCACCAGCCGCACGATGGCTGAGCAGGCCGCGCGCGAAACGGCCGGCCAGATTGAAAGCCTGGCGGCCAACCTGCCGGGCGTCGTCTTCCGGCGCATCCAATATCCTGACGGGCGGTCGGAATATCCCTTTCTGAGCTCGCGGGTACGCGACCTGTTCGGCTATTCCGCGCAGGAGCTGACGGCGAATCCGGCGCTGTTTCAGGCCGTGGCCACGGAAGCCGAGCAGCGCGAGCATGATGCGCTGACCGCGCATTCGGCGCGCACGCTGGAGCCCTGGCAGATGGAATATCGCGTCCGCCATCGCGACGGATCGCTGAAATGGGTGCATGGTTGGGCGCAACCTCACAAGCGCGAAGACGGCGCCGTGGTATGGGACGGCGTCACGATGGACGTCACCGACCGAAAGCTTGCGGAAGTCGAGCTCGACACCCTGGCGCGCCAGCAATCCGCTGTCGTGGCCCTGGGCCAGCACGCCCTCGGCGGGACCCTGCACACGTTGTTCGAAGCCGCTGTCGAGGCCATCGCCGTCACTCTCGCGGCCGATCTGGCCAGCGTGCTCGAGCTCGATGCGCACCAGGCGACGTTGCGCCTCGTGGCCGCGCGCGGCTGGCCAGAGGGCTCGGTGGGAAAGAACGTGTTCCCCAACAACGAAAGCGTTCCTGCCGGCTATGCGCTCAAGACGCGCCGGCCGGTCATCATTTCCGATGCGGCCAAGGACACGCGCTTCAAGCTGCCGCCGGCCTTGAAAACGCAAGGCGTAGTCAGTGGGCTGAGCATCGCCATCGGCCCGCCTGAACGTCCTTTCGGCGCGCTGTCGGTCTATACGCGACGGCCGCGCGATTTTTCCGTTCAGGACGCAGATTTCATGCGCGCGGTGGCCAATGTGCTGGCCGCGGCGGCCGAGCGCGAGCGCACCGATAGGGATAGGCGCAAATTGTCCAGCGTCGTCGAGCAGAGCCCGAACGCCATCGTCATCGCCGACGCGGACGGGCTGGTGGAATATGCCAACCATGCGCACGAGATGATGACTGGGTTTCGCCGGGATGAAGTCGTGGGCGCGCATACGCTTCCCTGGGCGGACCGCAGGGCGCGCGATGGACAGAGCCGGGCGATTCGCGATTCCGTTCTGGCGGGCAAGACATGGCGCGGCGAGCGGCAGCAGCGCCGGAAAACCGGCGAGGCGTTCTGGAGCCGGGAAATGGTGATGGGCATGCGCGACGGCGGAGGGCGGATCGCCAGCGTGGCCTCGATCTTCGAGGATGTGACGGAACGCAAGCATGTCGAGGCCCAGTTGGCGCAGGCCTCCAAGCTCAGCACGCTGGGCGAAATGGCATCGGGCTTGACGCACGAACTCAATCAGCCTCTGAACATCATCAGGATGGCCGCGGACAGTTGCCTGATCCTCATGGAGGAGGACGGCGCCGATCTCGATCATCAGGCGCAGCAGCTTGAAGTCATCAGCGGCCAGACGCAGCGCATGGCCGAGATCATCAACCATATGCGCATTTTCAGCCGAAAGGATCAGGTCGAGGTCGAGCCCTTCGATCCATCGAACAGCGTGCGCGCGGCAACCCGGCTTGTGTCGGAACAGTTGCGTTTGGCCGAGATCGCGTTGTCCACCAGCGCTCCGGCTATGTGCCGGCCCGTCCTGGGGCATCCGTTGCGGCTCGAGCAGGTGGTGATCAATCTCTTGAACAACGCGAAGGACGCTGTCCTGGCGCGGCGCGGCGCGGAGCAGGGCAAGATCGCGCTCGAGCTGACTGATGACGGAAAGGCGAACACGATCGACATCCGAGTCACGGATAATGGTGGCGGCATCGCCCCCGACGTGCTGGAGCATATTTTCGAGCCGTTCTACACGACCAAGGATCCCGGTAAGGGAACGGGGCTCGGCCTCTCGATCGTCTATGCGATCGTGACCTCCATGGGCGGAACGATCTCGGCAGATAACACCGGTGATGGTGCGGGTTTCACCGTCTCGCTGCCAGTTGATCCCGGTTTCGAAACCGAGCGCCAGCGCCGCATGGGCAAGCGGGACGGCAAGGCTTGAGCACCCAGCTTCATATCCTCATCGTCGATGACGAGCCGCTGGCCGTCACGGTGATCGGCGATTTCCTGGCCCGAAAGGGGCACCGAACGACAGTCGCCCACAGTGGCCAGCAAGCCCTCGAACGTCACGCCCGCGATCCAGCCGACCTCATCATCACGGATATCCGGATGCCGGGCGGCGATGGGCACATGCTGATCGCCAATCTGCGCCAGATCGACGAGACGCTGCCGATCATCGTTGTAACGGGACAGATCGAGCTGGGGGCAAACGGTATGGAGCAGGACCTGCCGGTGCTTAAAAAGCCCGTCGATTTGCGGGTGTTGGTGACGATGATCGACCGGATGATCGCGCGGCGCGCGTCCGCTTACGAGCGGTAGATCCACGCCTTATGGAAGCCGGCCGCATACAAGGGCTTGAAGTGCAGGTCGGTGTTGTTCCACTCGACTACGCGGTTCGTCCGGCCGTCGAGTGCGTAGGTAACGCCGTCCAGTTCCGCCGCGGCCATTGCGTGGGCCTTGCCGGTCAAGGTGTCGACACCGACCACAAGGCGAAGCTTGTCGGAGGAAACGCCGGCTTGCCGCAGGACCGCCAGCTTGGCGATCGCGTGGTCCTCGCAGTCGCCGCCATTCGCGGCCAGCATCTCGACCGGCGTGGCCCAGTAATCGGACACGCCATAGACTTCTTGATCGGTGCGGTAGGGCACGGCGTTGATCAGCTCGTTCGCGGTCACGAGCATATCCAACCCGGACTGCGCTGCGACTCGCGCGACCATACGATCGAAGTTGTCGCGGACCTTCGCGGCCTGGGCGGTGGAGACCGACGCAGGCACCGCGCCGCGCAATTGGGCATCCGTGCGCGTGATGGCGGAGTGCCACTTCGGAAACAGATCGGTATCGACGGCGCGGAAAAGCGTGCGCGCGATCGGCGCGGAATAGGTGTTTACGGCGGGCCCTGGCACGGCATAGGCCAGTTGGGCCGGCGGCGCATCCGCGGCGGCGGTCATGCGGGTCGCCGTCAACAGCGCGCAGAAAAAGGCCGCGCAAAGCGCAACCCTGCGTCCGCTGACATTCTTGAGGCGACCCATGATCATCCGCTGGAATCAAATCTAGGAACGTGACAATCATCCGTGGCTCCGGCCGGCAAAATTCCCGCGAGGCATGGTCGTAAGCGGCAGGTGTACCTTGGTACGAGATGGACCTATACTTTCGCCTGAGACCGAAAATGGATTGGCGGCCAGGTCGATGCGCGTAGTTCTTGCCGACGACCATGAGCTGGTGCGAAGCGGTCTTCGTTTCCATTTGGAGCGTCTCGCCCCGGAAGTCGTGATCGTGGAAGCTTCAACGTTTGAAGAGGCTTTGACTGCGGCCAAGACCGGCGCCACCGATCTGATCATACTCGACCTCACCATGCCCGGCATGAACGGCACCGCTGGGCTCGAGCAGATGCGCGCGCGCTATCCAAATGTTCCTGTGGTCGTGCTGTCCGGCCGGACCGGGCGCGAGGACATCATGGGCGCGCTCAACCGCGGCGCGAACGGCTACCTGCCGAAGACGCTCAGCGGCAAGGCGATGCTGGCCGCTCTGCGGCTGGTGCTTTCCGGCGAGACCTATGTGCCGTCCATTTTCATGGACGAGCGGCCGCGCACCGGCGGCCGCGCCGAACCCGGCGCCGCGCCAGGTCTGGATGCCCTGACCGAACGCGAGCGCGACGTGCTGGACTTCCTGTGTCAGGGCAAATCCAACAAGGAGATCGCGCGCGACCTGGCGATCCGTGAAGTGACCGTGAAGGTCCATGTCGGAAACATCATGCGCAAATTGGGGGCTTCCAATCGCACCCAGGCGGTCCGCCTTGCGCTCGATTCCAAGGCAAAGGCCTGAATCGCACCGTTTCCGCCTTATAGCTCCTCCCATATCTCCTTGGGCCGTCTGGCTCTAAAATGGCGCCGGAAGCCCCCGGAAGACCGGCGCGGGCGTGGATCGGAAAATCGATCTGCTATGAGTCAAGGAATCGCCCTGCGCGCAGGCAAACGGCGCAATTCGGACGATGATCTGGCCGATCGGCTGAAAAGCCTCGGTGAGATCGCGAGCGACGTTAGTTCGGAAGGCGATCTTGTGACCGTGCTGGGTCGCATAGCGACCGCGGTCTGCCGTCACTCCTCGTGGACCTCCAGCGGTATCATGGCGATCGACCGGGACGAGGGTTACTCGGTTCTGGTTGCAAACTACGACCCCTATGCCAAGCCGAAGGTCGACTACGCGCGGCGCTGGCAGCTCGACACCAGTCCAACCCTGGCCGTGATCGCCGAGAACCGTCCACTGGTGATCGACGACGCGCGCAGCGACAAACGCTATCCGGGTTATCGCGAGGATGCGCGCAGCCGGGGCTATGTCACGGCGGCGCTGTTTCCTCTGAACGTCTCGGACGGCAACGGTCGCCCCATGGTTCTGTCGGTCCAGTCGCGTCAGCGGGTCGAAGTGGGCGACAACGATCTGGCGTTCCTCGAAGCCGTCACCAGCCTGGCGCGGCTCGCGGTCGAGAAGGGTAATCGTCTGCGGGCCGAGCAGGCCCAGGCCGACAAGCTTCAAAAGGCGCTCGGCGCCCATGCCCGCCTGATGGACGTGGTGCTGCAGGACAGCACGCTGCGCGGCGTTTCAACCACGATCGAAACCTTGCTGCCCCATCCTTTCATCGTCGTCGACGCGACCGCGGGGCAGGTCGTGTGCGGACGCTCGCCGGAGCCGGACCGCTTTTCCGAAGCCGCCTGGCGCGATCTTTTGACCTCCAAGGCCACGCGCCATTTGACAACTTTCGCACGCACCTTCGAACCGTCTGATGCCGCGCGCGAGATCGACCTGCGAGCCTGCGGCGTCGACTTCACGGCTGTCGCGAATGTCTCGCCATTGACAGTGGACGGCGAGCGGGTCGGCGCCTTCATCGTTTTCCCGGGCGCGGACTCGCTCGACGACCTGGAGCTTTTGATCGCCAACGCCGTCAAGTTCGCCCTGGCCGTGCAGATGATGCGCGGCCTGATCAGCTTCCGTGTCGAGACCCGCTCGCTGTCCGATCTTCTGGGCCAGTTGTTCCGAGGCGAATGGAACAATCGAGACGACATGATCGCCCGCGCACGACAGTTCGATCTGCCGCTTGATCGCCCCACGCGCCTTCTGGTCGTCGCTGCGGCGGCGCGGGAAGGAAGCGCCGACGATTCCCATTTCCTGCGCAACCTGACCCGGACGGCGCGGATCGTCCGCCCCGATGCGCGCGCTGCCGCCGATGGCGGCGACACTGTTGTCGTGGTGCCCGGTTCGGACGGCGAGAACGACCGTTCCTGGTCGCGGCTCGCGGGCCGGGTGGCCGAGGAGGCGCAGGCGTTCTTCGACGGCGCCATCGTCGCGGCCAGCGGTGTTTGCTATCGCCTGGAGGATTTCGCCGCCGCACGGGAGGCGTGCCGGCGCGCGATCAATCTGGCGCGGATGTTCGGCAAGCGCGGCCTGATCGCGGAATCCGAGTTCGGGCCCTATGCACTTCTTCTGTCCGCCATGGACCGCGAGGCCATGCGGCGCTTCGTGCAGGACCGGTTGGGGCCGATCCTGGCCTATGACAGCCGGCATGGCGGAGACTTGGTGCCCACGCTCGAGGCGTTTCTTGCCAGCGGCTGCCGCTACCAGGCTTGCGCGGACGCCATGGGCATCCACGTCACGACGCTGCGCTATCGTCTGTCGCGGGTGACCGAACTGTTCAATATCAGCCTGGAAGACCCCGATTCCCGCTTCGGCCTGGATCTGGCCCTGCGCCTCAGGCGCATGATGGAGCCGCCCAGGCCCGTCTGAACGGTTCCTACGATTCATAGGAACCCGGCCCGCAGGATTTCCCAGGTTCGCCGATAGGTACGGGCCCTGGCGCTTGCTAGGAAAATCCTTGCGGGCCGGTTTACCGCCCGCCCCACGACGCGCCCGAAGGCGTGCGGGAAAAGGGAGGCGAAGCATGAAATTCGGATTGGCGATCGACCTGACGCGTCAGGATCCCAGCCAGCGTATGGAGCAGGTCAACGAAGAGGTCTTGGAGCTCGTCCAGATGGCCGACGCGGGCGGCTTCCATTCGGTCTATGCCGCCGAGCATCACACCATCGAATTCGTGATCGGCCCCAATCCGTTCCAGCTTCTGTCTTATTGGGGCGCGTACACCAAGAACGTTCGCCTGGGCACGGCCGTCGCCGTGGCGCCCTATTGGCATCCCATCCGCTTGGCGGGCGAGGCCGCGCTGGCCGACGTGCTGACCAATGGCCGAATCGAGCTGGGCATCGGACGCGGCGCTTACCAGCACGAATTCGACCGGATGGCCGGCGGCATCGTCCAGCAGAAAGGCGGTGCTTACATGCGTGAGATGGTGCCCGCTCTTTTCAAGATGTGGCAGGGTGACTACGCCCACGATGGCGAACTGTGGCAGTGGCCCAAAGCCACCAGCGTGCCCAAGCCGATCCAGAATCCAATCCCGACCTGGATCGCGGCGCGCGATCCGGACACCTTCGATTTCGCGATCAAGAACGGCTGCGACATCATGTCGACGCCGCTGTCCAAGCCCTTCGCCGAATGTGAAGTGCTCGCGTCCAAGTTGCAGAAGTCGATCGCGGACAATCCCGGCTATCGCCGTCCGCGTTGGTCGATCCTGCGCCGCGCCTGCGTCTATGACGCGCCGGACGGGTGGAAGGTGCCGGTGGAATGTTCGATCCGCTATGGCCGCGGCTTCGAAAACCTGTTCCGACAGTTGGGCGACGTCCACAACGGTTTCCCCGAACTGATCAATTTCGAGGACGCCATGGACAAGGCGATCTATCACCCCGATGCGGTGCGGACCAGCATGGTGTTCGGCACGCCGCCAGAGGTGGTGTCGCACCTGCGCAAGTACGAGGCCATCGGCTGCGATATCTTTCTGTTCAGCATGACCTATGGGCTGCCCCACGACGTGGCCAAGCGTTCGCTGCGCCTGTTCATCGACGAAGTCATGCCGCACTTCGCCGAAAAGGCCGCGAAAGGCGTCGCGGCCCAATAGATACGGCCCCCCCGGGGCTTGGCTCGGGGGCCGCTCATTTTGGTTGCCGGACCTATGCTTCAATCATAGCATCGGGCCGTTAGCCATTATCCCGGGGCCGTGCGAGCCCCGGCGAAAGTGGCTGGCGCAAGAACTGCGTCCAGACACTTCGAAGCCTCATGACATTCAATCTCTCGAAACTTGGATTGCGCCTAAGCGGCACTTCGGCGCGGCGCCGGCGTGTGATTGCCGCACTGGTTTTGCTTTTGGCCATGCCTTTGCTCGTGCCGGCCAAGGTCATGGCGCAAGAGAGCCCCAAGGTTACCATCGAAAACTTCTACGCCACGCTTCTCGGCGTGATGAAGCAGGCGAAGACGCTTGGCTACCAAGGGCGCTATGCCAAGCTCGAGCCGGTGGTTGACAGGACCTTCAACCTGAATGACATGGGCCGTCTGGCCATAGGTCCGCAATGGGCCAAGCTCACGCCCGACGAGCAGGTGCGTCTTCTTGACGTATTCCGGCGATTCACGGTCGCCAGCTATGCGGCGCAGTTCAATGGCTATGGCGGCGAGCGTTTCGATGTCGGTAACGAAGTGCCGATGCAGCAGGGCAACCTGATTGTCGAAAGCAAGCTGGTTCAGGGCAACGGCTCGCCGGTCAGCATGAACTATCTGATGCGGAAATACGGCGACCGCTGGCAGATCATCGATGTCTTCATCGACGGCACGCTGAGCGAGGTGTCGCGCCGGCGTTCCGAATTCACTTCGGTCATCGCCAAGGGCGGTATCGAAGCCCTGATCAAGGTCCTGGAACAGAAGATCCAGGTTTTGCAGAAATCGGCTTAATCCAGGCCGGATTTCCGCGGCGCAGGCACGTCCTTTGGCGGCGGACCCAACAGCGCCGGCAGCACCAGCAGCGTGCAAAACAGCGCGTAAGCCAGCATCACCGCCAACAGCACGCCCATGCTGGACGTCCCAGGATGGGTGGATAGCGCCAGGCTGCCGAACGCCACGCCCGTTGTAAGGCCGCTGTAGAGAATGGCGCGTGCCAGGCTCGATTGCAGCGGTTGGCCGCGGCCCGCGCGCCAGTTGGTCACGAAATAGATGTCGAACGCGACGCCGATACCGAGCAGGAGCGGCAGGGCGATGATGTTCGCGAAATTAAGCGGCATGTGGAAAACGACCATCGTGCCGGCGGTCAGGAGCCCGGCGAGGACCAGCGGCGCCAGCACGAGCAGAATGTCGCGGAGGCGGCGTAGGACGAAGGCAAGCAAGAGGGTGATCGTGACCAGTGCGGCCAGGCCCGCGACCTTGAATGCGCTCACCACCGTATTGCCCGATTCCAGGATGGTGATCGGGCTGCCGGTCACCTCCGGCGAGACCGCCAGCGTCGCCCTGGCGAAGCGGCGAATGACGTCATTGTCGCGCACGTCGCCCTTGGGCGCGATCTCGAGCCGCGCCTGACCGTCCTTGGTGATCCAGTTGCGTCGCAGATCGTCCGGGATCGTTTCCAGGGTCACGGGACCCGCTTGCAGCGCCTCGCGCAACGCGTTCACGCGCCGGTCCAGGCCCGATAGCAGCGCTTTGTTCAATGCGGGGATCGGCAACGGGTTCTGCGCCAGCAGCGTGCGGAGACTTGCCGCGAGTCGGCGCGTGGCGTCCGTGCCGCCGTTGGCCAGGCGCTCCAGCCGGTTCGCGCAGTCGGTCATGACGGCGCGGATTTCCTCATCTGTCGGTGGTGCGCCGACCGGCGGCAGAGACAGGGTCGGGCCCAACAGCATGTTCAGGTCTTCGATGATGGGCAGTTTCTTGTCCTGATCCTCAGGCACGAAACTGGCCAAGGTCAGGGTGCGCTCGACCTCGGGCAGGGCCTTCATCCGCGCGCCCAACGCCTGGGCGTCGATCAGGGTCGGGGCCAGAACATCTGCCGTGAACGGCGACGTGTTCGGATCCGCGATCAGTTCGAACATCGTCGCAGCCGATTCGGTGTCCGGATCCTTCAGGTTGAGCGGGTTGAAGTCGAAGCGCAGGGACGGCAGCAAGGCGGCGCAACCCACCGCGACCACGCACGCGACGGCGATCACAGCCTTCCGGCGGTGCAACAGGAACGCGTCCACGGCGGCGGCGCGGGCGAAGCCGATCGGCTCCGGCTCGCCGGGCGGATGCAGGACTGCGATCAGCGCGGGCAGCACGGTCAAGGTGATGATCAGCGCGATCACCATACCGCCGCCGGCGATAATGCCCAGTTCCGAAATGCCCGCGTATTCCGTCGGAAGGAATGACAGGAAGCCGAGCGAAGTGGACAAGGCGGCCAGCGCCAGCGATGCGCCGATCGTGGACGCCGTGCGGCGCAGGGCACCCGGCAGCGAATCGTGACGATGGCGCTCGTCCCTGTAACGCATGCAGAACTGGATGCCGAAATCGACCGCGATGCCCACGAACAGGACCGCGAACGCGACCGAGATCATGTTGAGAGCGCCAACCGTGGCCGCCGCGAAGGCGCCGGTCGCGATCAGGCCGGACACCAGCGTCAGCAGAACGGCGAAGATCAATCGGCCGGAGCGGAGCGCAAGAAACAGGATCACCGAGACGAGGACGATCGAGGCCACGGTGGCGAGGCCGGTTCCCTCCGCGACCGTCGCGAACTCGTCATCGGACAGGGGAACGCTGCCGGTCAGGCGCACGCGCACGCCGTTCTCGGGCGTCAGGTTCAGCTCCCGCGCGGCGGCGCGGATGGCGTCGCTCGACTTTTCGCCAGGTTGCAGCGCGTTGTAGTCCAACACCGCCTGGACAAGGATGAAGCGGCGCAGTTCCAGCGGGCCCGGGGTCCGTCCCGTCAGCATGGTCTGCCACGACACGGGCTTGGGCTGGCCTTTCACCACCGATTCGATCGAATCGGCGAAGGCCGCGATCGGGCGCTCGAAGCCCGACAGCTTGATCACCCCGCGTTCGACGCCTTCCAGCGCCAAATTGAGCGTGCCGAACACACCGCGCAGGCTGGGATCGGCGTTCAATGTGCCGAGCAGCGGCTGCGCCTCGATCAGCTGATCGGCGACCTTCTGAAGCTCGTCGGTCGAAAGGAATAGAAGCCCGTACTGGCGGAAAAACTGGATACCGTCGGGCCGATAGACCGTCCGGAACAGCGACTTGTCGGCGGCCAGCTTGTCGGCCAAAGCCTGGGCCGCGTCGTCGGCCAGATCGGCGGTGGCGCCGTCGATGACGATGACCGTGCGGTCACTCATCTGCGGGAAGGCTGCGTCGAACGCGCGCTCGCGCTTGCGCCAAGGCGTGTCCGACGCGATCAGATCGTCGGTGTTGGTGTTCATCGCCAGATGTGTGGCGGTGAACCAGCCGAGGCCGATGGTCACGAGAAGCGCGACCGCCAGGACAGCCGGCGCCTTGGCACGGCAGAACTCGACGATGCGGACGATTAGGTCAGTGATCACGTGATGGCCGTCTCACGATAGAAGATCAGGATCAGTCCGATCAGTACGAAGCAGATGCGCCAAATCCATGACGGGATGGTGGCGTTTTCGGGCGGCAGCCGCAGTTCGAGCCAGCGCGACCAGCCGGCGATCACGCCGAAAAAGCCGATCATCAGGTGGGAGTATTCCACCAACAGCGCTTCCTTGAAATTGCTGAGCGCGTGGCTGTGGGTCAGCAGGAATGCGGCGCCGATGCCGGTCAGGACGGGGAACACCAGCGCCGCCCGCGGCGATTTCACATAGCCGGTGCGCACCCCCCACTCGAAGAACGAGAAGGCGACCACCAATAAAACGATCAGGCGGTGCTGCAACGATTCGGTATCGGCAAAGCTTTCGAAAAAGCCGTTGTCGCCCATCGGCCAATTCGACGGATCGGAGCGGACGAACAGGAACGCCGCGAGGCCGAGGAATACGAGCGGCCAATGGCGTGCCCAGCGCGCGCGTCCGGTCCGCTCGGCCAAAGCCAGAAGGCCGATCGCCAGCACGAAGATGCCGGCCCAGTTGTGGTTGAACTCAGACCATGCGCGATCGCCGTCGGTGCGCGCCAGATTGGGATCGGTGTCGGCCAGATTGAAGGACTGTACGGAACGCTGCGCCAAGGCCGCGCGCTCGGCATGCTGTTCCATGGTCAGATTGCTTAACTCGGAGCGGGGCGGGCTGACCAGGCGGGGCGCCTTTTTGGGCAGGAGATACTCGGCCATCTCGCCGCCCGTCAGCCGGTCTGAGGGCAGGTCGACCGCCGGCGGCATGGAGGTCAGCGACGCCGCGATGAACAGCACGGTCACGCCGATGGCCACTTCCGCCTCGGCGAACCGGCGCAACCGCGTGATCGACGTCATCGGATTGCGCCGCACATGCTCGACGACGCTGTAGTTCAGGGCGCCCAGCAGAAGAACGCAGCCGAACAGCGCGGTCTTGGTCATCAGCATGGCGCCATAGGCCGTGCCGTAGAGCGCCTGGAAACTGTCGATATAGTCGAACGACATCAGGAGGCCGGCGGCGACCAAGGTGGCCACGCTGACCATGCTCATGACCGAGAAGCGGCGCCCCACGGTGCGGACGGCCTCGCCTGTCCGGCAGCGGTGCAATGTCATCAAGAAGTAGGGGATGCCACCGATCCAGGCGGCCGCGCCCAGCTGATGCAGTGCGTCGGCGACCAGCAGGATGTCGCGCTGTCCCATGCGAGCCGCCGCGTGGCTGGTGGCGGTTGAGCCGGCGATGATCGCCGCGGCCAGGAGGCCGATCCACGGCAGCATCCGGCGCAGTCCCACTTGCGCCAGCACCGCGATGCCCAGCGCGGCAGCGGCGCTCGTGATCCGGCTGATGGCATAGCTGGCTCCCAGCGCCTCGGCGGCAGGCATCTCGGTCGACTGCACCAGAACGAATACCATCTGCGCCAGCGACAGGGACTCGATAAAGGCTAAGCCCAGGGCCGAGATCGTGACAAGGCGGCGGCAAGCGCGCCACGCGCTGTCCTCATCGGTGTCCATGCGCCTGCCGACCGGGATCAGCAGCAGTGCGGCGAAGATGATCCCGCCGACGGTGAAGGACTGGGCAGCCAGGATGAAGCCGCGCAACAGGACGGAGAAATAGGCGAAGGTGTCGAGGACGAGGGCCGTCATCGAGGCCCGGGCCGGTGCGTCAGGGTCATGGGGGGCTCAAGGCTCGCGCGGAAGAAAGGGCTCGAAGCCGCCGGAAGCATGGTCGTCGCGGTTTTTGCGTGATCCAACGGGTTCTATCGTTGCCGGAGAGGGGGGCCGATCTGCCGGTTCCGGGACGCGTCTTTGGGCGGCTGCCGGTTCTTAACAAAGGTTACCCGCCCGGACAATCAAAGAAGACGCCGGGGTGGGCAATGCGTTGAAGTCCCGCAACCCGAGGGGCAAGATGCGCGCCCCGATCGCCGATTAAGGTGCGCCATGACCAATAAAGAAGAAGTCCTCCAGAACTGCTTTCCCAACCCCGAACAGCCCTTTCCGGCGGAGGAATATAAGGCGCGCCTCAAGCGGATCCGCGAGCGCATGGCCAAGGAGAAGATCGACCTTCTGTGGGTCGGCGATCCGGCCAGCATGAACTACATCAGCGGCTATCAGTGCGAGTGGTACCAGGCCCAAAGCCCCAAGCAGTGGCCGGGCACCAGCGGCATCGCGATCCATGTCGACCACGACCACTACATCCTGTTCGACACGATCCGCGAGATCCTGATCACCCGCTACTGCACCCATTCCACCGATACGCGCATTTTTCCCTCCTCGGGTCCCAAGGTGACGCGCGACGGAACCGAGTTCATCGCAAACGAACTGAAGGAATCGGGCTGGCTGAAGGCCGGCGTGCGGGCCGGCCTCGAGCTCTACAGCTACCGGCCCACGCGGGTGATCAGCGAGCGCTTTGAGGCGCGCTTCAAGGCGGCGGGCGCCACCATCGTCGACGGCAGCGACGTCATGCGCGAAGTGCGGTGGGTGAAGTCGCCGCTGGAGGTGAAGTGCCTGGAAGAAGCCGGGCGCATCGCCGACAAGGGCATGGAGGCCGCGGCCGCCGCCCTGCGCGTCGGCGCGACGGAGCTCGAGGTCTACGGCGAGATGGTGCGCGGCCTGGCGGCCGCGGGCGGTGAGAACACGGGTCTGACCATGCCGGTCCTCTCCGGCAAGAAGTCGAACAGCCCGCACGCTGTGTCGTCGCGCAAGAAAATCGAGAAGGGCGACATCGTCATTGTCGATCTGTGCGGCGTCTACAACCGCTATCACCTCAATCTCGCGCGCACCTTCTCCATGGGCGAGCCGGCCAAGGACGTGCGCGAGATGACCAAAACCTCGCTGGCCTCGATCGACATCATCCGCCAGATGATCAAGCCGAACCTGCGCGTGGGCGATTTGGCCAAGGCGCTGCTCGACTACTACAAGAAGGTCGGCATCTGGGAGGAGCGCGGCTGGATCGGCGGTTACGAGATGGGCGTCGCCATGCCGCCGGACTGGGTCGGAAACTTCGTCTTCGACCTTTTGGACGAAGGCAACCATGACCAGAAATTCGTGCCCGGCACCTGCATCAACTACGAGAACCAGTTCTTCTATCCGCGGCAGACGGGCATGTACTTCATGATCGAAAGCCTCCTGTTCAAGGAGAACGGCGCTTCGATCTTGTCGAAGTTCCCGAACGATCTGAATGTGATCGACTGACGGCGCGCGGGCGGCCGATTGACGCGGCCGCCCGCGTTGGCTCCACTGGACCGCGACTGCGACGGAAGGAACAGGATCATGGCATCAAAATACGCCGCGTTTCCCGAGGCCGATTTCCGCGAGCGCATGGATCGCGCCCGCAAGGCTTTGAAGAAAGCCGGAATCGGCGCCTGCATCTCTGTGGCGCCGGAGCACCTTTATTATCTCGGGGGCTACGATTCTTGGGTCGCGGCGAACAGTCCCCAGGCCCTGATCTTCATGACCGACGCCGGCGAGCCCAGCCTGATCGTCCGCGACGTGGACGAGCTGCTGGCGACCGAATGCACCTGGATCAAGGACGTCCGCACCTACCGCCTGCACGCGGAGAACGCGGCGGAACGCATCGCGGGCCTGGCGCGCGAGAAAGGCCTCAAGGGCGGCAAGGTCGCCATCGAGACCCAGTCCTTCGCCCTGCCGTTCGCGCTGGGCGACGCGCTGCGCAAGGCGCTGGCGCCGGCCGAGATCGTGGATGCGACCGAGCTTCTGGGCGACATCCGCCACATCAAGTCGGCGCGCGAGATGGTCTATGTGGAAGAGGCCGCACGCTTCACCAATATCGGCCTTGAGGCCGCGCGCAAGGCGCTCAAGCCCGGGATCACCGAGATCCAGTTGGCCGCGGCGCTGGAAGGCGCCATGCGCGGCGCGGGTTCGGACTACTGGTCAATCCCGACGGAGCTGACCGGCGGTCCGCGCAGCGCGGGCGGCCACGGCACCCCGCGAGACCGGGTGATCGAGGCGGGCGAGCTCGTGCATGTCGAGTTCGCGGGCGTCTCGAACCGTTATCACACCGTCTGCTGCCATACGATGTCGGCGGGCGAACCCAGCAAGCGCGCGCGCGACATCTACCGCATCACGCGTGAGTCGCTGCAGGCCGCGCTCAAGGTGATCAAGCCGGGCGTGCCGGTCGCCGATGTCGAAGAGGCGTCCTATGGCCCGCTGCGCCGCGAGGGGCTGGAACACGCGGCCATGATGCGCTTCGGCTATGGCATCGGCGCGGCCTTCCCGCCCGTGTGGCTCGAATCGCTTCAGATCAGCCGCGGCTTCGACCGTACGCTCGATCCCGGCATGGTTTTCGTCCTTCATGCCTCTCTCGCCCTTGTCGACGAGGGCATCGGCACCATGCAGGGCGGCACTTATGTGATGACGCCCTCCGGCCTGAAGATGCTGGTGGGCGGCGGCGACCGCGAACTGGACGTGCGCTGATGAGCAAGAATACTTACGAGACCGGCCGACTCAACCTGCCTTTCGTCGGCCACTGCACCTTTGGCAAGCAGCCGGTCTGTCTGGACTGGGACAAGATCGATGCCGACGTGGCCGTGCTAGGCGCACCCTTCGACATGGGCACGCAGTACCGCGCCGGCGCGCGTTTTGGCCCACGCGCGATCCGCGAGGCATCGACGCTGTTCTCCTTCGGCCATGGCGGCGCCTACGACTTCGAGGACGACGTCGTTTATCTGCCGGTCGATAAGGTCCGCATCGTCGATATGGGCGACGCCGACATCATCCATACCGACACGGTCAAGAGCCACGCGAACATCGAGTTCGGCGTGCGCAAGATCCTGCAGGCCGGCGCGATGCCCGTCGTTCTGGGCGGCGACCACTCGGTCCATATCCCCTGCATCCGCGCCTATGACGACCAGGCGCCGGTCCACATCATCCATATCGACGCGCATCTGGATTTCGTCGACGAGCGGCATGGCGTGCGCTACGGCCACGGCAATCCGTTGCGCCGCGCGTCGGAGATGAAGCACGTCACCGGCCTGACCCAGATGGGCATCCGCAACGTCTCGTCGTCCAACAAGTCGGACTACGACGCGGCGCGCAAGGCGGGTTCGGACATCCTGTCGGTGCGCGACGTGCGGCGGCTTGGCACCGAAGGCGTCCTGAAGCGCATTCCCAAAGGCGTGCGCTACTACTGCACGATCGACATCGACGGGTTCGATCCCTCGATCGCGCCGGGCACTGGCACGCCGAGCCACGGTGGCTTCCTCTATTACGAGATCCTGGAGCTGCTGCAGGGCCTCACGCGGCAGGGTGAGGTGGTTGGCCTCGACCTGGTCGAGGTGGCGCCGGACTACGATCCCGGTGGTGTCACGGGTTTCCTGGCGGCGCAGCTTCTGATGAACCTGCTGGGCTTCGTCTTCGAAGCGCGCGGCCGGCGCAACTCTCCCTAGACCAAATGCAAACGGGGCGTCCTCGCGGACGCCCCGTTACACTTCCGAAGAAGCGAAGCGTCAGTCGCCGGCGGCGCGGCGCGCGGCGTTGGCCGGGGCCAGGAAGCCGGTTTCCTCATAGATCGCGCGCAGCTTGGCTTTCTGCTCGTCGGTGAACATCAGCATCGGCGGGCGCGAATAGCCGCCCGGCAGACCCAACAGGTTCATCGACTCCTTGATGGCGATATAGCCGCTGCCGACGCCGAACAGGTCGTACACGCGGCAGACGATCTCGTGCGCGCGGCGCGCGCCCTTGATGTCGCCCTTCTGCCAGCAGTTGTAGATGTCGACGGCCGTCTTGCCGATCACCTGCGGCACCATGGCGACGCAGCCGACCGCGCCGACCGCGAGGGCGGGCAGATAGAGGTTCTCGAGACCGACGAAGATGCGGATCTTGTCGCCCACGATGCGGACCAGATGGTTCATCTGGAACATGTCGAAGGACGTGTCCTTGATCGCGACCACGCCGTCGATGTCGGCCAGTTTGTCGACCAGCGCCGGCGTCAAGACCGCCTGAACGTATTTCGGGCTGTTGTAGAGCATGATCGGCAAGCCGCTTTCGCCCGCGACGCGCTTGTAGAACTCGACGATCTCGCGCTCGTCGATGCCGACATAGAGCGGGGTCAAGGTCATGCCGCCCGCGCAACCGACCTTGTGTGCGTGCTTGGCCATGTCGATGACGTCTTCGGTGCGGATGCCGGCCGGGCCGCTCAGGACGGGTACGCGCCCCTTGGCCTGATCGACCGCGATCTCCTGCACGCGCTTACGCTCGTCGGCGGACATCAGGAAGAACTCGCCCGTGCTGCCGCCGGCAATCACGCCGTGGCAACCGGCCGCGATGACGTTATCCACCACCTGGCGGAAGGCTTTCTCGTCAAGAGCGCCGTCCTTCTTGAACGGTGTCACGATCACGGCGAACGAACCGTGCCAATCGACGCGCAGCTTGGCCATTTTTCTCTCCCGTCTTCGCGCTGGCTAGGAAGCCAGGATTTTGCGCCTCTCGGGCCGCAAGGGCAACTCAGGTGCCCGGGCGGCGGTGGTTGCGATTCAGATAGGCCAAATAGTCGTCGGCCTCCTTCTGAATCCGTGCCTCGTCCCAATTCATGAGGTCGGCCACGGTTTCCGCCGCCTTATGCGCCCCCTCGCGGCCTTGGGTCTCGGTCCAGCCGGCCCCCACGCGGCGGCACAGGAGATCCACCAGGTTCTGGGGCTGCTCGTGTTCGGCCGCATGGCGCAGGTCGCTCAGCTTGATCTCGGGATAGTGGTTGAGCAGGGCGGGCGAGGACGGGTTGTCCGGGAATTTGCGCGGCCGGTAGTCCAATTCCTTGGGCGCGCCCGACGGCTTGATCACAGACTGGATGCGCCCGGCCAATTCGATGCCCGCCGAGCGATGGGTGGTCAGCGGCCCCGCCGTCATGGCGAAGACGTTGGGCATGCCTTCGCCCGAAAAATCGTGGACCTCGCGCGAGCGCGCGCCCTTGGGCAGGTCGGGGTCGTAGGTGAGGGGACGCACACCGGCCCAGGAGTAAAGGACGTCGGAGCGCTTCAGCCCGAGACTCGGCAGCAGATGGTTGGCTTCATCGAGCAGCCAATCCATGTCCTCGTCTTCGGGGCGGATATTGTCGATGTCGCCGTCATAGACCGTCTCGGTGACGCCCATGTAGTGAAGGCCCTGGCGCCACGGCACGAGGTAGACGGGTTCCACGCCTTTGCGGTTCAGCGTGATGACGCCGTAGCCCGCGCATTCCTCGGGCAGGCGGATGACGACGTGGACGCCCTTGGTGCCGAGGATGCGCCGCTTGGCCGAGCCGCCGGCCAGCTTGTTGACCTTGTCGATCCAGATGCCGGCCGTGTTCAAAACCGACTTGGCCGTCACAGTCACGGGCTTCTCCGCGCCGCTCGCATCGGCCAAGGTCAGTGTCCAGCTTCCGCCCTTGCCCTGCGCCATGCCGGTCACGGGCGTGTAGTTGCGGACCACCGCACCCATCCGCTCGGCGTCCAGCGCCATGTCCATGCCCACGCGCTCGGCCCAGTCGAACTGGTACTCGCGGAACATCGCTACGCCTTCGAGCTGGTCTTGGTCGCGCAGTCGGCTGAACAACGGCGAGGCCTTGGCCTCATTCGCGGTCAGCCGTTTGTAGTCCAACGGCGGATCGGTCGGACCCAACGTCTTCAAAACTTTGAAAGCCAGGTCGAGCTGCCACGGGCGGTAGGCGCCGTTCTTGTAGATCGGGAACCCGAACTTCACCTGGCGCGTGCGCGCTGCCGAGGTTTTCACGAACTCGCTGCGCGCGATCATGGCCTGCCGCGTCATGCGGAGCGCGGTCGAAAGCTTCTTCGGGCTCGAGACCAGATCCCACATGGTTCCGCCGGGCGCCAGATAACGCAGGCCGCAGTGGATCAGGCGGGTAGAGCGGCTCGACGATGCCGCGGCGAAGTCTCCTTTGTCGACCAAGAGAACGGAATAGCCGAGGGCGGCCAGCTGCTGGGCCGCGCTGCAGCCGTTGATGCCGGCGCCGGCGATGGCGACGTCGAACTCGCGGCCCGCGAGGCTGGCCAGGGTTACGCGCATGATGGGATCTCTCCGGAAGTGGGGTCCTAGTGCGGTGATATAACAGCCGCAAACCAATTGTATGGTGATGCAAGGGCTCGTTTGCTTGACGGGTTTTAGGCCACCTGTCTAGTATTTCCGACCGTGTCCGATGGGCGAGATTGACTTGGCTTCGGGCCGACTGATCCGCCCCTTCATGGGCCTCGGCGACCTTCAAGAGGGCAAAGACCCTCGAGTCCGAGGCGATGGACGGATGCGGCCGTGTCGGCGGTGGAGGCCAGCCGGGACGGCACAGGGAATGTCTGGGGAGCGCGCCGGACGGCATGTGATGCCGTATCCGGCCTAACGGGGAGAATCCGTATGACCGTGCATGATTCCAACGGCGTTGGCCGTCGTTCATTCTTGAAAGGTGCGGCCGCTGCCGGCGGTATGGCCGTTGTCACGGGGCCGATGCTGTCCCGCGTGGCGCTGGGCCAGACGCGCGGCGGTACGCTGCGTGCCGCTCTGCTCGGTTTCGGCGTGGTCAATACGCTCGACCCGGCGAAGGCCGGCCTGAACTCGGACTTCTTCGTGCTGAACACCATGTTCAACACGCTGGTGAAGTTCGACGGCAACATGAAGATCGTGCCGGACCTGGCCGAGTCGTGGACCAATCCCAATCCGACCACCTACGAATTCAAGCTGCGCAAGGGCGTGAAGTTCCACGACGGCAGCGAGATGACCTCGGACGACGTGAAGTTCACGATCGAGCGCACGCGTGACGAGGCCACCAAGTCGCCGAACCGCGCGAAGTTCACGGTGATCGACAAGATCGAGACGCCGGACAAGTACACGGTCCGCTTGATCACGAAGACGCCGTTCGTACCGCTTCTGTCGTTCCTGACCAACACGACCACGGGCGCGCAGATCGTCTCGCGCAAGGCGGTCGAGAAGATGGGCGATGAGGCTTTCGGCAAAGCGCCTGTCGGCACCGGCGCGTTCAAGTTCAAGGAATGGAAGCCCGGCGAAAAGGTCGCCTTCGTCGCGCACAAGGAATATTTCGAGCAGGGCCTGCCCTATCTCGATGCGGTGGATATTCCGCTGATCCCGGAAGAGCCGTCGGGCATCACGGCCATCCTGGGCGGCCAGATCGACATCGCCAGCACGGCGCCCTTCGCCGACGTGCCGAAGCTGCAGCAGGATCCGAACATCACGGTTTCCAAGATGCCGGGCCTGAACTTCCGCTTCATCCAGCTCAATATCCAGAAGCCGCCCTTCGATGACGTCCACTTCCGTCGCGCGCTGTCGCTGGCGACCAACCGCGAGGCCATCGTGGCGGCCGCGTTGTTTGGTGAAGGCAGCCCGATGTGGGGCGCGACGCCGCCGGCCATCTCCTGGGCCTATGAGAAGAAGCCGCGCGAGCTGTGCGTCTTCAACCCGGAGCGCGCCAAAGCCGAGCTCGCCAAGTCCAAGTACAAGGCGGGCACCGAGGCGCAGGTCATCACCTGGGGCTCGAGCTAGTGGAAGCGCTGGACCGAAATCTTCGTCGCCCAGGTGAACCAGGTGCTGGGCGTGAAGTTCACGATCGAAGTGACTGAGCCTAACGCCGCGTTCTCGCGGTTCCGTGCGAACGACATGCAGGCTCAGGCCACGGGCTGGATCGCGCGCGTGGAAGCTGACGAATACGTGCCGGAGTGCTTCCGCACCGACGGCCCGCGCAACTTCAACAAATACTCGAACCCCGAGGTCGACAAGCTGGTCGACGCCAGCCGTCAGGAGTTCGACCAGACCAAGCGTGGCGAGTTGTTGAAGAAGGCGGAAGATCTCGTCGTCGAAGATATGCCGATGATCTTCACGATGAACAACAACGCCCACAACATGTGGACGAAGAAGGTCAAAGGCTTCGTGCCGCTGCCGTCGCAGAGCTTCGGCAACCAGTTCCCGCCGGTCACTCTCGGCTAACGGCGGATTTCGTATAGGGATATGCCCCGGCGCCTTCGGGCGCCGGGGTTAGCTTTAGAGTAAGAAGCCGCGATGGGCTTTCTTTGGTATCTGACGATCCGCATCGGTGGCGCGCTGGCGACCATCGCGGTGGGATCGTTCCTCATCTTCCTGATCATGCACCTGGCGCCGGGCGATCCGGCGCTCGCGGTGCTTGGCGAGTCCGCGACCACCGAGACGATCGCCGCCTACCGTGCCGAGCATGGCTTGGACGAGCCCGTGCTCGTGCAGTTCGTGATTTGGGGCAAGATGGTCTTGCAGGGCGACCTGGGTAAGTCGATTGCCTTGGCTGGCAAGTTCCCGATCTCGGATCTTCTGGCCACGCGCCTGCCGATCACGATCTTCATCGGCCTCTACGGCCTGGTCATCGCTTTGGTCATCTCGTTGATCGCGGGTACGGCTGCCGCTTTGCGCCAGGGCAAGCTGGTCGACACGGCGGCGACCGGCATCGCGGTGCTGGGCATCTCCATGCCCGATTTCTGGTTCAGCTATGTGCTGATCCTCTTCTTCGCCCTGTCGCTGGACTGGTTCCCGTCCTACGGCTTCACGCCGCCCACGGAATCGATCATCGGCGCGTTCCACAGCGGCTTCCTCCCAGCGCTTGCCATCGCCGCGCCCATGGCTGGCGTGTTCGCGCGCATCCTGCGCGCCTCGCTGGTCGAAACGGCGCGGCGCGAATATGTGACGGCCGCGCGTTCCTACGGCTTCGCCGCGCCCTTCGTGTTCATTCACTACGTGTTCCGTAACGCCATCATCCCGTTCGTGACCGTGCTGGGTCTCCAGGTGCGTTACCTCCTGGGCGGCGTGGTCATCATCGAGCGGGTCTTCGGCATCGCCGGCATGGGCTCCTTGATCGTGGATGCCGCCTTCGCGCGCGACTATCCGGTCGTCCAGGCCTGCGCACTCACGTTCCTGACCGTCGTGCTCTCGGTCAACCTGATCGTCGACATCGTCTGCGCGTTGCTCGACCCGCGGAGGACTCGCTGATATGGCCGCTGCCGCGACATTGAAGGGATTGGGCCGCGAGCTGCGTCAGAACCGCGTGGCGATGGCCGGTTTCAGCATCACGATGTTCGTGCTGTTGGCGATCACGATCGGACCGTCCTTCTCGCCCTACGATCCGACATTGATGGATTTTACGGCCATCCTGCAGCCGCCGTCTTGGGCGCATCCGTTCGGCACCAACTCTTTCGGCATGGATGTTCTGACCCGCGTGCTGTACGGCGCGCGCAATTCGCTGATGATCAGCGTCGCGGGCGTGTCGCTGGGCGCCATCGCGGGCACGTTGATCGGAATGACCTCGGCCTATGTGGGCAAGCTGTTCGACGCGGTGGCCATGCGCCTGGTTGATCTTCTGTTCGCGTTCCCGATTTTCGTCCTGGCCCTGATGCTCATGCTCATCCTGGGCTTCGGCGTGCAGAACGTGATCGTGGCGATCGCGCTGGTCTACATCCCGAACTTCGCCCGGCTTTCGCGCAACACCACCATGGTGGTGAAGTCCGAGCCCTATGTGCAGGCCGCCCAGGTCATGGGACAGCCGCGTCTGCGCATCATGGCGCGCGAGATCTTGCCCAATATCGCGGCGCCGCTGTTCGTGCAGTTCACGGTCGGGTTGGCCTTCGCCATCATCATCGAGGCGGGGCTGAGTTTCATTGGCCTCGGTGTGCAGCCGCCGACGCCGTCCCTCGGCGTGATGATGGCCGACGGCAAGGACTACTTCCATCGCGGGCCCTGGGTGCTGACGCTTACCGGCTTGGCGCTCATGTTCGCCATCCTAGGGCTCAATCTTCTGGGTGATGGTCTGCGCGACCTGCTCGATCCGCGCCTGCGCCGGAGGTCGGCGGCATGAGCGACATCACCCTCACCGTCCGGAACCTGGCCACCGGTTTCAAGATGGGCGGCCGCGTGATGAACGTGGTGCGCGAAGTTAATCTCGAGGTGCGCAAGGGCGAGATGCTCGGGCTGATCGGAGAATCGGGCTCCGGCAAGACCGTCACCGGCATGTCGATCCTGCGCCTGTTGCCCGAGAACGCCGTGACCGAAGCCGAGACCCTCGACTTCCTGGGCACCGACCTTTTGTCCTTGTCGGCAGAGCAGTTTCGCGAGATGCGCGGCACGCGCCTGGCGATGGTCTTCCAAGATCCAGTCGGCGCCTTCAATCCGGCCAAGAAGATCAGCTGGCATCTGAAGCAAGTCTTCGAGCGGGCTGGTACCAAGTCGCCGGCGCATGCCGAGCGCGCCAAGAACTGGCGCCAGGCAGCCATCAAGCTTTTGGCCGACGTGGGGATCCCCCACGGCGCCAACGTGATGCGCCAGTATCCGCATCAGCTTTCGGGCGGCATGCTCCAGCGTACGCTGATCGCTTTGGTGCTGGTGTTCGAGCCTGAACTGATCGTGGCTGACGAGCCGACGACGAACCTGGACAACATCGTCGAGCGGCAGATCCTGCGCCTGTTTCGCGATCTGCAGAAGCGGCTCGACTGTGCATTCCTCTATGTAACTCACGATATGACGATCGCGGCCATGCTGTGCGATCGCATCGCCGTGATGTACGCGGGCAGCATCGTTGAGGTCGGTCCGACCAAACAGATCTTCGCTGATCCCAAGCATCCCTATACCCAGGGTCTTCTGGCCTCAGCGCTTGCCCTCGACACCAAGACCGAGCGGTTGCAGGAGATTCCGGGCGAATTGCCGAGCCCGGGCAAACTCCCGCCCGGATGCCTGTTCGAGCCGCGCTGCAAATTCGCGAAACCCGAATGCCGGGCCAAGGAACCGGCCGTGATCGATTTGGGAGGAGAGCGCCAGGTCCGCTGCGTTCTGTATGGTCATGGTTGAAAAGGCAGCACAGGTGGACAAGAACACGCCGCTTCTATCGGTGCGCGAACTGCTGGTGCGGTTCAAACTGCGCGATGGCCTGGCCGCCGCGCTGTCCGGCGGGCCGTCCTATCTTAAGGCCGTCGACGAGGTCAGCTTCGACGTCGGCCGTGGCGAAGTGCTGGGGCTGGTCGGCGAATCGGGCAGCGGCAAGACCACGATCGGCAAGGCGATCTTGCGCCTTTACGAGCCGCAGAGCGGCTCCATCGTCGTCAACGGCGTCGATATCACACGCATGGGCGACCGCGCGCTGAAGCGCTATCGGCGCGACCTGCAGATGGTGTTCCAGGACCCGCTGTCCTCACTCAACCCGCGTCACACCGTTCGGACCTCGCTGCGCACGCCGCTGCTGCTCCACAAGATCTGCCCGCCGTCCGAGGTCGAGCAACGGATCGACGAGGCGCTGACCCGCGCCGGCCTGTCGCCGGTTTTCAAGCCGCGCTATCCGCATGAGTTGTCGGGCGGCCAGTTGCAGCGCGTGGCCATTGCACGCGCGTTGACCATGTCGCCGGGTTTGGTTGTGGCGGATGAGCCCGTCTCCAAACTCGATGTTTCCGTCCGCGCGCAGATCCTGAACCTGTTCAAGGACCTGCAGGCGAAATTCGGCATCTCCATCATCTTCATCACCCACGATCTCCGCGTGGCGCGCTATCTCTGCCATCGGATCGGCGTGATGTATTTCGGCAAGTTGGTCGAGATCGCGCCGGTTGAGGAATTGTTCACCGCGCCCAAGCATCCCTATACCAAGGCACTTCTCGGTACCCTGGGGGCCGAGGGCGAAAGCCTCGACGGCGCGCAAGTTGCGGGCGAGGCGTTCAACCCGGCCGCCGATACAACCGGCTGCCGCTACTACGCCCGTTGCCCAATGCGGGTCGAGCGCTGCAAGACGGCGCATCCGCCGATGGAAACAATCAAGCCCGGCCACGACATCGCCTGCTACGAGTGGCGCCGGAGCTGAACGCCTCCGGCCCGGCGAGCGGCGGCGTATCGCTTGCGGGTCAGCGCATCATCCTCATCGGTGCCTCCACGGGAATCGGTTTGGCCACGGCCAAGGCGGCATTGGCCGCTGGTGCCAAGGTCGTGATCGCCGCGCGCTCGGTCGAACGGCTGGACCGGGCCTGGAATTCGTTGGACCGCAAGGCCGAGGCGTTCCGGCTCGACGCAACCGAAGAACACTCCATGGCGGTCTTCTTTGCGCGCATGGAAGCCTTCGACCATTTGGCCGTGTTCGTGCCGACGGCGCCTTCGGCCAAGGTGCGATCCCAGCTCGGCGCGTTCCTGGAGACGCCGCCCGAAGCGTTCGAGGCCGTGCTCCGCAACAAATTTATGCCCCAGCTTTACGCCGCCCGCCATGGCGCGAAGCGCATCGCGCCGGGCGGCTCGCTTCTGTTCGTGACCGGCCAGGCGCACCGGAAGTCTTTGCCCGGCTACGCGGCCAGCGCCGCGGCCAATGGCGCGACGGAAGCGCTCGTGCGAACGCTGGCCGTCGAGCTGGCGCCGGTGCGCGTCAACGCGATCGCGCCGGGCCTGGTGGAAACGGATATCTTGCGTACGGCACCCGAAGCGTTCCGGCGTGCGACGGCCGAGAAGGTCGCGCGCCACCCCGTGCCGCGCTGGGGTACATCCGAGGAAACGGCGGATGGAATCCTGTTGCTGATGGCCAATCGCTTCGTGACCGGCGCCGTGCTTGAATTGGACGGCGGAATGAAGCTCACTTGAGCCGTCCGTGAAACCGGGAGGGTGGTTCATGCGCAATTCACTGCCGCCGTTCGCGCGGCTCGCGTTTCTTGCGCTTGCCCTCATGGCCGCGCCCGCGTCGGCGCAGACACCGCCCGTCAATGTTTCGTTCAACGACATGACGACCGGTCAGCCTCCGCTCGGCTTCACGACGGGCATCGGTGGAACGGGGGCCTCCTCCATCTGGCGCATCGAGGACGATCCGCGCGCCCCGCGGGGCAAGGTTCTGACGCAAAAAAGCACCGACAGCAGCAGTCTGCGTTATCCGATTTGCATTTATGACGGCATCCGCACGCTGAATTCGGATGTGAGCGTCTCCTTCAACATCGTTTCGGGCAAGATCGACCAGGTCGCGGGCATCGCGCTGCGCGTGGCCGACACGGGGAATTACTATCTCGCGCGTGCCAGCGCGAAGGACAACGCGGTCACCTTGTCCCGCTTCGTCGGCGGAAGCGGCACGGACCTGACCTCGGCCTCGATCAAGGTGCCGGTTGGCACGTGGCAGACGCTGCGCTTCAAGATCGATCGCGACCGGCTGACCGTCTATTTGAACGGCCAGCAGGTCATTGATTGGTCGGATAGCCGCCATACGCGCGAAGGCCGCGTCGGTCTGTGGACCCGGGCGGATGCCGTCACCATGTTCGACGACCTGTCGATTGTCGTGATGCGCGACTAGGGGCCGCGATGCCGCTGGCCGGACAGCGCATCGTTCTGATCGGCGGATCGTCGGGCATCGGCCTGGCGACCGCGAAGGAAGCCGCCGCGCGCGGCGCATCGGTCGTCATCGCGGGCCGTTCGGTCGAACGGCTGGAAAGCGCCCGTCGTGAGATCGGCGCGCAGGCCGAGACCCATTCCCTCGACGCCACGCGGGAAGCCTCGGTCGAGGCCTTCTTCGCTGCGGTCGGTCCTCACGACCATATGGCTGTCCTGGTGCCGACCGTGCCGGATGCCGAGGTGCGCAAGAGCGTGCGCGGCTTCGCCGACACGCCGCAGGAGACGATGGAAATCGTC
>CAYZFH010000007.1:0-29737 GCA_964477375.1 uncultured Rhizobiaceae bacterium | reverse complement strand
GCCTACAAGCACGGCCAGGGCGTGGCCAAGGACAAGGTCGAAGCGCTCAAGTGGTACACGATCGCGGCGTCGGAGGGTTATCCGCGTGCCGATGAGCGGGCGCAGGCGTTGACGAAGGAAATGACCAAGGCCGAGGTCGCGGAAAGCCAGAAGCGCGCGGCCGACTGGCAGGCCGCCACGATCAAGCGCCTGGAAGGGAAGGGCTGACGCCTATTCGTAAGGCTTGAACGTATCGCGCAGGTGCGCGAGAGCGGCACTCAGGCCTTCCGTGGTGCGCAGTTTGTTGAACGCCTTGTACTCGGGCGTGTCCGTCGCATCCATGATCACGCAGGCCTCGAACCCGTATTGAAGGGCCGAGCGGAAGCCCATTGCCTCGAACGTGTTGTTGATGGCGCGCTTGTTCCAGCGCAAGCATGCATCGGCCACGCGCGACATGCGCTTGGCGATCTTCATCACCTCCTGCTCCAGATCGGCTTTCGGGAATACGCGGTTCACCAGGCCGAGGCGCTTGGCTTCTTCGGCGCCGAAGGTGTCGCCCGTATAGATCAGTTCGCGGGATAGCTGGCCGATCATCCAAGGCATGGCCAGCATCAGGATGCCGTTCGAGAAACGGGTCTCGACCACGCCGAACTTCGAATCGTCCGAGGCGTAACGGATGTCGCACATCTGGGCGAACTCGAGCCCGCCGGCCAGGCAATGGCCTTCGATCTGGGCGATCACGGGTTTCGAGCATTCCCAGGGCGACAGGCAGAACTGGAATTCTTCGCCCAGGAGCGCGCGCCACTCGTCCATGGTGCGCTCTTTGCCGTCGGCGGTTTCCTTGATGTCGTAGCCGGCGGAGAAAGCCTTGCCGCCGGTACCCTTGATCACCACGACGCGCACTTCGGGGTCGGCATCGGCCGCCTTCAGAGCGGCCACCAGCTCCTGGCGCAGCTTCAGGCTGAAGGAGTTCATTCGGTCGGGGCGGTTGAAGGCCACCACGGCCACGCGGTCGTCCACGTTGTAGAGAAGAGCTTCGTAGGTCACGGGCGGCCTCCTGGCTGGCGTTGGGTGCGATTATGTCGACGGGAACCGTCGCGCGCCATGCCGCGCTGTGCTACCGAATGGCGCAGGATCGTGGGTGGGCTTATCGCATTCCAATGAAGCATGACGTCGAAGTTGCGTTAATCGAGCGCATCCTGGGAAACCTCGCGGCCGGCCGCCGCGAGACGGCCAATGGCGAACGCCTTAGCGCGGTCGATGCCTATATCTCGCCGCAGCGCCACGCGGCGGAGTTATCCAACCTATTCCGCCGCTATCCGGTCATCGTTGGGCCGTCTTCTGCTTTGCCGGAGCCAGGCACGTTCCTGACCCACGACTTCACCGGCGTGCCGATTTTGGCCGTGCGCGGAACGGATGGGCAGGTGCGTGCATTCCTGAACGTGTGCCGGCATCGCGGCGCGCGCATCGTGACCGAACCATCCGGCAAGGCGGGACGCGCTTTCGTCTGCCCGTACCACGCCTGGAGCTATGACCTGAGCGGGATGCTGACGGGTGTTAGTGACGCCACAGCGTTCGCGGGGCTCGATCGCGCGACACATGGACTGGTCCCGCTGTCGGCGGCGGAACGTCACGGATTGATCTGGGTCCGTCCCAGCAAGGCCGAGGCGGGCGAAGCGCCATTGGATATCGACGCATTCCTGGGGCCGCTGGCGTCCGACTTCGCTCATTTTGGTTTAGAGGGCGCCGCTCTTTACGCGCCGGTCGAATTGCCGCGCGCTATGAACCGGAAGGTGATGGTCGACACGTTCCTCGAGGACTATCACTTCCGCTGGGTGCACGGGCAGAGCGTGCACAAATACTATTTAGATAACGCCTCGGTGTATGACCGTCTCGGACGCCATATCCGCTATGTGATTCCGAAGCGCACGCTGAAGGATTTGGCGGGCACCGATCCGGCATCGTGGCGCCTGCGCGACCACTCCAATATCCTTTATTACATCTTCCCTAACACGGTGATGGTGTTCGTGGCCGATCATGCGGCCATCTTTGCCATGTTCCCGAACGGCGATGCGAACCATTCGGTCATGCATCTGTCTTTCTGTCTGCCGGAGAAGCCTGAGACTGACAAGGCCAAGGCCTATTGGGACAAGAACGCCAGCCTGATCCGGACCGCTCTCGGCGAGGATTTTGTGGTGGGCGAGGGCATTCAGGCAGGCTTCGCGTCCGGCGCGAACGCGCATCTGACGTTTGGCCGCTACGAGAAGGGCTTGGCCCACTTCCACGACATCGTGGAAGAGGCGATGACCGGCGCCTAGCGCGGGGCGCGTCCTGGGCGCAGCGTGCGCCACGCTTCGGTAAGACCTTCGCGCGCGAAAGGAGCGGCGATGGCGATCAGCGCCTCGGCCCGTTCGTCCACCGACTTGTCGCGCAGTTCGGCCACGCCGTTTTCAGTGACGACATAATCGGCCTCGGCGCGCGGCACGGTGACAACGGTGCCGGAGGCCAAGGCCGGCACGATGCGCGATGTCTTGCCGTCGGATGCCGCGGCTTGCAGGGCCAGGATGGAGCGTCCGCGCGGCGCGCGGCGCGCGGCTTCGACGAAATCGAGCAGGCCGCCCGTGCCACTGACCTGCCGTCCGCCGATCATTTCGGCGTTGGCCTGACCGAACAAATCGACTTCGATGACCGAGTTGATCGCCACGAACCGGTCCAACCGGGCGATGGTGGCGCGGTCATGGGTGTAGGAAACGGGCCGAAAATCGACCGGCGCGCCCGCACCCAGCGCGTCATACAGGCGCCGTGTGCCGATGGCCAAACCGGTCACGGATTTTCCCGCATCGATCGGCTTACGGGTGTTGGTCACCACGCCTGCCTCGATCAAATCGATCAGGCTGTCGGTCGCCAGGCCGGTGTGCACGCCGATATCGCGCTTGCTGCGCAGGGCCGCTAGCACGGCGTTGGGCGTTCCGCCTAGACCGAATTCGATCGTGTCTCCGTCCGACACAAGCGCGGCGACGTTGCGGCCGAGCGCGGCCAGCGTGTCGTCCATGGGCGGGTTGCCCGATTCCAGCAGCGGATGGTCGGCCTCGACCGCGTGGCCGATCCGGTCATAGGTGAGCCATGGTGCGCCAGGCGAAAAGGGCACCCGCGGGTTGATTTCGACAATGATAACGGAGGACCGCTCCAGCACCTCCGGTACCATGTCGCCCGCCACGCCAAAGCTGCAACGTCCCTTGGTATCGGGCGGGGAGGTCTGGACGATGGCCAAGTCGAACTTGGCGCGGCGCGTCAGGTAACCGTGCAGGTCGGAATAATGAAAGGGCAGGAGGCGCACCTTGCCCGCGTGGAGTGAGGCTTCGTTGTCGCGCGTGGCGAACATGGCGACGACGCGCGCGTCGGGATGGAGAGCGGCCAGATCGCGCCGGTTAACGCCGGGCACATTGGGCTGTGTGAAGGTGACGCCGGCCGCCGAACCAGGGGCGGCGGCGAAGGCGTCGAGGATGGCGGAAGGTTCGGTCGCGCCGCCCTGGACGAAGACGGACATGCCAGGCTTCAGCTGGGCTGCGATGGCCTCGGCGCGGCTGGTCATGGCCGGATGGTCAGCGTGGCCGGTCGCCTTCGAGCGTCACGCGGTGCATGACGCGGCGGAAGCCGTGATAGTCGTTGACCGGATTGTGCTGGGCGCAGCGGTTGTCCCAGAAGGCGATGGAGCCAGGCTGCCAGGAAAAGCGGCAGGTGAATTCGGGCCGCACCTGGTGCTGATGCAAGTAGTTCAGGAGGGGCTTGCTCTCCTCCTCGGTCATGTCCTTGAAGCGCAACGTGTGCGCCGTGTTGATGTAGAGGCTCTTGCGGCCCGTTTCCGGGTGGGTGCGCACCACGGGATGCTCGACCGCGTATTCCTTGCGCGAATGCTCGGTCGGGCTCGACTTGATGCGGTCTTCGCGGGTGCGCGAAACCTCAGCCTTGGATGAGCTGCTGACGGCCTGTAGGCCGTCCAGCATTTTCTTCATGCCGTCCGACAGCATCTCGTAGGCCAGATACTGGTTGGCGAATAGCGTGTCGCCGCCATAGGGCGGCACCTCGCGCGCGACCAGCATCGTGCCCATGGGCGGGTTTTCAAGATAGGTCGTATCGGAGTGCCAGACGCCGCCGAAGTTGACCTTCTCGTGCTCCAGCTTCACGACCGGGACGATCAGCGGCTCTTCTTCTAGCCCTTTGACGAAGGGATACTCGATCACGGTGCCGAAGCGCCGGGCGAAGGCCAGGAACTGCTTGGAGTTGATGTCCTGGTCACGGAAGAAGACGACCAGATGGTCGAGGAAAGCGCGGCGGATATCCGCGATCGTGTGATCGGGCAGATCCTGGGACACATCCACGCCGTGGATTTCGGCGCCGAGTGCACCGGCGATGGGCCGGATTTCGATGGAATTGCTGGCCATGTTGCCGCGGACCATAGCCAGCGCCCGCCGACCGATCAACATGCGCCGGGGTTGGCGAAAACAGGCCGGTTTGGCTAGTGTCGCCCATCGCGGCGGCAGACCGCGGGCAGGGGAGAGACCATGAAAACCATCGTCTTGGGCGGCGGTATTATCGGCATCACCACCGCCTGGTATCTGGCCCAGGAAGGCCACCAGGTCACGGTGCTCGAGCGCCGCGAAGAGACGGGGCTCGAAACCAGTTTCCAGAACGGAGCCCTGCTGGCGCCCGGCCATTCGCAAGCCTGGGCTTCGCCGACGGCGCCCAAGACGCTGATCAAGTCCCTGTTTCAGGATGATCCGGTCCTGCGCTTCCGCATCCGCACGGAGCCCGAGTTCTGGCGCTGGGGTATCGAGTTCCTGCGCAACTGCACGGCCGAGAAATACCGCGAGAACACGCTGCGCATCATGCGCGTGATGAAGTACGGCGTGGAGCAGTTGCGCGTGCTGCGCGACAAGACCGGTATCGAATACGACGGTAACGACAAGGGTATTATTTACCTGTTTCGCACCCAGCAGACGCTGGAACACGGCGTGGTGGCGTGGAACCTGCTGAAGGAACATGGATTGCCGCTCGAAGAGGTCACCCGCGAGCAGTGCGTAGAGATCGAGCCTGCGTTGGGCGTGTCGAAGGAAAAGATCGCCGGCGGTATGTTCGCACCCATGGATGGCGCGGGTGACGCGCTCATCTTCACCCGTAACCTGGCCAGGTTGTGCCGCGACAAGGCCGTTGATATCCGCCTGAACACCTCGGTCACGGGGCTAAAGCGGGAAGGGGACCGCATCACGGGCGTCCGCACCGACAAGGGCGATTTGGACGCCGATTGCTTCGTGCTGGCGCTTGGCTTGGAAAGCCCGGAACTGGCCCGTTCGGTCGGCATCCGCATGCCGATCTACCCGATCAAGGGCTACACGATGAACGTCTCGACCCGCGGCTATAACGGCGCGCCCACGGTTGGCATCATCGAAGAGGACAATCTGGTCGCGTTTGCGCGCCTGGGCGACAAGCTGCGCGTGGGCGGCAAGGCCGAGTTCGCGGGCTACGATAAAAGCTATTCGCCGGATCAATACAAAGGTGTCTTCAAGGTGGCGCGCGACCTGTTTCCGCAGGGCGCCGACTATTCCAACCCGACTTATTACGCCTGCTTGCGCCCCGTGACGCCGGGCGGTCCGCCGATCCTGGGGCCGACGCGCTACCGCAACCTGCACGTCAACGCGGGTCACGGTGCGGCCGGCTGGACCATGGCGTGCGGCGCTTCGCGCGCCGTCGTCGACGTGATCGCCGGACGCAAGCCCGAGATCGATATGGAAGGCCTCACCCTGGCGCACGGTTAGGGCGGATTAGCGATGGCCGAGAAGCGCGAGAATCTCCAGCCCGGCGGCGTCCCCAAGATGTATGGCGACGTCCCGCCGTTCATGGCGGTGCCGTATGCGCCGTCGCTTACGGGCCTCAAGGCTGATGCCGTGCTTGTGGGCATGCCTTATGACGGTATCGCCACCTACCGCGGTGGCGCCACGCGCCGCGCGCCGCAGGAAATCCGGAAGTTCTCGTTGCTGTTCGGCGGCTACAATTACGACTGGGACATGCACGTCTTCGACCATGTTCGCATGGTCGATTGCGGGGATGTGGATGTGGTGCCCGGCGATACGCCCGAGAGCTATGCGCGGCTGGAGCGCCGCTTTGCGGCGATCCACGCGGCAGGTGCCGTGCCCTTCATGCTGGGTGGCGATCATGGTGTGACCTATCCCGCGGTCAAGGCGGTGGCGGAAAAAGTGGGTGGTCCCCTGGGTGTCATCGTTTTTGACACCCATTTGGATCTGTCCGAGGCGCTCAACGGCGACCGGCTGACACGCGCCTCTCCCGTGAAGCGGATCTGTGAGATTCCCCAGGTTGATTCCCGCCGGGTCGTCATCATCGGCGCGAAGGGCCCGCGCAACTTGCCGGAGTGGACGCCGCTCTCCCGCGAGCTCGGCATCCGCGTGTTCCCTATCGCCGAGGTTGAAGCGCGGGGAATGGACGCTGTGGCTACGGAGGCGCTGGCCATCGCTGCGCCGGACGGGCGTGCGCCGTATATCAGCGTTGATATCGATTCCGTCGACCCGGCTTTTGCGCCCGGCACCAACAGCCCGGAACCCGGCGGCTTGACCAGCCGGGAGATCATCACCGGCGTGCGTACGGTTGCCCGCAACGGGTTTTGCGGCTTTGACGTCGTCGAGGTTTCACCCGATTTCGATACCAAGAGCGGTACGACCAGCCTTTTGGCGGCGCGGCTGGTGGAAGAGGCGCTCTGTTGCCTTGCCGCGACGCGCGCGGGTAAACAGGATGCATGGCGGTTCGCGGGCGCCCACCGGCGCTAGGCGGCCCATGACCGATAACGGGGGTCTTTGAATGCGGACGATCGTGATGGGCGGCGGCGTGGTCGGGACGACCACGGCCTATTATTTGGCCAAGGACGGGCACGATGTGACCCTGATCGAACGCCAGCCCGAATTGGCTATGGAAACCAGCTTTCAGAACGCCGGCCTTCTGGCCGTGGCGCACGCCTTCGCCTGGGCCTCGCCGCGTGCCCCCAAGATCCTGCTGCGCTCGCTTTGGGACAAGGATGCCGCGCTGATCTTCCGCCTTGGGCTCGATCCGCGCCTCTATCTGTGGAGCTTGAAGTTCCTCAAGAACTGCACGGCAGAGCGCTATCGCGTGAATACGCTGCGCAAGCTGCGCATCTGCAAATACAGCGAACAGCTCATGGCCCAGCTCAAGAGCGAGCTGAAGCTGGAGTACGATGATTTGCAGAAAGGCCTGCTCTACATGTTCCGCGATCAGGCCCACATGGACCAGGCCGCGGCGGCGTCCAAGTTCCTGACCGACAACGGCATCCAGCTCGAGTTGAAGAACCGCGACGAGGCCGCGCGTATCGAGCCCGCCTTCGAGCCGGTGAAGCAGCTCTATGTTGGCGCTCTCTATTGCCCGACGGATGCCAGCGGCGACGCGCGCGTGTTCACCCGCAAGATCGGCGCCGAAGCCGCCAGACTGGGCGTCAAGTTCCAGTACAGCACGAACGTGAAGGGGCTGAAGGCCGGCAACGGCAAGATCGAAGCCGTGGTGACGGACAAGGGCGAATTCACCGCGGACAATTATGTCCTGTCGCTCGGCAGCTTCAGTCCGCACATTTCACGCTCGGTCGGCGTCGACCTGCCGGTCTACCCGATCAAGGGCTATACCGTGTCGTTCCCCTGCAACGGCAGCAACCTGACGCCGTCGGTCGGAGGGATCGACGAGGATTTGCTGGTGGCGTGGGGCAAATATGGCGACACGTTCCGCTGTGGCGGCAAGGCCGAGTTCGCCGGTTACAAGACCGATTTCCAGCCTTCGGATTTCACGGCAATCCTCAAGACCGCGCGGGAGATGTTCCCCAATGCCTGCGACTGGTCGAAGCCTAACTATTGGGCCTGTCTGCGTCCGATGACGCCGGATGGCCCGCCGCTGTTCGGCACCGCCAAGTACGCTAACTTGCACCTGAACACGGGCCACGGCCATATCGGCTGGACCATGGCCTGTGGGTCCGCGCGCATGACGGCGGACATGATCCAGGGCAAGAAGCCCCAGATCGACATGGAAGGTTTAACGCTGGATTCCGGTCGCTTCTGACGCGGCGGTTCAGGCGCTCGCACGGACCCTGCGCAGGGCCTCATCGGCCCGGGTGGCGGCCGCCCGCAGCGGCGAAACCAGATCGGCGGCTTCGCCGAGGTTTCCCGAGCGCGCCAGATCTTCAATGGCTTGGGCTAGGCGTTCCACCGCGCGGGCGCCGAAGGTGGCAGCCATGCTTTTCAGGCTATGCGCGCCATGCGAGACAGCCGTGACGTCGCGGTTGGCGCAGCCAGCCTCGATCGCGTCCAGGCGTTTGTTCATCTCGGGCAGCATGGTTTCCACCAGGCCGCGCAGCGTGTCCGGATTGGTGTCGGCCGTCAGCGCTTCCAGCGTCCGTTCGTCGATGACGCGGTCAGCCTCAGGCCCGCCGGCCACCGATTCGGGATTGCGGCCGTGGGAGACAAAGTGCTCGACCTTGGCCAATAGGTCCGCGCGCGAGACGGGCTTCGGCAGATAATCGTCCATACCGGAGGCCAGGCAGCGCTCGCGGTCGCCGACCATGGCGTGGGCCGTCATGGCCACGATCGGAACGCGGCTCATCGGCCCGTCCATGGCGCGGATCGCGCGAGTGGCCTCGAAACCGTCCATGTTGGGCATGGAGACGTCCATCAGCACCAGGTCGTAGTGCACGTCCCTGAGGGCATCGAGCGCTTCCAGGCCGCTGGCTGCCGAATCGACCGTGTAATTGCCGGTTCCCAGCATGGCCAGGGTGACCAGGCGGTTCAGTTCGGTGTCCTCAACCAGAAGAATGCGCCGCTTCCGGTCCGCCGCGCGGGCGGGCACCGCGATAGCGGGGGCGGACGCCTTCGCCTCTGGTGAATTGCCTGTCACCGCGCGCGATTCCCGGAAGGGGAGAGCGCTTGGCTCCTCGAAGGACGAAGGGCGGCGGGCCGAGGGATTGTTCTGAATGCTGGTATCCGAATCCAAGAGATTCCCCATCAGGGAAATGAGGCGGGCCGCGGTGCGGTTCAATTCGGGATCTGCTTCGCGCGCCGGTGCCGTCCCGCGAACGGGCGGAACAGGGCGATAATCGTCACGGGATTCCCTTCCCATAGCTAGGCCAGCCGGCGTCCGGTCGCCATCCGCCTGTTGGACGAGGAGGTCCCGCGCCTTAGCACGGGCGGCCTCAAGCGAGAGCTGTGGATAGGTGCCGAGGGTAACGCGGACCTTACGCTTCTCCCGGCGCAGCATGACGACCCAGGACTTCGTGCCGCCTTGGGAAAGGCGGATGCCAAAGCCGGGAAGCGCGCCGTCCCAATAATCGATCTGCCCTTTGGCGGGGGATGCCAGAGTTTCGACGATCGCGGGCGTGAGCGGGATATGAGACATGGTTCACCCTAGGGCTGGCCGACACCTAAGAGGCACCTAGCTCGATTGCTTGTCAATTGAAATATATCGAATACCTTAAGGCACTTAAGCGAGGGGCTTAAGGTACTATATTTAGGTTTCTTGGTTAGGTAACATACAATTGAAGCGGGTGAGATTTCGGTTTCCTGCGAGGTTTGTTATGCCTTTCCTCGCTGAACCAAACGCCAGGGAGATAGACCATGCGCCTTGCCATCGTGCGTATCGCCGCCGTCGTGCTGTTGGCTGGATGGGGCACCGTCGCCATGGCGATGGGCAGCAGCACCACCACTGAAACGCCTAAGGCCGATTCGGACTACGCGAAGGCCGAAAAGGCCATCAAGGCGCAGGACTACAAAGGGGCCATCCCCTTGCTGGAACAGGTCGTGGCGAAGCAGCCCAAGAACGCGGATGCGTTCAATTATCTGGGCTATGCGCACCGGAAGCTGGGCGAGAAGGAGAAGGCGCAGACCTATTACGAGACGGCGCTCGACATCGACCCCAATCATCTGGGCGCCAACGAGTACATGGGCGAGCTCTATCTCGAGATGGACAATCTCCAGGGTGCGGAAGGGCGCATGGCTGTGCTCGACAAGGCCTGCCGCAATTGCGTCGAGAAGCGCGAGCTGCGCGAGGCCATCGATAAGTTCAAGAGCAAGGGCAAGGCGTCGTAAGACGCCTCAGCGGCTGGGCAGATCGGCCGCCCGTACGACGACGCGAATCTCCAGTGGTTCGCGCCGTCCCCTGATGTCGACATGGTGCTTGTCGAATTGATCGAGCGAGATGCCCGAGCGGCGCGCGATCTCTTCCGATACCACGAGCTGCGCGCCGTATTCCTTCGTTAGCGCTTCCAGGCGGCTGGCCGTGTTGACGGCATCGCCGATGGCGGTGATAGAGGTGGCGCGAGCATAGCCCATTTCGCCCACGATGGCCGGCCCGACATGGATGCCGATGCCGATCCGCAGCGGCTCTTCCAGCTCATGCGCCAGGCTTTCGTTTAGGCCCGTCAGGCGGCTGGCCATGGCCTGCGCTGCTGCCAGGGCGTTACGGCAACCTGTCTCGGCATCCTGATCGACGCCGAACAGGGCCATGACACCATCGCCGATGAACTTGTCGACAAGGCCGCCCGAACGTTCGACGGCCTGTCCCATGGCTTCGAAATAGCGGTTCAAGACGAAAACAAGGTCGTAGGGCAGCCGCCCCTCCGACAGGCGTGTGAAGCCGCGCAGATCGGCGAATAGGATCGCCACTTCGCGCTCTTCGCCGCGCAGATGTTTCTGGCGCGCGACCGTATCCGCCGCCGTGGCGGAAGGCGGCAGAAGGGGCACCACGGCCAGATCGGCAGTGGGGCGAAGCTGACAGGCCAGACGCACATTGGGCGCCGCGCCCACGCGCATCAGAACGCGCTTCTCCTCGTCGTTTGCGGCGGGAAGCTCATCGACACCAATGCTGATCCGCACGCGGCAGGTCGAACATCGCCCGCGTCCGCCGCACACCGAGGCATGGGGGATCCGCGCGCCGCGGCTGGCCTCAAGCACGCTGGTACCCGGGTGGATCGTGACGATCTGGTTGGCGGGGTAGGTGATGCGAACGAGCCCGTGTCGGCGCATCCACCAGGCACGCAGCCAGCGCGCCAAGAGCGTCAGAGCTAGCAGCCCGACAAAAATGCCGAATGCAATATTGCTGGCGTCTCCTGCCTGCTGAAGCAGCGCTTGGTCGTCCAGGTGGTAATCCGTGATCGCCTGTTTGCGCCAGGACGAGCTTTGCGCCAGATCGGCGACCTCGCGGCCCATGGCAATGAATCCCACGACGCCTAGGGTCGGCACGAGAAGAGCAGTGGCGTAGGCCAGGGCTATCGTGCGGCGGTACCAGGACTTGAGCCGCAGCCAGAAATGGAGGCCGATGCAGCCGTGCAGCCAAGCGACGGTGATGAGGACCATCTGCTCGACGCCTTTCCACGGCGCCAGCGTCCAAAGCACGTAGGTGACGTAGGTGTAGGAGTCGTCGATGCCGCCTTCCTGGTGAAGGCCGCGCGTCCCGATGACGTGGTCGATCAGAAGCGGCGGGATGGTCAGGCCAAGCAGAAGCTGCGCGGCTTCCCATGGCGGCATGCGCAGGCTGCGCCGGCGATAGACGGCCCACAAGGCAAGGCACAGATGGGTGAGAAGAGAACCGTAGAGAAGGACGGTGCCGATGCTGCCGCGCCATAACCAAAGGAACCAGACGCGCGCATCCTCCGCGGCATCGAGCGAAAGGATGCCGGCGGCGTGATTCAGCAGATGTGTGGCGATGTAGGTGAAGAGAACGAGACCCGTGACGAGTCTCGTCTGCCGCACCACGACCCAGCCCTCGCGCGCGTCCATGGGCGGCGACGATAAACGAACCGGCGCGGCCCGTCTGCCGTGGTTATTTTGCGGCGGCCAGGGCCTTGATCAGCGCCTCGAACGGCAACAGGACGCAACTATGGCGGCTGCGGTGGGCGCGTACCGGGGCGAAGGCGGCCATCTCCGGCCATCCTGGTACGGCGTCGCCCGTGCCCTTCAGCATGGCCTTGGTGGCCTCGAACGCGGCGTCCATTTCGGCGCGCGTCGCCCCCGTGGCGTGCATGCCGATCGCAGATGCGGCGGCTTCGCAGAGAAGACAACCGCGCACCAGATGGCCCAGCGCGGCGACACGGTCGCCATTCATGCGCACATCGACAGTTGCCCGGTCGCCGCAGAGGGGATTGTCGACTGTGGCGCTGCCGTCGGACGCGTCGAGCCGGCCTTTGCCGTTGGCGGCGCGGGCAAGGCCGACGATCGCGTCCTGATATAGCTGATCGGCCACGAAGCTAGGCGCTCTTTGCCGCGGTTAGGGCTGCCAGGGCCTCGGGCGAATCGACATCGAGGAGGATGCCGGAATCGCCCATCTCGACTTCGACCAATTGGTCGTCATGCTCGCCGATCAGGTGACGCGCGCCGACGTCACCCGATACCGACGCCATTTCGGCAAAGAAGCGGCGACCGAACAGAACGGGGTTCCCGCGTTTGCCTTGGTAGGTCGGGACACAGATGGCGCGCCCTTCGACGGGATTGAACGCATCGATCAGTTTATCGAGATGCGCGGCGCGAACGCGTGGCATGTCGCCCAGGCAGATCAGGGCGCCGTCGCACTCGGCGGGCACCGCGGCCAGCCCGCGCGCCAGACTTGTGCTCAGGCCCTGGGCATAATCCGGATTGTGGACGATCGTGATCTTCCGTTTGCGGCCAAGGATTTCCGTCACGCGCTCGGATTCGTGGCCCGTCACGACGATCACGGGCCCGGCCTTGGACGACAGCGAGGCATCGACCGCGCGCACGACCATGGGCGCACCTTCGACCGCGGTCAGCAGCTTGTTGGTCGGTCCCATGCGGCGGGACATACCGGCGGCCAGCACCACGGCCGCAATTCGTGGCACCCGTTGTACGCCCTCATCCTTGCCGGCCTGCGTCGACGATTCGCGCGGCATCGGGCGGGACGGGATCTCGTTGAGCAACCCGCCGGCACCCATCAGCATCACGTCCGTGCCGGTCACCGGGATGTCGGCCAGAAGCCGCTGCAGCACCCAGTCGAAGCCGTTGAACTTGGGCGAGCGCACGCAGCCGGGCAGGCCCAGCACCGGCGTCTCGCCGCGGTGTGTCAACAGCAGCAGATTGCCCGGGTCCACCGGCATGCCGAAATGATCGATCGTGCCGCCCGACGCCACGATGGCCGCGGGCACGACATCGCGCCGGTCGGTGATCGCCGATGCGCCGGCGATCAGGATGAGGTCGGCGCCTTTCCGTGCGGCATTTTCGATAGCCTGCTGCAACTCAGAAACCTCATGTGCGCAGCGCGCTTCGTCCGCCAGGCGGCTACCGAACATTTCCAGCCGCGCGCGTAGAACGCCGACGGTCTTATCGAGAACCGATGCCTTAAGACCGGGGAGGCGGGTCTGGATCAACGCCACGTTACGTCCGCGGAATGGCGCAACGCGGATCAGCGGACCGCCCTCGCGGGCGATCGCGGTAGCGCGTTCGACGGTCGCACGCGGCGCGGCGAAGGGAATGATCTTGACCGTGGCCACCATCTGCTTCGCGTCCACGACCGTATAGGGTGGCAGCGTCGCGATGGTGATGGATTCGTCGAGCAGGTTGATCGCGTCCACGCGTGCACGGTCCATGACCGCAATGCCGTGCGTCAAGGCGAACAGGTTCGCGCGGCCGGTGAACGCTTTGCCCTGGTCGAGATGCGCGCCTGCCGTGGCGGCAGCCAGGATGGCGGCGGCTTCATCTTCGTGGATATCGTCCGGTCCGAGGCGGGCCGCGGTGACGGCGGCATAGCCGGCGGCAGCCAACGCCTTCACATCCTCAGCCGACAGGCGGCGCCCTTTCCGGAACATCGCGCCGCGCGCGCCATCGCTGCCCGGCAACGCTAGGCTATGGGCCAGGATTGCGCCTTCGGCTTCGGCCAGCGGAAGCTCGCCGAATTTCATCCGGCGTCCCGGTTGTGAAGGACCTGGGTGGCCTGGCCCATGATCGAGAGCGCGATCTCAGCCGGTGATTTCGCGCCAATCGACAGGCCCGCGGGCCCGTGGATACGGCCCATCGCGGCGTCGTCGAAGCCGGCTTCCTTCAGGCGTGCGAGGCGCGCGGCGTGCGTTTTCTTGCTACCAAGCGCCGCGATATAGAAAGCGTCGGACTTGAGGGCGGATTGCAGGGCTGGATCGTCGATCTTGGGATCGTGGGTAAGCGTGACGATAGCGGTGCGGCGATTCGGCTTGAGCCGCGCGAGCGCGTCGTCCGGCCATTCTGTCGTGACTTGTGTATTGGGAAACCGTGCGTCGGTCGCGAAGGCGCGGCGCGGGTCGACAATAACGACCTCATAGCCCGTGAGCGCGGCCATGGGGGCGAGCGCCTGGGCGATGTGGACAGCGCCGACCACGACCATGCGCAGCGGCGGATTGTAGACCTGGACGAAGATGGATTTGCCCTCGACATCGGCCATGCCGCTCTTGTCGTCGGAAAGCGCTTTCTTCACGGCGGCCAAAGCGGCGGGCGACAGCGATAGATCGCCTGAAACATCCTTGTCGTCGAGAAAAGCCTGGGAGCCGGTCTTCACATCGGTGGCCAACGCCACCGGACGCTTCGCCGCACGCGCGGCCTGAAGCCGGTCGAGAAGGGCGCGTTTCATCCGACGGGCTCCACATAGACCTGCACCTTGCCGCCGCAGGCCAGGCCGACTTCCCAGGCCTGTTCGTTGGTGATGCCGAAATCGAGCAGGCGCGGCTTGCCGTCCTTGATCGCGGCCAAGGCTTCTTGCACGACGGCGCCCTCGATACAGCCGCCGGAGACCGAGCCGATCATGGCGCCGGTCTGGTCGACGGCCAGCTGGCTGCCAACCGGTCGTGGCGAGGAACCCCAAGTGGTGACGACCGTGGCGAGCGCGACCTCCTTGCCGCCCTTCAGCCAAGAATCGACCGTGCCGAGGATGTCTTCGTGGCTCAATGCATCGTTGCCAACCATCGCGTCACTCCTTCTTGCCGGCGGGGGCCTTCGCGGCTGAGCGCGTCGGCCAGGGCGCCGAGACTTTCGAGATTATGGACCGGACGAAACTCGTCCACATGGGGCAGGATCGCCCGCATGCCGAGTGATTTGGGTTCGAACCCATCATAACGCAACAGGGGGTTCAGCCAGATCAGGCGGCGGCAGGATTTATGCAGCCGTTCGATCTCGTGCCCCAGGCCTTCGCCCGCGTCCCGGTCGAGGCCATCGGTGATGAAGATCACGACCGCCCCTTGGCCCAAGACGCGCCGGGACCAGAAACGGTTGAAGTCCGACAGGCAAACGCCGATACGGGTGCCGCCCGCCCAGTCACCCACGGCTTCGCCCACGCGCTCCAGCGCCACGTCCACGTCGCGGTGGCGCAGATGACGGGTCACGTTGGTCAGGCGTGTGCCGAATAGGAACGTATGCACCCGGTCGCGGTCGTTGGTCACCGCGTGCATGAAATGCAGCAGCATCCGCGAATAGCGGCTCATGGAGCCCGAGATATCGCACAGAATGACGAGGGGCGGACGGCGCGTGCGATGCTCGCGTCGCTTCAGCGCGATGCCGTGCGGTCCCGACCGCAGAGAGGCACGCAAGGTGGCGCGCATGTCCAGGCGGGAGCCGGACGCGCGGGGGCGGAAGCGGCGCGTTGGCACGTCCATGATCGGCAGCCGCATTCTCTTGATGGCGGCTTTGGCGTCCGAGATCTCCGTCAACGACATCTTCTCGAAGTCCTGCTTCTGCAGCATCTCGCGGTCGGAGTAGGTCATCACCGCATCGACTTCGATCTCAGGCTCCTTTTCCTTCTCTTCCTTGGGCTCGCCGTTGGCTCCAATACGCAGCGCGTCGGCGATGCGGCGGCTCAATTCCTCGCCCTGGACGGCTTCCGGAATGTCCAGCGTGGGTAGGATGAGGGACATCATCCGTTCCAGGATGCGCGGGTTGCGCCAGAAGACATGGAACGCCTGATCGAACATCTCGCGCTGGTCACGCCGGTTCACGAACACCGCATGCAGCGCCCAATAGAAATCGTTGCGGTTGGAGATGCCGACCGTTTCCACGGCGCGTAGAGCTTCGAGCACCTTGCCGGGACCGATGGGCAGGCCCGCGGCACGCAGAGTGCGCGCGAAATGCATGATGTTCTCGACCAACTTGCCGCCGGTCGGAACCTCGGGCAGTTCGAGTTCGGCCATGTCAGGCCGCTCCGGCCGCCGCGATCTCGGCCTTCACCTGCTCCAGGATCTCCGCGGCCTTGCTGCCGCGGATTTTGGCGATGTCGTCCTGATATTTGAGCAGGGCGCCGACCGTGTCGTTGATCGTCTCCGGGTCGAGCGCCAGGACGTCGAGCTGGGTAAGCGCCTGCGTCCAATCGATGGTCTCGGCGATGCCGGGCAGTTTGAACAGGTCCATCTTCCGCAGATGCTGGATGAAATGGACGACCTGACGCGACAGCGCCTCCGCCGCGTGGGGCACCTTGATCCGCAGGATGCGCAGTTCGCGCGCCGCATCGGGATAATCGACCCAGTGATAGAAGCAACGCCGCTTGAGCGCGTCGTGTATCTCGCGCGTCCGGTTGGAAGTGATGACGACAATCGGCGGCTTGGCGGCTTTGATCGTGCCCAGCTCGGGTATGGTGATCTGATAATCGGACAGAACCTCGAGCAGATAGGCCTCGAACGGTTCGTCGGCGCGATCCAACTCGTCGATCAGGAGAACCGGTGCGCCGCCGGCGGCAGGTTCCAGCGCTTGGAGAAGGGGGCGTTCGATCAGGAAGCGTTTGTCGAAAATGTCGGTGCCGAGCTGTTCGCGGTCGACCGCGCCGCCGGCTTCGGCCATACGAATCTCGATCATCTGGCGCGAGTAGTTCCATTCGTACACGGCCGAGGACACATCCAGGCCTTCGTAGCACTGCAGGCGCAGCAGGTTGCGGCCGAGCGTCTTGGCCAGCACCTTGGCGATTTCGGTCTTGCCGACGCCGGCCTCGCCCTCGAGGAAGAGGGGACGGTTTAGCTTCAGCGCGAGGAACGCCGCCGTCGCCAGGCTGCGGTCGGCCACATAATCGGCCTTGGTCAGAAGCGAAAGTGTGTCGTCGACGGACTCGGGGACGCGAACGGCCATGGGCTGGAATTCTCTCGCGGAATAGGGATGGGGAAGAATACCCAAAAACAAAGAAGGCAGGGGAATTTCCCCTGCCTTCTCCGCAATTCAAAGCAGTTTTTCGCCCGTAGACGAAGGCTTCACTTGGCCGCCGCGACCGCCCGCTTGGCCATCACGGTGATCAGGTGCGCGCGGTACTCGGCGCTACCGTGGATGTCCGAGTTGAGGTCGTCATGGGGGACCGTGATCCCTTCGAGGGCCTCGGGCGAGAACTTGGCGTTAAGCGCCTTTTCCATGGCGGGCACGCGGAAGGCGCAGGGACCAGCCCCGGTCACCGCCACGCGGACGCCGTCCTTAAACTTGGCGACGAAGACGCCGACAAGCGCGAAGCGCGACGCCGGCTGGTCGAAGCGCATATAGCCGGCCTTCTCGGGCACGGGGAAGCTGATCTTGGTCAGGATCTCGTTGTCCTTCATGGCGGTCTCGAAGACGCCCTTGAAGAACTTGTCGGCCGGGATCTTCCGCGCGTTGGTCTCGATCGTGGCGCCGAGGCCGAGCACGGCGGCGGGATAGTCGGCCGCCGGGTCACTGTTCGCGACCGAGCCGCCCATCGTACCGCGGTGACGTACCTGGGGGTCGCCGATCTCCTCGGCCAACGCGGCGAGGGCCGGGATGGCCTTCTTGACGGCGGAGGACGTCGCGACCTCGACATGCGGGGTCAGTGCGCCGATCACGACGGCGGTCTTGCTGGCCTTGATGCCCTTCAGCGTCGCGATGCCGGTGATGTCGATCAGATCGGAGGGGCGCGCCAGACGCTGCTTCAGCGTCGGGATCAGCGTGTGGCCGCCGGCCAGGAACTTGGGGTCCTTGGCTTTCTTGTAGAGCTTCAGCGCGTCGGCAACGGTCTTCGCGCGGTGATAATTGAATGCGTACATTGGTGTCCCCTCCTGTCTATTCGGCGGCGCGGCGGGCGCCATGGATGGCCCGCCAGACCCGCTCCGGCGTCGCCGGCATCTGGATTTCCCTGACGCCCAAGGGCGCCAGCGCATTATGGACGGCGTTCATGATCGCGGCCGGCGAACCGATCGCGCCCACTTCGCCAACGCCCTTCACGCCCAACGGATTGTGCGTGCACATCGTGTTGTGAGTGCTGACCTTGAGCGGTGGCAGGTGATCGGCGCGCGGCATGGTGTAGTCCATGTACGAACCGGTCAGCAATTGGCCGTCACTGTCGTATACGCAGCCTTCCAACAACGCCTGGCCCAACCCTTGGGCGACGCCGCCATGGACCTGGCCTTCGACGATCATCGGATTGATCACGCGTCCGACGTCGTCGACCGCCACGAAATTCACCAATTGGACGATGCCCGTGTCGCGATCAATCTCGATCTCGGCCACGTGGCAGCCGCCGGGAAAAGTGAAGTTCGTAGGATCGTAGAAGGCCTGCTCCTCGAGGCCCGGCTCCAGCTCGTTGATCGGATAGTTGTGGGGCACATAGGCCGCCCCGGCGATCTCAGCCAACGCCTTTTTCTTGTCGGTCCCCGCGACGGAGAAGGTGCCGTCCTTGAACTCGATGTCCGCCTCGGCGGCCTCGAGCAGGTGGGCGGCGATCTTCTTGCCCTTGGCGATGATCTTGTCCATCGCCTTGACCATGGCGGAGCCGCCAACGGCAAGCGAGCGCGAACCATATGTGCCCATGCCGAACGGGATCTTGTCGGTATCGCCGTGGACGACCTCGATGTTCTTGAGCTCGACCCCCATGCGCTCCGACACAAGCTGGGCGAAGGTCGTCTCGTGACCCTGGCCATGGCTGTGCGAGCCGGTCAGCACGGTCACCGATCCGGTCGGATGGACGCGGATCAGGGCCGATTCGTAAAGGCCTGCGCGGGCACCTACCGAGCCCACCACGGCGCTGGGCGCAATGCCGCAGGCCTCGATATAGGTCGACAGGCCGATGCCGCGCAGCTTGCCTTTCTTGACCGATTCGGCGCGGCGCTTCTCGAAGCCCGCGTAGTCGGACTGCTTCAGCGCCATGTCGAGGGTGCTTTGGTAGTCGCCGCTGTCGTATTGGACGACGACCGGAGTCTGGTAGGGGAAAGCGTCGCGCGGAATGAAATTGCGGCGACGGATTTCGGCCGCATCGATCCCGGTGACCTTGGCCGCCTCGTCGACGATCCGTTCAACGACATAGGTGGCTTCCGGCCGGCCGGCGCCTCGGTAAGCATCGACAGGCACTGTGTTCGTGAACACGGCCTTCACCTCGCAGAAGATCGTAGGCGTGGTGTAAGTGCCCGCGAGCAGCAGTGCGTAGAGATAGGTCGGAACGCACGGCGCGAAGGTGGACAGATAGGCGCCCATGTTCGCGATCGTGTAGACCTTCATGGCCAAGAACTTGCCGTTCGTGTCGATGGCCAGTTCCGCGTGGGTCACGTGATCGCGGCCGTGCGCATCCGACATGAAGGATTCGCTGCGCTCGGCGGTCCAGCGGACCGGGCGGCCGACTTTCTTGGCGGCCCAGGTGACGATGGCTTCTTCGGCGTAATGGAAGATCTTGGATCCGAAGGCACCGCCCACGTCGGGCGCATTCACGCGCACCTTGTGCTCAGGCAGTTTCAGCACGTAGGCGGACATCAGCAGCCGGATGACGTGCGGATTCTGGCTGGTGGTATGGAGCGTGTAATGATCCTTGGCTGCGTCGTAGACGCCGACGGCGGCGCGCGGCTCCATCGCGTTCGGGATCAGGCGGTTGTTGACGATATCGACCTTGGCGACGTGCTTTGCCTTGGCGAAGGCCGCGTTGGCGGCCTGCTCGTCGCCCAGAATCCAATCGTAGCAAAGATTGTTGGGCGCCTGATCCCATACGAGGGCGGCGCCCTTCTTCGCGGCGTCGGCGGTCGAAGTGGCGGAAGGCAGAACCTGGTAGTCGACCTCGATCAGTTCGGCCGCATCGCGCGCCTGCTGATGCGTTTCCGCGATCACGACGGCGACCTGGTCGCCGACATGACGCGCCACGTCTGAAACCAAGATTGGGTGAGGGGGCTCGACCATCGGCTTGCCGTGCCGGTCGGTCACTTGCCAGCCGCAGGGAAGGCCGCCCAGATCGTCCTTCACGACATCCGCGCCGGTCAGAACGGCGATGACGCCCTTGGCCTTGGCGGCTTTGGCAGTCTTGATACCCTTGATCCGCGCGTGCGGATGAGGCGAGCGCAGGATATAGGCGTGCGCTTGTTTGGGTTGGTTGAGGTCGTCCGTGTAGGTGCCGCGTCCCGTCAGAAATCGAAAATCCTCGATCCGACGGACCGGGGCGCCGATGCCTGTGGCTGACATGGCCTCAACCCCGCATCGTCTGAGCGGCAGCCGCGATCGCCTTCACGATGTTGTGGTATCCGGTGCAGCGGCAAAGGTTTCCCGAAAGCCACTCGCGAATTTCTTTCTCGCTCGGATTCTTGTTCTTCTTCACCAGGTCGATGGCGCTCATCACCATGCCGGGCGTGCAGAAGCCGCACTGCAGCGCATGATGCTCGCGGAAGGCTTCCTGCATCGGGTGCAGCTTGTCGCCGTCGGCCAGGCCTTCGATCGTCGTGACCTTGGCGCCTTCGGACTGTGCGGCCAGGACCGTACAGCTCTTCACCGATTCGCCGTTGATGTGGACGACGCACGCGCCGCACTGGCTGGTGTCGCAACCGACATGGGTGCCGGTCAGGCCGAGATGCTCGCGCAGGTAATGGACGAGAAGGGTGCGCGGCTCGACGTCGGCAGACACCTTCTTCCCGTTCACCGTCATGGAAACGGCGGGCATGAAATCCTCCCTGGTTTTTTGGGCGCGGAGCCCTTGAATTCCGCACCTTCGAATGATTGCGAGTGACGGCTTTTCAGCCTGCAATCTGTCCCACGCGCAGTCTTATCCCCGGCGCGCGTGCGGTCAAGCCGGACTTGCCCGCAAGCCGAGGAAATTGCCTTTACTTTTGGCGACGGGGAGAAAATCGCCCGGCTATCTAATGGGGACAGCCGGGCTTCGACAGGTAGGCGCCTATCAGGCGCCTTTTTCGACCAGCTTCGAGAACTTTGTGAAGAACTCGTCAGCCATCTTCTTGGCCGTGGCGCCGATCAGGCGTGAGCCGATCTGGGCCAGTTTGCCGCCAACCGCGGCTTTGACTTCGTATTTCAGGATTGTGTCATCGCCGTCAGTCGTCAGCTTCACATCGGCCGACCCTTTGGCGAAACCGGCGACGCCGCCTTGGCCTTCGCCCACGATCTTATACCCGTTGGGTGGATCCAAATCGTTGAGCGTGACCTTGCCGCCGAACTTAGCTTTCACCGGGCCGACTTTGGCAGTGACCTTGGCCGTGAATTCCGTGTCGGAGGTCTTGTTAAGCTCTTCGCAGCCTTGGATGGACTGTTTCAGGACTTTGGGGTCGTTCAGCGCGCGCCAGACGGCGTCGCGGGACGCCTTGATGCGGTATTCGCCGCTCATATCCATGGACGGAAATCTCCAGTTGTCGTCGAGGGAAGCTACTGTCGGCCTAGCCGGGGGACAAGCGTCACCAGCCGTCTCCGGCCTCATGACGCAGGATGTCCGCGACGGCGGGGGCAAGTCCTGTAAGCCAGCCAGCGACTTGATCGACGAGCGCGTCGCGTTGCGTACCCACTAGCGCGGCCAAATTGCGGGGACGGCTGACATCGGGCCAGTTCGGCACGCGCGCCCATTGGACCCACCAGCCCGATGGGTCCGCACGCTTGGCGTCGGCAAAGGCGCTCTGCGTGCGTTCGAAGATGTCGGTCTTGATGCGGTCGTGCGCGCGGGGCGTGGTGGCGATACCGACCCAGGGTTCGGTGAAGGGAAGGCCGGGCGACGTCGCGAAGGCGAACACCAATCCGAAATCCTCGGCGAAGCGGCCGATCTGGCCATCGGGCCGCAGGCCAAGGGTCGTCTCGACCCGTGCGCTCTCGATGAACTGCCAATATTCCGGCTCGCGCTCGGCGGCCTGCACCAGGCGCGCACGCAGCTGCTCCAAGAACTGCTTGCCTAGCTGCAGCTTGAAAGCCTGCATCATCCCGCCCAGCCGTTCGATCTGTTCGAGGACGGCAGGGTCGGACAAGACGGCGATGGCTTCGCTGTCGAGCGCGCCGTCATTTTTGGTGCTGCGAAGAAGGTCGGCTAAATCCCGCATAATCGTTCAGTCTTCCAAACGAGCCGCCGCATATTCGCGGCACCCAACAGTTACTACGGGCGGCCTCCAGGGCCAAGGGCAGCGATTGCCGCCCGCCCTGGCTTCGGTTAGGAAAGCGCCAACCAACAACAGGTTCCGCATCATGGCCCAACGGATGATCGAACGCATGGCGCGCCTCGGCGGCGCCATCGGCCTGACCCTCCTGGTCGCAATGACATCCGCTTGTGCAGCGAATGATTGCGATGTGCCGACGTCGGTGACGTTCCCGCGCGGCCAGGCGGTGATCCAGACCGCGAAAGGCCCGCAGCAGTTCGATGTGGAGATGGCGACGTTTCAAGATCAGCGCGGCCGCGGCCTGATGTGCCGTAAATCGCTTCCGCCCAACGGCGGCATGCTGTTCGACTTCGGCTTCGACCAGGATGTCTATATGTGGATGAAGAACACGCTCATCCCGCTGGACATGCTGTTCATCAAGACCGATGGCACTATCGTGAAGATCGCTTCGCGCGCCGTCCCGATGTCCGAAACGACAATCGCGTCGGGCGAATACGTTCGCGCGGTGCTGGAGCTGCCCGGCGGCACGGCCGAGAAGCTCGGCATCAAGGCGGGCGACAAGCTGACCAAGCCGGTTTTTGCGCCCGCCAAGTAGCTCCCGGGGCTGCTGACTAGCTCGCGCCTATCCGTTATGTCTTGATGAATATAGCCGGGCGATCCCGGCATATTCTTCGGTGGGGCGATGTTCGAACTGGGGCCGTTGGAACTCGAAGCGATCCGCCTAAGCCTGCGTGTGGCCGTCTGGGCCGTGCTGGGAAGTCTTCCGTTTGGAATTTTTACCGCTTGGCTGCTGGCCAGGCGGGATTTTCCGGGCAAGAGCATCCTGGACGGCGTGATCCATCTTCCGCTGGTGCTGCCGCCGGTCGTTACCGGCTATGCGTTGCTGTTGCTGCTGGGGCGGCGGGGGCCACTCGGCGAATGGCTGGAGCAGACGCTTGGCATCGTGGTTGCCTTCCGGTGGACAGGCGCGGCGATCGCATCTGCGGTGATGGCCTTCCCGCTGATGGTGCGCGCCATCCGCTTGTCGATCGAAGCGGTCGACCGCCGGCTCGAATCCGCCGCTAACACATTGGGCGCCAACCGGCTCTGGGTATTCGCGACGATTACTTTGCCGCTGACGTTGCCGGGTATTCTGGCGGGCGCGATCCTGGCTTATGCAAAGAGCCTGGGCGAGTTCGGCGCAACCATCACGTTCGTTTCCAACATTCCCGGCGAGACGCGCACGATCCCTAATGCGATTTATACGCTCACCCAGGTTCCGGGCGGGGAGGGCGCCGCGCTGCGCCTGTGCGTGATCGCGGTCGTCCTGTCGATGACTGCGCTGCTGGCGTCGGAGTTGCTCGCGCGCGCCGTCGGGCGCCGGGTTCAGCCCCATGTCGCTTGAGGTTTCCGTCGAGAAGTCGCTGGGCGCTTTTGCGCTGAACGCGGTGTTCTCGTGCGGTGCGGGGATCACAGCGCTGTTCGGTCAATCTGGATCCGGCAAAACTTCGGTCGTCAACATGATCGCGGGTCTGCTGCGCCCGGAGCGCGGCCGAATCTCGGTCGACGGCCGCACACTGTTCGATTCCACATCTAAGACCAATGTTCCGCCGCATCGGCGGCGGATCGGTTATGTCTTCCAGGATGCGAGATTGTTCCCGCATCTAACGGTCCGCCAGAACCTACTCTACGGCCGCTATTTTTCTCCGGCCGAGGGACGCTACGCGTCGTTTGATCAGGTTGTCGCGTTGCTGGGCATCGAGGGCCTGCTTGCCCGGCGGCCAAGCGGATTGTCGGGCGGCGAGAAGCAGCGCGTGGCCATTGGCAGGGCGCTTCTGGCCAATCCGCGGATACTATTGATGGACGAGCCGTTGGCATCGCTGGACGATGCTCGCAAGAGCGAGATCCTTCCTTATATCGAGCGGCTGCGCGATCAGATGGGCTTGCCGATCTTGTATGTCAGCCACGCTATGGACGAGGTGGCGCGCCTCGCCGACACGATGGTGCTGATGGCCGAAGGCTCGGTCGCGGCCGTCGGCAGCGTGGAGGAACTATCTTCGCGCGCGGACTTGCCATTGCTCGCGCGGCGGCAGGAGGCCGGCGCCGTCGTTCACGCGCGCGTGGCGTCTCATGACTCGCGCTACGGCCTATCGGAACTCCATTTCGATGGCGCCGTGCTGCGCGTGCCGCGCGTGGATCAGGCGGTTGGTACCGCCGTTCGTTTGCGAATTCCGGCGCGTGACGTCTCGCTCAGCATCCGCAGGCCGGATGGCACCAGCGTGTTGAACGTCCTGCAGGGGCGAGTTTCCACCGTCGCGGTCGATGAGGGGCCGTACGCCGAGGTGCGCGTCACGGTCGGCTCGGCCGCGCTTCTGGCGCGCGTAACGCGGCTATCGGCCGAGGAGTTGGGCTTGCGCGAGGGGCAGGAGGTCTATGCCCTGGTCAAGAGCGTGGCGCTCGACCGCCGCGGGGCTTGACCGCGGACGCGCGCTCGAACGCCTTGATGTGGGTCGAGACGCTCTTCTCCGCCATGGATTCCATGGCCCGGTAGCGCTCGATGACCTCGAGGCCGAAGCGGGTGAGGGTGGCGCCACCGCCGTGCAATCCGCCCGTGCTGGCGTCGATCACGGGCTTGTCGAACGATTCGTTGAGGCTCTCGATCAGGAGCCACGCGCGGCGATAGGACATCTTCATCGCGCGGGCGGCGGCGGAGATCGACCCCAGGTCGCGTACCTTCTCCAGTAGGCCAATCTTGCCGGGGCCAAGCGCGTGACCGGGGGCAAGATCAAGGCGAAGGAACAGCTTTGACATGAGGGCTATCGTTTCCGCGCGAGGGTCAGCCCGTCTCCGATCGGGAGGAGGCTGACGGTGACCCGTTCGTCCTTGGCGATCTTGGCATTCAAGGCGCGGATTGCCGCGGTGTCTTCATCGCTCGCCGATGGATCAATGACCTTGCCGTTCCAAAGCACGTTATCGATGGCGATCAGACCACCCGTGCGGACGAGCTGAAGGCAGCGCTCGTAATAGGCGTCGTAATTCTTTTTGTCGGCGTCGATGAAGGCAAAATCGTAGCGGCCTTGCTCGCCGGCGGCGATCATGGCGTCGAGGGTATCGCGCGCGGGAGCCAGACGCAGGTCAATCTTCCCGGCCACGCCGGCTTCCGCCCAGTAGCGCCGGGCGATGTCGGTCCATTCTCGATTCACGTCGCAGGCTACGATACGGCCGTCTGCCGGCAGGGAAAGCGCGACCGCCAGGCTGCTGTAGCCGGTGAAGGTTCCGACCTCGACCACACGCTTGGCGCTGATCAGCTCGACCAGGAGGCGCATGAACTGGCCCTGTTCAGACGAGATCTGCATCCCCGCCATTTCCATGGGCGCGGTCTCGGCGCGAAGACGTGCCAGGATTTCGGGTTCGCGAACGGAGCTCGCGACCAGATACTCGTGCAGTGGATCGGTCAGGTTGATGCTTCGGCGCGCCATGCGGAGTCCTCGAAAGGGGTGGTAAATCTAGCCGCAATCCGCCCGGATCAGGAAGTGCGCTTGCTGCGTTCATGGGCTTCGTGTATGTCAGCCGCGGCGCACCTCGGGGTGTAGCTCAGCCTGGTAGAGCACCGGCTTTGGGAGCCGGGGGTCGGAGGTTCGAATCCTCTCGCCCCGACCAACACGGCGCCGAAGTCTTGGGGACGGACATGACCGCACGGATTTATCGACCTGCGAAGACGGCAATGCAGTCCGGACGGGCCAAGACAAAGAAGTGGGTCCTCGAGTTCGAGCCCGCGTTGCCGAAGAGCAATGACCCCTTGATGGGGTGGACCAGTTCGGGCGACACCAAGCAGCAGTTGAGACTGCAGTTCCCGACGCGGGAAGAGGCCGTGGCCTACGCCGAAGCGCGGGGCATTGCCTATGTCGTCAACGAGCCGCATGCCGATCCTCTAAAGTCCAAGAGCTACGCGGCCAATTTCGCGTGGAACAAGACCACCTGATGGATCGGCCCGGCGGATTCGCGCCGGTCGTGATAGACTTCCCCATGCATGGCCCCGTAGCTCAACGGATAGAGCACGCGCCTTCTAAGCGCGGGGTTGCAGGTTCAAGTCCTGCCGGGGTCGCCACCTGCTGATCTGCCTTATGGGAGCGCGATGAGACGCGATCGCAGAGGGTTGGCGGTTTCCGTGACCTCCGAAGCGGCGGTGGCCGCCGTCGACCGGTTCTCGCGCCGCCTGCTGAATTACGAGCCCGACCTGGATCAGGTGATCGCGGACGCCGACGCCTATCCGGGTTGCGCGTTGCTGCAGGTCTATGCGGCGTTCCTGTTCATCTTCTCGCAGAATGAAGCGGTCATCACCGAAAAAGCCCGGCCCTTCCTGGCGCGGGCGCGGACATGTGCGGCCGACGAGCGGGAACGAGGGCTGATCGAAGCGGCCCAAGCGTGGGCCGACGCCTCCTTCGCGCGCGCCAAGACACTTCTCGACGATCTGACCTTGGCCTGTCCGGCCGATCTGGTGGCGCTAAAGATCGCGGAGTTCCTGTTCTTCCAGGAGCCGGATGCGAAGCGGCATTGCGCTCTCATGGATCGCGTCGCTCCGGCCAATGAAGGTGTGCCGGAATTTCTTGCTATGCAGTCTTTCGCGGCCGAACTGACAGGCGACCGGCCGCGCGCAAAAGGCATCGCGGAAGAGGCCATCGCGTGCCAGGAGAGCACGCCTTGGGCGCATCACGCGCTGGCGCACGCGCTGATCAACGAAGGCGATGTCGAACGGGGCGCGGCGATCGCGGTGCGCCACGCGGCCGGTTGGTCCGGACATGACGTCGGGATGCAGACCCATTTGTGGTGGCACGCGGCGCTGTTTCATTTGGCAGCGTTCGATTGCGACCGGGTTCGCACGTTGTACCAGGAGCGCGTCTGGGCGCATCGACCGGACGACGTTTTCACGCATACCGACGCGGTTTCGCTTCTGTGGCGGATGGAGCTTGTTGGCAAATGCTGGGATGGCGCGTGGGCACCTATGATGCCGCATCTGGATAGCGCTGCCCGCGGCTTCATGTTCCCGTTCCTGGCCAGCCACTACGCCTACGCCCTGGCGCGTGGCGGGCGGGAGAAAGAGGCGCGTGAGGTAATCGTTCGTCAGCGCCGTCTGGCGGACCAGCGGCAGGGCGAGGAGGGGCGCATCTGGCAACGGGTCGGTACGCCATTGGTCGAAGGCTGTCTTGCCGCAGCACTGAATGACCATGCGACAGCGGCCCGTGTTATGGAGCCGGCTATCCGCGATGCGCAGCGTGTCGGCGGCAGTGACGCGCAGAACGATGTGATTCGGCAAACTTGGATCGTGGCGCTTGCGAAAAGCGGACGGCGGGATGAGGCGGCTGCGGAAGCTGTTCGTCGCGCGGGTGGGCGACGATTGACGCCACAGGAAGAAGCCTGGCTGGTTTAACCGCCGGGTTCGGATGCCGGACGCGCCAGCATCAGGACCCAATAGGAACGATACGAAATACGCATGTCGGGCACCGGCACCTCAATATAGCCCACGCCTGCCTGCCGTATGGCGGCGGAGAGAAGATTGACGCGGTGGCCTGGGCTGCCCATCCAGCGTTCCAGCGTGTCGTCCGCGTCCAGCGTGCCCGAAGCCAGATTTTCGACGGCCAGCATGTAGGGATAACCGACCCGGTCCAGGCGCTCGCCGATCAGCGCGCCGTCGCTGCCCGCGTGGCTCAATTCGCCGCGCGCGGCGATCTCTTCCGCGTGACGCTGCGCGGCACGGGTGAGTTCCGCATCGGATGAGACGAGCGGCAAGCCCTGGGCCAAGCGGATCGCGTTGACCTTCGTCAACAGCGTGGCGGGCGGATCGTCACCGGCGAGTGCGCCGCCGCAGACGGTGCAGAAAAGGAAAGCGGCGAGCGCGGCGCGGATCATGATCCGTACAGCGTCTTGGGGTCGACCAGCACCTCGGCGATGGTCTCGACCTTGCCGCCGCGAACCGCGCGGAAGAAACATGTCCGCCGGCCGGTGTGGCAGGCCACACCTTTCTGATCGACCATCAGCAGGACGGCGTCGTTGTCGCAATCATAGCGGAATTCGATCAAACGCTGAACTTGCCCCGACGATTCACCTTTCCGCCAAAGCTTCTGGCGGCTGCGGGACCAGTAGCAACTCTGGCCGGTTTTCAGCGTTTCTGTGATGGCGTCGCGGTTCATCCAGGCAAGCGTCAACACTTCGCCCGTGTCGTACTGCTGCGCGATGGCGGGGACCAGCCCCTGTGCGTCGAACGTCAGTTCGCCAAGGACGACGCCGATCGTCGTGTCTGAAATATTGCTATCCATTTACTTTTTGAGCTTCGCGAAGCCGCGCTCCAAATCTTTGATCAAATCGTCGGGATCTTCGAGGCCGGCATGGATGCGCAACATCGGCCCTGGTTCTTTATCGGTTGTCGCCGTGCGCTGGTTGGAGAGGGAGAAGGGGATGATCAAGCTTTCGAAGCCGCCCCAGCTGAAGCCCATGCCGAACAGTTCGAGCGAATCGAGAAACGCATCGACCGATGCTTTCGAGTAGGTCTGCAGGACAACGCCGAACAGGCCGGATGCGCCAGTGAAATCACGCTTCCAGATCGTGTGACCGGCGTCGTTCGGCAGAGCGGGATGACGCACTGCGGCAACCTCCGGCCGGCCTTGCAGCCAGCGGGCGAGTGCCAAGCCGTTCTCCTGGTGCTGGCGCATGCGCACGCCGATGGTTCGAAGGCCACGCAGGCCGAGATAGCAGTCATCCGGCCCAGCACTGTTGCCCAGGATCGATGCGCTGCTCTTGATCGCCTTGAAATCGTCCGCCGATCCCATGGTGATCATGCCGAGCATCGCGTCGGAATGGCCGACGATGTACTTGGTCGCGGCATAGATCGCGACGTCGGCGCCATGCTGGAACGGTTTGAAATAGAGGCCCGATGCCCAGGTGTTGTCGAGCAAGACCTTGGCACCGTGCTTGCGCGCGGCGGCGGCGATGGCGGGCACGTCCTGGACCTCGAAGGTCAGGGAGCCGGGCGACTCGAGATAGACGACCTTTGTATTGGGACGCAGCAGCTTGGCGATACCGGCGCCGATGGTCGGGTCGTAATAGGTGGTCTCCACACCGAAGCGCGCCAGGAAGTGGTCGCAGAAGCGCCGCGTCGGCTGATAGGCCGTGTCGGTCATCAGCAGATGGTCGCCGCCCTTGAGGAAAGCCAGCAGTCCCACCGTGATGGCCGCCTGACCGGATGAGACCTGAACACCGCGTGCACCGCCGTCCAAAGCCGCGACGGCTTCTTCCAGCGCGAAGGTCGTGGGCGTGCCATAGCGTCCATAGCGGACACCGGAATAAGGGTCCTTATTGGACTCCTCGATCGCGGCCACGCTGGGGAACAGGACCGTCGAGGCGTGATAGACGGGCGGGTTGACGAAGCCGTAATTGGATTTTGAATCG
>CAYZFH010000006.1:14052-30524 GCA_964477375.1 uncultured Rhizobiaceae bacterium | reverse complement strand
GACGATGCGCCGGAAGGAGCGGTGTTTCACGGACAGCCTGTTAGCACGGACAGGCTGCCATCGTCATGTCGCGGTTTACCGCGGCGCCGGGTCTCCCGTTCTGGCGGGCTGTTGGGTGATCTGCTGATGTATCGACGGATGCGAGTCGCCGCCGTGCGCGCCCCTTGAGTGCAGGAGCAGGGCAAGCATGGCGGCCGCACAGGTGAGCACGACCCACGCCACGACGGCGGAAAGCAGCCGCTCGGGCATTAACATCGCGCGTCTGGAGGCGGGCCGAGTCAAACGTTCGGCGCCGGTTCGAATATTTCGTCGACTAGTCAAGCGGTGACGCAGGCTCCATCGGAGGCCTCGATCGGCGATCAACCGCCGAGCACCCCGCCGAGCGCGAGCGCAAAGGCTGCGCTCCGCATCAAGCTGAGCATGAATGTCAAAGCGACCGAGCGGGTCCAGAGCGCGAAGCGGCCTTTACGGGGCGAGGTCGGCGAAAGCATGGGCATTTTGGTTTCCTAACTGGGTTTGGGTGAGATCGAAGAGATAGCCAATCGCCGTGTCGCGATCGGTATTCGATGCAAAGCCCATCGGCGATTCGACGATGCGGTCTTCGCCCTTTGTTTGGGCCTGCGCGCGCGGCGCGAGGACGGCCATGAGGACAAAGACCCCGCCGAGAAGGCAGTAGGCGTAGAGCCGTCGTTTGATGTTTTGCGTGTCCATGACGCGCAGACAGGTGCAATGCACGTGCACGGTGCGGACGCGGCTACCGAAATGCGCTGGAAAGGGCTATGCCATCTACGTTTTTAGAGGCTGGGGCGTTTGCTCGAGAACGATGTCGCGCCGGTTCCGAGCGTGCCGGATTCGACAAATTGATCGGATTTCTCTCTCCAAGAGTCTCAATTTGTCGAAAGTGCGCCTTCGCGAATTTTCCAGCCCGAGCATGCCAGTCGCGGTGGCCGGAATGTGGGAGCTCGCCGTCGTGTTGGGAAGCGAGCGACGCGCTACGATGCCGCTCTCACGAAGACTCTCAATTTGAGAGAATTATCACGATGAGGCGGAAGCTCGATAAATTTCCCTTATGGATCAAGCCGCTGGCATGGCATGGCGTTGGCAACCGGAAAGGTTGATCAGTAGAGGAAGACAAACGGAGTGCTCTCCATGAACCGGCGCATCGGCTTTATTGTTGCGGTCTTTCTCGGCGTTTTGGGCACTGGAACGGCCTGGGGGCAGAAGCCCCTGTCCGCGCCGCGCACGGCGCCGATCCTGACGGTGTCGGGTCAGATCGCCGTTCGCAATGCCGGGGATACCGCCGTGTTCGACCGCGAGATGCTTCACGCGTTGGGGCAGGCAAAATTGAAGACCTCCACCTCCTGGACGTCCGGTACGCCAGAGTTCGAAGGCGTGCTGATGCGCGATCTTTTGCGGGCGGTTGGAGCGTCCGGCAGCAAAATCACCGTCATCGCGCTCAACGATTATCAGGTCGTATTGCCGGTATCGGATTTCGAGCAGTATCCGGTTCTGCTGGCGGATCGCATGGACGGCAAGGATCTGACCGCGCGAGACAAGGGACCGACCTGGATCGTCTATCCGAGAGATGAATACAAAGCGCTGCAGAATCCCGAGACGAATGCAAAGTGGGTTTGGCAGGTCAAAGAGATTCGGGTCGAGCCGTGAAGCGTCTCAAGGGCATCGGTCTCGATTTCGTTCTGGGCTTGGCAGGCCTTGCGGTCGCGGGGGTTGTCGCGGCGCACCTCTGGAACATCGCGCGGCACGACGCAATCTACGTGGAGCAGTCGCAAGAGACGGTCGCTTGGTCGGCGTCTCAATTGCAGATCGAGGCTTTGAAGCTTTCGAATGAGTTGAGCCGTGCGATCGCCACGCCATCGCAATCCGCCGCACAAAAGGTCAAGGCGCGGATAGACTTGGTGTGGAGCCGAATCGCCCTGTTTGGGGAGGGCGACGTGGGCCGGCGCCTCATCGAAGTGCCCGGCGCGCCGGAAGCCATCGCGGCCGTGCGCGCGGCGCTGACGCAAGCCGAATCCGTAACAGACGCGGGACGCTACGCGGACGCTCTCAATGCCGTGGATGCCATCGCGCCGAAGCTGCAGGCGTTGTCTGTTTCGACGTCCAACGCGGAAATCGCGCGTGTCGCTCTTCAAAGGCTCGACCTCGAGGAGCTTCATCGCAATCTCATACTCGTCACGGCCGCTGTTTTCGTCATCGGCACGGTGCTGATCTTCCTGCTTTTCTATCAGACTCAATCCGCGCGAAAAGCGTTGGCTCGCGCGTCGCGCGCGGAAGAGCGCCTGAAAGACGCCATCGAGACGGTTCCTGAAGGCTTCGCGTTGTTCGATGCGGACGATCGGCTGCTCGCGTTTAACGAGAAGTACCGGCGCATCTACCATTCGGCGGCGGACATCATCCAACCCGGTGCGCGTTTCGAGGACATCATTCGCACCTCCGCGTTGCGCGGTCAGATGGCCGATGCGGTTGGGGATGTCGAAGGCTGGGTCGCGCGCCGTCTGGCGCAACATCGCTCGCCGGAAGGACCGATCGAACAGCGGCTGGACGATGGACGATGGCTTCGGATCGAAGAGCGTCGGACCGCCGACGGCGGTATCGTGGGGTTCCGCACGGACATCACCGAACTAAAACAGCGCGAGGAGTCCATTCAGCGCGGAGCGGCTGAATTGCGTCAGATTTTCGACAATGCGCCGGTCGGCATCGTCTTCGCCGATCTCGACGGACGGTTTCTTCGCGTCAATGAAGCGATTTGCAAGCTGCTTGGCTACGATCGGGAAGATTTGGAAAGCGCCGATTTCACACGGATCACGCATCCGGATGACATAGCCGCCGCGAGGGGCGCCTTCAGCCAAGCCATCTCCGGCGGCGAGGACACGGCGCACACGGAAAAGCGCTACGTGGCCAAGGATGGCCGCATCATCGACGCCGTGGTTCGGGTCGCCGCGCTGCGCAGCGCGGACGGCAAGCCGTACCGGCTGATCGCCCAGATCGTCGACGTCACCGAGCGACGCCGGGCCGAGCGGATGCTGCGTGCCGCCGTCGAACAGGCCGAGCAAGCGAACCGTGCGAAATCCGAGTTCCTGGCCATGATGAGCCACGAGATTCGCACGCCGATGAACGGTGTCTTGGGCATGTTGGAGCTGCTCGACCGGGCGAAACTGCCCGTGAGCGAGCAATCCTACGTCGAAACCGCGCGCGCGTCGGCCGACGCCCTCCTTGTCATCATCAACGATATCCTCGACTTCTCTAAAATGGAGGCAGGCAAGCTGACGCTGGATATCGTGCCGATGGCTCTCGACGGCGCGGTGGCCAGCGTGGTCAATCTTCTGGAGCCGCGCGCGGCCGAGAAGGGACTGTTGATCCACACCCATTTCGCGCCGGAGGTGCCGCGCTTCGTCTATGCCGATTCGGACCGCTTGCGGCAGATCCTGATGAACCTGGTCGGAAACGCCGTCAAGTTCACCGTCGCGGGCAGCATCGCCGTTTCGATCGAGGTTCTCGAACAAGACGCCGCCGCCTGCCGGCTGCGGTTTTCGGTCACCGATACGGGCATCGGTATTCCACGCGAACGCCAGGGCGAACTATTCGAAAAGTTCGTGCAGGTGGATGCGTCCGCCCGTCGTTCCCATGGCGGCACCGGGCTTGGCCTGGCCATCTGCCGGCGATTGATTGAACTGATGGGGGGCGAGATCGGCGTCACCAGCGCGCCGGGGCAGGGCAGCACATTCTGGTTCGTGGTGCCGTTGCGCCGGGCAAGGCGTGCGGAGATTGAAGCGCCGACGCAGTTTTCCCACCCGGTCGCCGTATCTGGACCGGCACACGGGCATGTTCTGGTCGCGGAAGATCATCCCGTGAACCGACGTCTGATGGAAATCATGTTAGCCAAACACGGTTTTACGGTGGATTGCGCCGTTGATGGGCGTCAAGCGGTCGACGCGGTGAAGAAGCGGCACTACGACGCGGTCCTCATGGATGTCTCGATGCCCGAATTGGATGGCTTTTCGGCGACCGCGGAAATCCGCGCCTTAGGCGGCCCGGCGGCCGAGGTCCCGATCATCGCGATCACGGCCCATGCCATGAAGGGGGATCGCGAGCGTTGCCTTGCCGCGGGCATGGACGCCTATGTCTCCAAGCCGATCGATTACGACCGGCTGGTGGCCACGATCGGCGGCCTTGTTGAGCATCCGGAGGAACCGCATCGAAGCTTGCGCCACGGCGGCGAGGCGATCGATGGAATGCTCGACGTGCCACTTGTGAACCGGACGGGAGCCGATATCGGCTGGGTCGCGATGAAGGAAGCGGTCGACCTGTTCGCGACCGACGTGCAGGAACGCATGCCGCGTCTGGATGCGGCCTGCGCGCGCCAGGATTTACGGGCGGTGCGGCACGAAGCGCATGCCATCCGCAGTGCGGCCGTTTCGTTCGGCGCTCGTGCGCTGGAAACCGTCACCCATTCGCTGGAGGAAGCGGCGGAGGCGGGCGACATGGCACGCGCCAGCGTCCTGGCGGCCGAAATGCCGTCGTTGGCGGAAGCATCGATCGCCGCGTTGGCGGATTGCGTTGCGCACCATGCGTCCGGCGAGGCTATCCCTCCGGAGCCGAGGCCTTTTTAGCCGGGCGCTTGCGGTACACCGTCGCCGGGCTGATTTCGAGCAATGCGGCGGCACGTGGCACGTTGCCGCCGCACACCCGCAATGCGTGCTCGATGGCTTCCTGTTCGAGTTGCCACATCGGTTTTACCGAGCCTTTGGTGTCTCCGGCCGCCGCCGGTGCCGCGGCCTGTTCCGGCGGCGTTTTCGAAACGCCGAGCAGGGGCGGAAGCATGGCGCCCGTCAGAAGCTCGCCGTCGTTGAGAACCACTGCGTTGCGGATGACGTTCTGAAGCTCGCGAACGTTTCCCGGCCATTGATAGGCGAACAGAGCGGCCTCGGCATCGGGCGAAAACCCGGTGAAGCGCCGCTTTTCTTCCCTCGCATATTTTTCGAGAAGCGCGCGCGCGATCTCGCCCACGTCGTCCTCGCGTTCGCGGAGGGGCGGCAGATGGATCGGAACCACGTGCAGGCGGTAAAAAAGATCCTCGCGAAAACGGCCGGCTCTGACTTCTTGAACGGGGTCCCGGTTGGTCGCGCAGACGATGCGCGTGTCGACCGTTTCCACTTCGGCGCCGCCGACCCGGACGAAGGTGCCCGTCTGGACGAAGCGCAGCAATTTCGCCTGGAGTTCGACATCCATCTCGCAGATTTCGTCGAGGAAAAGCGTACCTTTGTTGGCGCGTTCGGCCGCGCCGATCCTGTCCGCCACGGCGCCGGTGAAGGCGCCCTTCCGGTGGCCGAAGATCTCGCTTTCGATCAAGTCGCGCGGTAAGGCGGCGCAATTGATCGCCACAAACGGACCCTTGGCGCGGGGGCTGCGCTGATGCACCGCTTCCGCGCAGACCTCCTTGCCGGTTCCACTTTCGCCCGTGATGAAGATTGTCGCCTTGCTGGGCCCCGCCGCGTCGATGATGTGGTAGACGGCCTGCATGGCCAGCGACGACCCGATGAAACCGTAATAGCTTCGCCGGTCGAACTCTTCCTTGATCGTCTCGACGACCTGGATGAGTCGCTGGTGTTCGAGGGCGTTTCGCAGCGTGACCACCAGCCGGTTGCCCACGAAGGGCTTGAGCAGGAAATCGTGGGCGCCGAGACGCATGGCCTCGACCGCAGTGTTGACCGAACCGTGCGCTGTGATGACGATGACCCGCGTAGGAAGCGCTTGGGCGGAGACCCGCTTGAGAATCTCGATACCGTCCATGTCGGGCAGGTTGAGATCCAAGAGCACAACGGAGGGAAGGCGCGCTTCCAATTGGGCAAGGGCTTCCTTGCCTGTTCCGACCTGGATTAGTTCCAAGTCTTCGTCCTTCAAGTATTCAGAGTACATCCGGGCAAGCGGGGGCGAATCCTCGACGATGAGGACGGACTTGCGAGGTTGGGTTCTGCTGTCCGGCATGCGGCTGAGGCCCCGGGGGTCGCCAATCGGCAACGGAAGATTAGTCTATTTCAAGCCTCGCGGGGGTACCAAACCCGGCTGCGGAGCGGAGCCCCCTGTGCTATAGCAACGGCGCGATGATGATCGACGAGACGCGGGCATGACCCGGGCGCACCCCATCGACCTCAGCCCGACGGTCTCCGACGAGATCAAGTACACGACCTGCTACATGTGCGCCTGCCGCTGCGGCATTAAGGTGCATCTGCAGGATGGCGCGATCCGTTATATCGAGGGCAACCGGAACCACCCGGTGAACCGGGGCGTCCTGTGCGCCAAGGGTTCCGCCGGGATCATGAATCATTACTCCCCGGCGCGGCTGACCCAGCCGCTGTTGCGCGTGGGGCCGCGCGGCTCGGGCGAGTTCAAGGCGATTTCGTGGGACGAGGCGCTGGCGACGGCGGCCGGATGGCTCGGCGCCATCCGCAAGGACGATCCGCGCAAGCTGGCCTTTTTCACCGGGCGCGACCAGAGCCAGGCGCTGACCGGTTGGTGGGCCAGCCAGTTCGGCACACCCAATTACGCGGCCCATGGCGGTTTCTGCTCGGTCAACATGGCCGCGGCGGGCCTCTATTCCATCGGCGGTTCGTTCTGGGAATTCGGCGAGCCCGACTGGGATCGCACGAAATACCTGCTGATGTTCGGCGTGGCCGAGGATCACGATTCCAATCCAATCAAGATCGGCCTGGGCAAGCTGAAGGCGCGCGGCGCCAAGTTCGTTTCGGTCAATCCGATCCGCACCGGCTATTCCGCCGTGGCCGACGAGTGGATCGGCATCCGTCCCGGCACGGACGGGCTGTTCGTGCTGGCGCTGGTCCACGAGATCCTGCGCGCGGGCAAGGTCGATGCCGATTTCCTGGCGCGCTACACCAACGCGCCGTGGCTGGTGATCCAGGCGCCCGGTGCCGCCGATGACGGGCTGTTCGCGCGCGGCGAGGACGGCGCGCCCTTGGTGTGGGACCGTACGAAGAATGCCATCGCCGGCAGCAACGATCCCGACGCGCAAGTCTCGCTGAGCGCGGAGGTCATGCTGCCCGACGGACGCCGCGCCGTGCCGGTGTTCCATCTTCTGGCGCAACGCTATCTCGACCCGCGCTACGCGCCCGAGGCCGTGGCCGCCGAAACCGGCCTCGATGTGGAAACGATTCGGCGCATCGCGGCCGAGTTGGCCCATGTGGCCTTCTCCGAGACCATCACCATCGAGCAGCCCTGGACCGATTGGGCCGGGCGGCTGCACGAGCGGATGGTGGGGCGGCCCGTCGCCATGCACGCCATGCGCGGCATTTCGGCGCACTCGAACGGCTTCCATTCCTGCCGCGCGATCCATCTGTTGCAGATGCTGCTGGGCGCGATCGATTGCCCCGGTTCGTTCCGCTACAAGCCGCCGTTCCCGCGTCCCGCGCCGCCGCCGTTGAAGCCGACGGGCCGGCCCGATCAGGTGCAGGCGGGCAAGCCCTTGCCGGGCCCGCCGCTCGGTTTCCCCACGGGGCCCGAGGATTTGCTCGTGGATGCGCAGGGTAATCCTTGCCGCATCGACAAGGCCTTCTCGTGGGACGCGCCGATGGCCGCCCACGGCATGATGCACATGGTCATCACCGACGCGTGGAAGGGCGATCCGTATCCGATCGACACGCTGTTCATGTACATGGCCAACATGGGCTGGAACTCGGCGATGAACGTGCCGGGCACGCTGTCCATGTTGACCGACAAGGACGAGTCCACCGGCGAGTACAAGATTCCGCACATCATTTATTCGGACGCCTATTTCTCCGAGATGGTGGCCTATGCCGATCTGGTGCTGCCGGACACGACATACCTGGAGCGCTGGGACTGCATCTCGCTGCTCGACCGGCCGATCTGCGACGCCGACGGCGCGGCCGATTCGATCCGCCAGCCGGTGGTGAAGCCCGACCGCGACGTGCGCCCGTTCCAGGACGTGCTGATCGATCTCGGCGCGCGCATCGGCCTGCCGGGGCTTTTGAACGCCGAGGGCAAGCCGAAATTCCCCGGCGGATATCCCGATTACATCGTCAATCACGAGCGCGCGCCGGGCATCGGCAGCCTGGCCGGCTGGCGCGGCGCGGACGGCAGCGAGCAGGGGCGCGGCGCGGTCAATCCGGACCAGCTCCAGCGCTATATCGAGAACCAATGCTTCTGGCGGCATGAGTTGGAGCCTGAGCAGCGCTTCTTCCGCTTCGCCAACCGGAATTATCTCGAATGGGCTCAGCGCATGGGCTTCATCGGCAAGGCCGAGCGGATCGTGCTGCAGCTTTACTGCGAGCCGTTGCAAAAGTTTCGGCAGGCCGCGCGCGGCCACGGGCCGATCCAGCCGCCGGACGATCATCGCGCCCGCGTCGATGCCTATTTCGATCCACTGCCGATCTGGTTCCAGCCGTTTGAGCAGGCGGCGGTGGATACCGAGGAATTCCCGTTCCACGCCATCACCCAGCGCCCGATGGCGATGTATCACTCCTGGGGATCGCAGAATGCCTGGCTGCGCCAGATCCACGGCGCGAACCGTCTTTATATGAATCGCGCAGCGGCCACGGAGCAGGGCATCGCCGACGACGACTGGGTCTGGCTGACCAGCCACCAGGGCCGAGTGAAGGCCCAGGTCCGGCTGATGGAAGGCACCAACCGGCACACGGTCTGGACCTGGAACGCCATCGGCAAACGGGCCGGTGCCTGGAACCTGGGCGCGGGCACCGCGGAATCCGAAAAAGGATTCCTTTTGAATCACTTGATCTCGGAACTTCTGCCGGAACGCGAAGGCGGCTACCGCTATGCCAACGCGGATCCCGTGACCGGCCAGGCGGCCTGGTACGACCTGCGCGTGAAGGTGGAGAAGGCCGACCCGGTCGAGGCGGGCGAGACCGCGCCGCGCTTCGAACCGCTGCACACCCCGCCCGGGATGCAGAAGCGGCCCTCTCTCTTGCAGTACGGCGCGCGCTTCCGGGCGAAGAGGGACGCATGACCAGCCTGCCGCAAACCTCGACCGGCAAAAAGCTGGGCCTGGTTATCGACCTGGACACTTGCGTCGGCTGCCAGGCCTGTGCGGTCAACTGCAAGGAATGGAACACCGGCGGCTACATGGCGCCGTTGACCGACGAGCGGCCTTACGATTCCGATCCCATGGGCGTGTGGTTCAACCGCGTCCATGCCTTCGAGGCGGGCGAGGGCGCGCAGTCGCGCACCGTGCACTTCCCGCGCTCGTGCCTGCATTGCGCGGAACCCGCCTGCGTCACCGTCTGTCCCACCGGCGCGTCCTACAAGCGGCCCGAGGACGGCATCGTTCTGGTCGACGAAAGCCTTTGCATCGGCTGCAAGCTGTGCTCCTGGGCCTGCCCTTACGGCGCGCGCGAATACGACCAGCGCGAAGGGGTGATGAAGAAATGCACCTTGTGCATCGACCGCATCTATAACGAGAACCTGGAAGAGATCGACCGCACGCCGGCCTGCGTCTCGACCTGTCCCGCGGGCGCGCGGCATTTCGGCGACCTGGGTGATCCGGAATCCGACGTTTCGAAGCTGGTCGCCGCGCGGGGCGGCTACGACCTGATGCCGGAGATGGGCTACAAGCCGGTCAACAAGTACCTGCCGCCGCGCCCGCGCAAGGATGTGGCCGGCGCGGTGGGCTGCGGCACACAGCTCGATTCCTTGGCGGGCGAGGCCAAGGGGCTGCTGGGCTGGATCGACCGCATGCTGTCGCGATGATTCGCGTCGCGCTCGCGCTGTTCGCACTCTTGCTGGGAACGCTGCCCGCCGCGGCCCAATCCATTCCGCCCAACGAACGGCCCATGTATGGCGGTGGAAAGCAGGACGAACAGAAGTTCATCGATTCGGTGATCGCCAGCGGCTACACGCGGAAGGCTGGTGCGCAGGAGGCCGTGGCGCGGGGCTTCCAGTCGTTCGAGAAGCGCGACTTTGGGCCCGCCATGCGCCGCTTCAACCAGGCCTGGGTGCTCGATCCGGACTATGCGGAGACGTATCGCGGCTTCGCACTTGTGCTGATCGCGCGCGACCGCAAGCCGGACGAGGCCGAGGCCATGTTCAAGAAGGGCTCCGGCTTGCCCGGCGCCTCTGCCGGGCTTCTGGCCGATTACGGCCGTTTCCTGGTTGTCACGAAGCGGATCCCGGAAGCCATCCCGATCCTGGAGCGCGGCGTCGCGGCCGAGGGCGAAGCATCGGACCAGATCAACGCCCAGCGGCTTTTGGCCGACGCGTATTACGACGAGAAGCAGTTCGACAAGGCGTGCCCGCTGGCCAAGAAGATCATCGATAAGGTCGAGGAGGGGCGGGCGAAAGAATCGATGCGGTTCATCGTCACCTCACCGCGCTGCGAGGGATGATGCGCGCGCTGGCGCTTGCTCTTTGCATCGTCGCGCTGCCGCTCGCCGCTCATGCCAGGGCCGCGTACCCGCCCGACGAACAGCCCATGTATGGCGGCGTCGACCCAAAGGATGCGAAGCCGGACAGCGCGGTACTGTCGGAGTGCAAGAAGGCCGCCAAGAAACGCGCCGACGCGGACCTCTCGGCGGCTTGCGCTTCGCTCGGCTTCAAGGCTTTCCAGGAAAGCGACTTCCGGCAGGCGATCCTATTCTTCAACGCGGCCTGGGCGCTGCAGCCTGGCAACGCCAACGCCTTTCATGGTTTCGCGCTGGTGCTGACCGAGCGGGACGAGAACGACACCGGGGCGGAAGAGATGTTCAAGAAGGCGATCGAACTGCCCGCGGCGCCAGCCGGCGTGTATCTGGATTATGCGCGCTTCCTGATCCTCTATGAGCGCTACGACGACGCGGTTCCGGTGCTCGAGGCGGGCATGGAAAAGGCCGGGCGCAGCAAGCCCGACTTTCAATTCGGGCTGGTCACGGCCTATGAACAGCTGCACGAATATCCGAAGGCGTGCGATCTGGCCCGCCAGATCGTCGGCGAATTGAAGGACGCGAAGCTCGAGGCGGTGCGGGAGTTCATCGGCGGCGAACATTGCCGCGTGTCGTGACCGGGGATTAGACGTGCATCCAGCCTATTCGATCATCTTCTTCACCACGGCGTCGGGCGCCGGCTACGGCCTGCTGTTCCTGCTGGCGCTGACGGGCGCGGCGGGGCTTCTGCCGGCCGATCCGTGGTTGGGCGGCGTGGGCTTCGTGCTGGCGCTCGGCCTTGCGACCGCCGGGCTGCTTTCGTCCACCTTCCATCTCGGCCACCCGGAGCGCGCCTGGCGCGCGATTAGCCAGTGGCGCTCATCATGGCTCTCGCGCGAAGGCGTGGCAGCGCTGGTGACCTATCCGGTCGCGCTGGTGTTTGCTTACGGCTGGGTGGTGGAGGGGACGACGGGCGGGCTATGGGCGCTGGCCGGTCTCGTCACCGCCGTCCTGTGCGTCGTGACCGTGATCTGCACCGGCATGATCTATGCCTCGCTGAAGCCGATCCGGCGCTGGAACAACCGCTGGGTGCTGCCGAACTACCTGGCCCTTTCGCTGATGACGGGCGCGATCCTGCTGGAGGCGCTTGTCGCCGGGTTCGGTCAGAGGCTGCCAGCACTCGCGCTGCTGACACCGGTCGCGATCTTGGCGGCCTGGCTCCTCAAGCGGGCCTATTGGCGCTTCATCGACAAGGAGCCCGGCGCGGCCACCATCGAGTCCGCGACCGGCCTCGGCCATCTCGGCAAGGTCCGGCTGCTGGAGCCGCCGCACACTTCGGAAAACTATCTGCAGCGCGAAATGGGCTACCACATCGCGCGCAAGCATGCGGTCAAATTGCGCCGAATCGCCATCATGTTCGCATTCATCATCCCGCTGACCCTCGCACTTATCGCCGCACTGATGCCGCCGGGCATTTTGGCCACCGCCGCATCGCTCCTCGCCGTGGTTTGCGTGGGGCTGGGCGTTGTGATCGAGCGCTGGCTATTCTTCGCCGAGGCCCGTCATGCCGTGATGCTCTATTACGGAGAGGCGGCGGCGTAAGGTTGTCCGTCTCAAGACGCGCCGCTAACATGCCGCTACAAAACGAAAATCGCAGGGGAGAACCATGAGCACGCAGTCTTACAAGGTCGCCTTCCTGGGCTTGGGAGTCATGGGCTTCCCGATGGCCGGCCACCTGGCCGCCAAGGGCCACAGCGTGACGGTCTACAACCGCAACGCCGCCAAGGCGCAGGACTGGGCCAAGCAGCACAAGGGCAAGACCGCCGCGACCCCCGCCGAAGCCGCCAAAGGCCAGGACATGGTGTTCGCCTGCGTCGGTAATGACAACGATGTGCGCAGCGTGGTTTACGGCAAGGACGGCGCCTTCGCGGGCATGTCCAAGGGCGCGATCTTCGTCGACCACACGACGGCGTCCGCCGACCTCGCGCGCGAATTGGAGGCAGAGGGCAAGAAGCTCGGGCTTTCCGTCATCGACGCACCCGTCTCGGGCGGTCAGGCCGGCGCACAAAACGCCGCGCTCACCGTCATGTGCGGCGGCGAATCGGCGCCGTTCGAAAAAGCCAAGCCGGTCATGGCCTGCTACGGCAAGGCCGTCACCCTGATGGGGCAGGCGGGTGCGGGTCAGTTGACCAAGATGGTCAACCAGATCTGCATCGCCGGCCTCGTCCAGGCGTTATCCGAAGGGCTCAACTTCGGCATGAAGGCCGGGCTCGATTGCGAGAAGGTGATCGAGGTGATCTCCAAGGGCGCGGCCCAGTCCTGGCAGATGGAGAACCGCGGCAAGACCATGATCGCCGACAAGTTCGAGTTCGGCTTCGCGGTTGACTGGATGCGCAAGGATCTGGGCATCTGCCTGGAGGAGGCCAAGCGAAACGGCGCGCGCCTGCCGGTGACCGCTCTGGTCGACCAGTTCTACGCCCAGATCCAGGCCCGGGGCGGCAAGCGCTGGGACACGTCGAGCCTCTACCACCTGCTGAACAAGCCGTAAGGCAATCCGGGGCGCGTCAGCCGCGCCCCGGTTCTTCCTTCTTTGCTGCGTTCCACAGTCGGTCCATCTCCTCGAGATCGGATTCTTCCGGCGTCTTGCCGATCTGGCGCAGGAGTTCCTCGACGCGGCGGAAGCGGCGCTCGAACTTCGCGTTGGTGTCGCGTAATGCGGCCTCGGGATCGACCTTGAGCCAGCGCGCCAGGTTGGCGACCGCGAACAGAACGTCGCCCAACTCGTCTTGAAGCCGCGCCTTGGGCGTGCCGGCCTCGACCTCGTGCTTCAGTTCGCCCATCTCCTCCGCGATCTTCGCGAAGACAGGCCCGAGATCGTGCCAATCGAAACCCACGCGCGCCGCGCGCTTCTGCAATTTCTCGGCGCGGGTGAGGGCGGGCAGGGCGAGAGGCACGCCATCCAGCGCGCCATCCACGCCGGACTTGGCCTTGCGCTCGGCGGCCTTGCGGTCTTCCCAGGCCAGGGTCTGCGCCTCGGCGGAGGCGACCTTGGTGTCGCTGAACACATGCGGGTGACGCTCGACCATCTTGTCGGAGATAGCCCGCGCGACGGCATCGAAGTCGAAATGCCCGGCTTCTTCGGCCATGCGCGAATGGAAGACGACTTGCAACAAAAGGTCGCCCAGTTCTTCGCGCAAGGAGCCCATGTCGCGCCGCTCAATGGCGTCGGCGACCTCATAGGCCTCTTCGATCGTGTAGGGCGCGATCGTCGCGAAATCTTGCTTCACGTCCCAGGGACAGCCGCGCTCGGGATCACGCAAGCGCGCCATGATCTGGAGCAGCCGGTCGATTTGGGCTTTGGGCGTGTCGGTCATGGAAATCCGCGAAGGAAAAGGCGCGCGAAGAATAGGTGCTGCGCGGTTTGGTGCGCAATCCTATGAACCTTGACTCGGCTCTGGTCCTTATGGAGCTCGGCTCGGTTGTAGATCGGGCGCGGCTCTTGTCCTAGAGTTCCCGCCGTTTGCAGGGTTTCCACACGCGGCTCGGGGCGCGTGCGTTCTGCCCATTCGTGAAGGAGCCAGTGATGTCCGCATTCGTCCGCAGTCTTTTCCTTGTCGCCGCCGTTTCCGCCGGCGCGTCCGCCGCCCTGGCCCAGACGCCGCCTGCGTCCGAGGAAGGGCCGCTGATCACCATGAAGCTCGAGAAGAACTGCAATGTCCGGCCGAGCTGGATCTACCTGGAGGTGGACCGGCCCGGTTCCGACAAGACCACGCGTGTCCGGGTGACGCCTGCGCTGACCGCGTCGTTCTATGCGCCGCCGGGCACCAAGGTCCGCGCGAAGCAGAGCGACGAAGCGACGTCCATTTCCATTCGCGGAAGCTGGACCGAGGCCGAAGCCGATGGGGTCATTCCGGTAAGCTGCGGGCGATAGAAGTCCGGGCGAGAGCGAGCGGGTCGTATGCATGGCCAAAGCTCAGCCCGGAACCATCGTCATAATGCGCATAATGTATGTTATGGAAAATATTGTTTAAGCTTGTGAATTAAGGCCCGGGGCTATTTTCCCCGCTATTTCCGAACCGCTGCTATGTGGGACGCATCCGTCCACTTCACGCCGAATCCGGCATCTCGCAGGGCTGCGGCAATGTCGGCTGGGGCCTGCGCCATGCCACGCTGTTCCAGAGTGCGAAAATGAACTTCGACGAAGACGGCGCGCAAAGAAGTTGCGGATAACGTCTGCTTCATTCCGTCGATGACTTCTTTTTCAAAGCCTTCCACGTCGATCTTGATGATGTTGGGCGGGCTTTGGTGGAGGAAATCATCCCCTCGCCGTATTGGGACCTTCGTTTCCGTGGCGCCATCCGTAGCGCGCAACGAATCGAGCGTGCTGGAGCCTGTCGGATCCAAGTAAAACGACATTTCGCCTGCTTTGTCCGCCAAGCCGACGGCCTGAACGGCCACCATCGGTAGATCCTGGGTTGCCGCGATTAACGTGCCGACCGTGCGTGGCGATGGCTCAAAAGCAATGACCTTGCCCTGATTTCCAACGGCTTGTGCGAATTGCCGGGTGTAGTGTCCGACATTGGCGCCGATGTCCCAGACGCAATCGCCAGGCGAAATATGATGCAGGATGGCCTGCTCGAAGGCGTCCTCGTAGCGAGCGGCCGTCATGCGCCGCCACAGTGATATGGCAGGCTTCAGAATTCGCGCGCGCTTTCGAAGCGCCGTGGCCCAAGGCTGTGAATAATCCACGATTCCCACTTCCCGATTTGGCGATAAGGCGGAAGCTTCAGAAGCTGCTTCGCACGGCAGGTTAAAACACAGTTCCACGGGAGGCGATTGTATTTCAGATGTCGATGACCATGCCGTCATAGGCCGGCTCCACACCTTCTGGCAGCTTGGCGACCAGCGCGTCGTAATCCAGCGAATGGTTCATATGTGTGAGGATCGCCCGCCGCGGCTTCGCCCGCGCGATCCATTCCAGGGTTTGTTTCAGATCCGAATGGGCCGGGTTCGGCCGCTCGCTCAGGCAATCGACCAGCCACACCTGGACGCCTTCGAGCGCCTTGAAGCCCTCGTCCGGTATCTCCTTCACGTCGGTCGAATATGCGAAGTTGCCGAAGCGAAATCCCACGGTAGCTTCGCGCATCACACCGTGGCTTTGCGCGAACGGCAGGATATCCAATTCGCCGACACGGAACGGTCCCCGGATCGGCCGCGCTTCCAGCTTGGGCTGATACCAGAAGCCGTTGCGTTGTCCTGAATTATTAAAGGCATAGCCGAATCGGCTGCGAAGTTCCGTCAAGGTCGCTTCGTCGCCATAGGCTGGTAGAGCGCGATTCATTAAGTGGTTGATCGAGCGGAGATCGTCGAGGCCGTGGAGATGGTCAGCGTGGCCATGCGTGTAAACAATCGCATCCAGCCGGCTGATTTTATTCGTCAAAAGCTGTTCGCGCAGGTCCGGCGCGCTATCCACCAGGATTTGGGTTTCGCCTTCGGCGACCAGGATGGAGCTGCGCAGCCGCCGGTTGCGCGGCTGGGCGGATGTGCACACCGCGCAGGCGCAGCCCACCATCGGAACGCCCGCCGAGGGGCCGCAGCCGAGGACGGTGACCCGCATCAGGCCGCCGCAGCGGGCGGTTTCGCCTTGTTGAACAGGCGGAAGAAGTTGGCTGTGGTGGCCTCGGCGAGAGCCTCAGGCGTCACGCCTTTCAGATCAGCCACAAAGCGCGCCGTATGAACGACATAGGACGGCTCGTTCGGCTTGCCGCGCATGGGCACGGGCGCCAGATACGGCGCGTCGGTTTCGACCAGCAGCCGATCCATGGGAATGATCTTGGCCGTCTCGCGCAGATCGGCCGCGTTTTTGAAGGTTACGATGCCGGATAACGAGATGAAGAAACCGAGATCCAGCGCCTTTTCCGCCAGGTTGCGGCTGCTGGTGAAGCAATGCAGTACGCCGCGCAAGTTCGGGCCGCCGGCGCGCAGCATGGCGTCGGTGTCGTCGTCGGCATCGCGCGTGTGGACCACGAGCGGCAGGCTGCTTTCGACGGCAGCCTCGATATGGGTCCGGAA
>CAYZFH010000006.1:2684-13952 GCA_964477375.1 uncultured Rhizobiaceae bacterium | reverse complement strand
TAGTCCGGGTAGTCGAGGTGGCAATGGCTGTCGACCAGCATCAGGCCTTTTCCTCGACGAAGCGCGGGAAAATCCCTTGGGGTGGCGGCAATGGCGTGCCGGGTTTCAGCGCGGTCGCGGCGTTCAACGACGCGAAGTCACGGGCATCCGCCGGCACGGCCAGTTGGTCCAGCATCTTCCCCATGGCCTGGGGCATGAAGGGCTGCAGCACCAGGGCGACGCAGCGGATTGTCTCGGCCAGCGTATAGAGCACCGTGTTCATGCGCGCCGGATCGGTCTTGCGCAGGCTCCAGGGCGCTTGCTTGTCGACATAGGCGTTGGCGCCCGTGACCACGCTCCAGACGGCTTCGAGCGCCCGGTGGAATTCAGGCGCGTTGGGCGTCGCGGTCAGGAGGTTGCGCACCTCGCCCAGGGCGCCGCGCGCCTGGGCCAGCATGGCCTCGTCAGCGGCATCGAAGGCGCCATGGGCGGGAACCTGCGCACCGCCGTTCTTCTGCACGAAGCTCAGGACGCGTTGAGCCAGGTTGCCCAGGTCGTTGGCCAGATCGCCGTTCAGGCGGCCGACCATGGCGCGGTGCGAGAAGTCGCCGTCCTGGCCGAATGGAACTTCGCGCAACAGGAAATAGCGCACGGGATCGATGCCATATTTCTGCACCAGCGCGTTGGGCTCGATCACGTTCCCAAGCGACTTCGAGATCTTCTGCCCCTCGTTCGTCCACCAGCCATGGGCGAAAACCCGGCGCGGCGGCTCGAGGCCGGCGGCCTTCAGGAAGGCCGGCCAATAGACGGTGTGGAAGCGCACGATGTCCTTGCCCACCATGTGCAGGTCGGCGGGCCAGAAGGTGCGGAAATCGTCCGTGTTCTCATCGGGATAACCGACGGCAGTGATGTAATTGGTGAGCGCGTCGAGCCAGACATACATGACATGTCCCGGTGCATCGGGTACCGGCACGCCCCACTTGAAGGTGGTGCGCGAGATGGACAGGTCGTTGAGCCCGCCGCGCACAAAGCTGATCACCTCGTTGCGACGCGTATTCGGCCCGATGAACCCGGGATTCACGGTTTCGTAATATTCGAGCAGCCAGTCCTGCCAATCGGACAGGCGGAAGAAGTAGCTGGGCTCCTCCACCCACTCGACCTCGGCGCCCGAGGGCGCGCGCTTCTTGCCGTCCGGGCCGGTGGTCAGCTCCTTCTCGTCGTAGAACGCCTCGTCGCGCACGGCGTACCAGCCGTCATATTTGCCGAGATAGATATTGTCCCGCCCCTTGGGCGACTTGTGCGCGGCGATGGCCTTCCAGATGGCCTGGCTGGACTTGATATGGCGCGGCTCGGTCGTGCGGATGAAGTCGTCGTTGGAGAAGTTCATCGCCGCGGCCAGGTCGCGGAAATTCTGCGAGACCTTGTCCGTGAAATCCTTGGGCGCCAGGCCCGCTGCGGCGGCGGCCTTCTCGACCTTCTGCCCGTGCTCGTCGGTGCCAGTCAGAAACTTCACCTGCCGCCCGTCCAGCCGCATGAAACGTGCCAGCACGTCGCAGGCAAGCGTCGTGTAGGCGTGCCCGATATGGGGCGCGTCGTTCACGTAATAGATCGGCGATGTGATGTAGTAGCGCTTCGCGTCGGACGGCGCAGGCATCGGATCCTCGGTCTCTTCGGCAACTCAGGCCGTCAGGGCCGGGCTGCGCTCTCGAAGGCGAGGAACGCGTTGAGGAGAACCTGCCGGTGGTCGAGATTTGCGCTGTCCGCGCGCCTGAACAGGCGGTCGTTCTTGTCCCATACCTCGAACCAGCGATCAAGGCTGGCTGCCTCTGCCAGGCGCCGCATCAGGGCCGCTTCGCCCTCTAAAAGCCCCGGCGGAAACGCCCCCGTGGCGGCCCCTTTCAGCATCCGCGCATGCCATCCGCGCAGGAGGCTGGTGGAAAGGTCGAAGGACTCGTCGTCCTCCGCCGCCGTTCCGGCGAATTCCTGCAGAGCCGAGAAGTCGAGTTTGGGCAAGGTGTTCAACAGAGAAACCAGCTCCTGATAGAGCCCCAGTCCGCCATGCTCGGCGATCTCCAGCGCCCGGCCCAGGCTGCCCTCGCCCAACTGCGCCACGGCCTCGGCTTCTTCCGGCCGCAGGCCCGGATGGTACTTCGCGATGCCGTCCCGCACTTCGTCGGCGGACAAAGGTTGCAGCGCCAGCTTGCGGCAGCGGGAGCGGATGGTCGGCAGAAGCCGCGCGGGTGAATGGCTGATTAGGATCAGGATAGCGCTGGCCGGAGGTTCCTCGAGCACTTTGAGGAGCGCATTGGCCGTGTTCCGGTTCATGTCGTCGGCGCTGTCGACGATGACGACGCGGCGGCTGCTTTCCGCCGGGGTCAGATGCATGAACTCGATGATCTCGCGCGCATCGTCGATGACGATCTCGGAGCGCATCTTGCCGGTCTTGGGATTGGCGGTGCGTTCCAGCACGCGGAAATCCGCATGCCCGCCCGACGCCATGCGATGGAACACGGGATTGTTTGGATCGACGCGTAGGCTCGTGGTCGGCGCCGGCGCATCGCCGAACAGGGAGGCCGCGCCCGCGTTGGCCCCGTCCGTCAGCAGGAATCGCGCGAAGCGATAGGCCAGGGTCGCCTTGCCTACGCCCTTGGGACCGGTGAAGAGCCAGGCATGGGGCAACCGGCCCGAGCGGTGGGCGTCCAGAAGCGCAGCTTCGGCCGCCCCCTGCCCCACGATCTCGGGATTGAGGCGCGGCGCGGGATGGGCTGCCTGGTCTTTCTCGTCGGCGTCCTTGCTCATGGCCGGCCCAGCTTTTCCCGGACGGCGCTTCGGATCAAGCCGGCCACGGCGTCGACAGTGCCCGAACCGTCGATGACGACGCAGCGCTGGGGCTCGCTTCGGGCGATGTCGAGGAAGGCTTCGCGCAGCCGGGCGTGAAACGCGCCGCCCATCCGCTCATAACGGGTTTCGTTTCCGGCCCGCGTGTTTGCGCGCTCGAGGCCGCGCTCGGCGGGCACGTCGATGATCAGGGTAAGGTCCGGCGCGAAATCGCCCACGACGAACCGGTAGAGATCGCCCAGCCGTTCACGGCCGAGCCCCTGGCCGTAACCCTGGTATGCCGTGGTGGAATCGGCGAAGCGGTCACTCAACACCCAGGCGCCGCGTTCGAGCGCGGGCCAAACGGTGCGCGTCAGGTGATCGCGGCGGGCGGCGAAGTGGAGCAGCGCCTCGGTTTCGGCATCCCAGCGTCCGGGGTCACCGGTCACCAGCAGCTTGCGGATTTCCTCGGCACCCGGCGAGCCGCCAGGCTCGCGCGTGGCCACGACATCGACGCCGGAAGCGGCCAAGGCGTCGGCCAGAAGGCGAAGTTGGGTCGACTTCCCCGCGCCCTCGCCGCCTTCGAAGGTGATGAAGCGGCCGCGCGCCATCAGCCGCCCGTCGTCACTTGCTGGAGCCGCCGCCGGTGAACATCCGCTTCACGGAAGCAGCGGTCCGGCCGAAGAAGCCGAGACGCGGCACGTCGGCGGTCGCCACGAGCGGAATCTCGATGGTCTGCGCGCCGGGTGCCGAGATCACCAGCGTGCCGACCTGTGCTCCCTTGGCGATCGGCGCGGGCAGCGGCGTTGGGTACTGGGCGTTGGCCTTAACGTCCTGGCGCGCGGCACGCGGCAGGGTCACTAGCACTTCCCGCTGGGCAGCCAGAGGCACGGTCGCAGCCTTGCCCATCTCGACTGGCGCGTTGTCGACAATCTCGCCCGCCTTGAACAGCGTGTAATTTTCGTACTCGTTGAAGCCCCATTCGATCATGCGCTCGGATTCCTGAGCGCGCTCCTTGTCGCTGGCCGTGCCGTTCAGGACCGCGATCACCCGCCGTCCGCCTCGGATGGCGGAACCGGTCACCCCATACCCCGAAGCCTCGGTATGGCCGGTTTTCAGGCCGTCGGCGCCGATGTTCTTGTAGAGGAGCGGGTTGCGGTTCTGCTGGCGGATATTGCCGTGCGTGTACTCCGTCTCGGCGTAGTACGAATAATATTCGGGAAAATCCTCAATCGTGCGCTTAGCCAGGATGGCCAGGTCGCGCGCTGTGGTGACGTGCTGGGGATCGGGCATGCCGTCCGAATTCTTGAAGTTCGTGCCCGTCATGCCCAGTTCCTTGGCCTTCTTGTTCATCTCGACGGCGAAGGCCGCTTCGCTGCCCGCCATGCCCTGGGCCAGGACGATGCAGGCGTCGTTGCCGGACTGCACGATGACGCCGCGGATCAAGTCCTCCACGCGCACCTTGTCGCCCACCATCATGAACGATTTGGAGCCGCCGGTGCGCCAAGCTTCTTCCGATACCGGCAGTCCCGAATCGAGCGTGAGCCGTCCGTCCTTCAGGCGCTCGAAGACGAGATAGATGGTCATCATCTTCGTCATCGACGCGGGGAACATGGTCTCGGTGCCGTTCTTGTCGAATAGCACGGTCCCCGTCTTGGCGTCGATCATGTAAGCGTATTTGGCGGTCGTCTCATAAGCGTTCGCGACGCCTGGAACGGCGATGGCGGCAGCGATGAAAGCGGTGGCAAGACGGGCAGCGAAGCGATTCATGGGGCGTCGGACTCCTGGGGACGGTTCGTTCGGCGGTGGTACTTTCCGCACCGATTTGGGCGAAATGACGACGCGCCTCAATCCACGACGATGCGCGCTTCGGGGTATCCAGCGGCGACCACGCGCGCCAGCATGCTGTCCGCGTCGGCCACGCTGGCGGCCGGGCCCAGACGGACGCGGTACATCGGCTGCGTTCCGACCAGGACATAGGAAAGCTGGGACGGCGCGATTGCGGACAGCGTGTTGCTCAGGCGCTGGGCGTTCTGCGGATTCGAGAATGCGCCCGCTTGGACATAAATGTTGGTCGCCTGCACCGGCACCACGGTGACCTGTCCCGTTGTGGTCGGCGTGGTGGCCGGATCTGCGGATGCCGCCGGTTGCGGTGTCGTGGCGGCCACTTGCGCCTGGGTGGCGTTGGGCCGCGCGGGATCCTGCGCGGCCACAGTCGGCGGCGGAGGATTGGCGACGGGGCGGCCTGCGCGCGGAGCGGATGCGGCGCTCGACTGCGGCGGCGTTGAATAGGTCGGCCGGGCTGCTTGCGGAGCCGGCGGCGGAGCGGCGGTCGCGCCGGGCGGCGGCGCCAAGGTCTGCACCGCGACCTGTCCGACCGGAGCGGCGGTCGCTTTCTCGTCGTCCGGCCCCGGCGTTCGTCTCGCTTGCGCCGCGATCTGGCGGCTTTCGTCGGCCAGGATGTCCACGCGCACTTTGGCGGTGCCGACCTGCTCGAAGCCCAGAAGCTGGGCCGAGCGGCGCGAGACGTCGATGATGCGCCCACGCGCGAAAGGCCCGCGATCGTTAACGCGGATAATGATGGAACGGCCGTTATCCAGGTTGGTCACGCGCACAAGCGAGGGCATCGGCAAGGTCCGATGCGCCGCGGTCAGGTCGTTCATGTCGTAGAGTTCGCCGTTGGCCGTGTACTTGCCGTGGAAGTCGGTGCCGTACCACGAAGCGATGCCGGTCTCGGTGTAGTTGTAATCCTCGGCCGGGTAATACCAGGTGCCCTCGATCTGATAGGGCTTGCCGACCTTATAGTTGCCGGGCTTGGCGGCGTCGGCGGTCTTTGCCTGCGGAGGCGCCGGGTCGGCCACCTTGACTGCATGGGAGGCAAGCTGAGCCTCCGCGCAAGCGCTCAACAGCACCGCGGCCGCAATCACGCCCAGCCAGTTGAAACGCGAAAAGTTCACGATTTGGTATGTAATCCGCCAGCTAACCCCAAGCCATGGAGTTTACTGCGCGGCCAGTTGGTCGGCAAGCAATCCGGCCGCGGTCGCGAAAAAGGTCGATTTATTCCACTTCATGATCGCCCGGAAATTGTCGAAGACCAGGAAGGTTGGGCTGCCCGCGCCACCCGGCTGGATCAACGCCCCCTCGCCTGCTTGCGTCGGCAACTCCTGCCCGTCGGTGCGCCGGATGCCCAGAGCCTGCCATTGCGCCGCCGGCTTGGTCGCGTCCGGAGTAATCAGCGTCGGATCGAGGTTCGCCGGGATGTCGACCTTCACGCCCCAGGGCTGTTCGGGCTTCCAGCCGGAGCGCGCCAGATAGTTGGCCGCCGAGGCCAGCACATCGGCCGGCGTGCCCCAGATGTCGCGCCGCCCGTCGCCGTCGAAATCGACCGCGTTGTTGACGAAGCTGGACGGCATGAACTGGTTCTGGCCCATAGCGCCGGCCCATGAGCCGCGCATTTCCGCAGGCGTGATGTGCCCTTCGTTCAGGATGCGAAGGGCGTTGAACAACTCCTTGCGGAAGAACGCGCTTCGCCGCCCGTCATAGGCCAGCGTCGCCAGCGCGGCGATGACCGGGAACGTGCCCTGCTTTTCGCCGAAGCTCGATTCGATTCCCCACAGCGCGACCAGATACTGCGGCTGTACGCCAAAGCGGCCTTGGATCTGATAGAGCAGCTCCTTGTTCTGGGCCATGAGCTGGCGGCCCTTCTCGATGCGCGACTGCGGCATCGTGATTTCGAGATAGCGCTCGAAGGTGACGGTGAATTCGGTCTGCTTGCGATCCAGTTCGATCACACGCGGGATTGGCGCTAAATCCTTGCCCAGCGCCGCGTCGACCGTGGCCTGCGAGATGCCCTGCTGCAGAGCTTCCTTGCGCACGTCGGCTAGCCAGACCTGAAAATCTTTGTTGCCGCCCTGTTGGGCCGCAGTGGCGATGGGAACGAGAAAAGCCAGCGACAGAACCCCGGCGATCACAAACTTCGTCAGGGCATGGATTCGAATCATCAGGTCTTTCCTCAAGGCTCAGTGTTCATCGCGCCATGCGATATGTGCCACGGGTTGCGTCCGCGCGCAAACGCAACGTGAACGCGGATGCCTTGCGGAGGCGGCAGGCGCGCGGAATGATGCGCGCATGAGCCTGCCGACGCACGGACGTTACGACTATCTGCCGATCACGCGGCGGGTTCATTACGCGTGGCCGCAAGGGCGCGGTTTGGCCGTCTATATCGCGCTCAACCTGGAGCATTTCGCCTTCGGCGAAGGCCTGGGTGCGGAACTGGCGCCCGGTGGGCCGCATCCCGATGTACTGAACTACGCATGGCGCGATTACGGTAACCGTGTGGGGGCGTGGCGGCTCTTGGATCTTTTCCGCGAGTTGGCCCTGCCCTGTTCCGTTTTGGTGAACAGCGCGCTTTACGATTATTGCCCGGAGCTGGTGGCCGCGTTCCGCGAGCGCGGCGACGAGATCGTCGCCCATGGGCATACCAATGCCGTCCGCCAATCGGCGCTGGACGAGGACGCCGAGCGCAAACTGATCCGTGAAACCACGGACGCGATCATGCGGCACGAGACCGCGGCGCCGGCCGGTTGGCTTGGGCCATGGATCGCGGAAAGCCGCGCGACGCCCGATCTCTTGAAGGAAGCCGGCTACACGTATCTGCTCGACTGGTGCCACGACGATCAGCCGACCTGGCTGCGCACGCGCGGCGGGCCGCTTCTGTCGGTGCCCTATCCGCAGGAGCTGAACGACATTCCCGCCATTGCCGTGCGACGGCAGAGCGCGGCGACCTTCGCGGACATGATCATCGGCAACTTCGATGAGATGCGGGAGCAGGCGCGGACGCAGCCCTTGGTCATGGGTATCGCGTTGCACCCCTATATCGTCGGCCAGCCCTTCCGCTTGCGCGAACTGCGCCGTGCGCTTCGCCATATCGCCGCTGCCGGCGACGCGGTCTGGCGAACCCGTTCGGGCGAGATTGCGGCCCATGCCCTGGCCCTTCACGCCGGAATCGTCCCCGGCGGCTGAACCGTCAAAAGAAAGGGGCCCGCCAAACACCGGGCGAGCCCCTTACCAACTTTCCGTTTGTAAGATCAGTTCAGGCCTAGGCCCAGCACCGGCTTGAAGAACGGCGCGGCCGCGAGCTGGATGCTCGAATTGGAGTCGAGGCTAGAACTGTCGCCCGGCTTCTTGGCCTTAGCGCCGTTCGCCTTCTGCCCATGCGCGCCATGGGACTTGTCGGCGCCCTTATGCTTGCCGGGTTTGGCGTTGTTGTCGGGCGTTGCCGGCGTGGCGGGCGCACCGGCCGACGGCTGCGCTGGCGTCGCGGGCGCGGCCTGCGCCATCGCGGACAGCGGCAGCGCGGCGACGGCGGCAACCAGCATCAACGTCTTAAAGCGATTCATCTCGATCTTCTCCCTGGGTTTCCCCGGTGACGCGTCGGACATTCCGCCGCGCTTCATACCGAAGAAAATAGGGCGCTCGCGCTCTCCCGCATCTTTCGGCGGGGTTAAATCTGGTCCATCAAGGTGGCGGAAAAACGATGGATTTGGCCCTTTTTCGGCCATCATCCGGAGCCGATTACGCGCCCGCGGCGGCCTGCTCCAGCGCTTCCTGACAGGCCAGCCAGTCTTCCTCGGCGGTGCTCAGATCGCGTTGAACGGCGGAGGCTTCGCGGCCGAGATCTGCGGCGTGTTTGCCGTCGCCCTCGTAAACCTTGGGATCGGCCAGCGCCTTCTCCAGCTCCGCCTTGCGCGCGGCCAGGCGTAGGACCAATGCTTCGGCATCCGTCGCGCGCTTGCGCAGCTTCTTGTCCGCCGAGGCGGCCTTGCGCTGAACTTTGCGCTCGGCCCTCTCCTCCTCCGATGGACGGCCATTGCCGCGGCCGCCGGAAGCGCCGCCGCGCTGGGACAAGAGGAGCGCGCGATAGTCCGCCATGTCGCCTTCGAACGGCGCGACCTTGCCTTCGGCCACGAGCCAGAGCCGGTCGGCGACCAGTTCGACCATGTGCGGATCGTGGCTCACCATCACGACGGCGCCTTTGTAGGCGTTCAGCGCCTGCACCAGCGCCTCGCGCGAGGCGATGTCGAGGTGGTTGGTCGGTTCGTCGAGCACGAGGATGTGGGGCTTTTCGCTGGTGATGAGGGCCAGCATGAGGCGCGCCTTCTCGCCGCCTGAGAGGTCGCCCACGCGCGTCTCAGCGCGAATTTGCGAAAATCCGAAGCGTCCGAGTTGCGCGCGCCACCGTTCCGGCAGCTCCTTGGGCAGTTTTCGCGACATTTCGATCACGGGCGTCGCGTCCAGGTCCAACTCCTCGGCCTGGTGCTGGGCGAAGTAGCCGACACGCAATTTCCCTGAGCGCACCACCTCGCCCTTCATGAGCGCGAGGCGTCCGGAGATGATCTTGGCCAGGGTCGACTTGCCGTTGCCGTTAGCCCCCAGCAGCGCGATACGGTCGTCGTCGTCGAGGCGCAGGGACAGGCCTTCCAGCACCGGTCGTCCGTCGTAGCCGACGATGCCGCCGTTCACGCTCAACAGCGGCGGCGCCAACGGATCGGGATCGGGGAAATCGAACACGACGCTGCCCTCGCCCTGCTGCTCCGGGATGGGCTGCATGCGGGCCAGCATCTTCAGGCGCGACTGGGCCTGGCGCGCCTTGCTGGCCTTGTAGCGGAAGCGGTCGACGAAGGCCTGGATGCGGGCGCGCTGGGCGGCCTGCTTCGAGCGCATCTTGGAGTCGAGTTCGAGCCGCATGCGCCGCGTCTCTTCGAACCGATCGTAGCCGCCCCGGTACAGCGTCAGCTTGCCGTTCTCGAGGTGCAGGATCTCGTCCACCGCGCGGTTGAGCAGGTCGCGGTCGTGGCTGACCAGCAGCACCGTGCCCGGATAGGTGCGCAGATAGTCCTCGAGCCACAGGCTGGCCTCGAGGTCGAGGTGGTTGGTCGGCTCGTCGAGAAGCAGCAGGTCCGGCCGGGTGAACAGGAGCGCTGCGAGCGCCACGCGCATGCGCCAGCCGCCGGAGAAATCGCTGCATGGCCGCGCCTGGGCGTCCTCGTCGAAGCCGAGCCCGGCCAGGATGCGGGCGGCGCGCGCCCGCGCACGATGCGCGTCTTTTTCCTCGAGGCGCGTGTGGATTTCGATGATGCGCTCCGCGTCGGTCGCGGTCTCGGCCTCGGCCTCGAGGGCCATGAGCTCCTTGTCGGCGGCCAACACCGTGTCGATCAGGCTGGTCGGCCCGCCGGGCGCCTCCTGTGCGGTCACCCCGACCTTCCAACGCTGCGGCACCTCGATGTCGCCGCCGTCGGAATCCAGCTCGCCCATGATCAGCTTGAACAGGGTGGTCTTGCCCGTGCCGTTGCGCCCCACCAGCCCGACGCGATGACCGGCGTCGATGGTCGCGCTGGCGCCATCCAAAAGGACGCGCGCGCCGATGCGATAGGTGAGGTTCTCGATGCGAAGCATGGGGGGATCGTTGAGATGGGGCCGCTGGTGGCGGGGAACATGGCATGCCCGCCCGGCAAAACAAGCCGTTAATCTAGCGCCGGGCCGAACAGGCCTGATTCAGAAGCTGCTCGTTGACCGTGCCGGGCACGGGCGCGAGGTAGGCCAGCTTGTTGTCCGGGACCTCGACGCTTTGTACGACCTTGCCCGTCCCGTCCCCCTCCGAATGGTAACGCATTCCGGAAATGGCATAGGTGCGCGAAGCGCAATCGTAACGCTCGGTGGAAACGGTGGATCGGTACAGTCCGGCGAACGCACTGCTGTTGCGGGGCGATTCGTAGCGCGTCAGCGTGCGCGCGGTGACGGTGCGCCCCTGGGCCTCGAGATTGGCCGTGTCGAGGAAGTACTGCGCGCCCTCCCCGTTCGCCACGCGCGTCCATGTGGCGGCGCGCGGCGCCGCAGCGGTATTCGCGGGCGCGCTTTCCCGTGCGACCGCAGGCTGGCCGGTTTTCGGTGCCGGTGCGGCGGCCTTGGGCTTGGCGGCGGGTTTCGGCGCCGTGCGAAGCTGCTGCAATCGCTTCATGGCGTCCTGCTTGCTGGAAAAGCTGCGCCCGGCCAAGGGCGGCCGCTCGCACTTATAGCTCGCGGATGCATAGTCCTGGCGGCAGCCCAGCTCGTCCAGGCGCCCAGTGTTCGTCGTGCCTGGCGCAGGCACCGCGGTCTGCGCTCCAGCCGAAAATGTCCAGAGCATCAAAACGGCGGACGCCAGTAACGTCGCTAGGCGCTTTGGTTGGAGCACGGCCAAACATCCCTTCGGCGGCGCCCCCGGTGCATCATCATATGGCCCATCGGGCGCCGGAGGTCCATATTCGATATCGTCTTTCAGCTGAAGCCGGTTCCATGATCCCCACTCCATGATTCAAGTCACCCACCGCATCGCCCTCGACCCAAGGGAAATCATCGAGACGTTCGTCCATGCTTCGGGGCCGGGCTGGCAGAACGTCAACAAGGTGTCGACCGCCGTCAAGCTCCGCGTCA
>CAYZFH010000006.1:0-2674 GCA_964477375.1 uncultured Rhizobiaceae bacterium | reverse complement strand
CGGCGTCGCTTCCCGAGGATGTGCGTGGGCGGCTAGTGCGGCTTGCCGGGCGGCGCCTGACCCGCGACGGCGAACTGGTGATCGTGGCCCAAAGCCACCGCACCCAAGTGCGCAACCGCGCAGACGCTTTGGAACGGTTGCTCGATCTGATCCGCCGGGCTTCCGTGCCGCCGGTGCGCCGCCGCGCGACCAAACCGACGAAGGCATCCAAAACCCGCCACCGTGAAACCAAAAGCCGGCGCGCCCAGACGAAGCGGATGCGGGCGCGCCCGCACGACGATTAAAAGGAAAAGGCGGCGCTGCCGGGGGGACATGCGCCGCCTTCTTGAACAGCACTCCTTGGGGGCAATTCGTGCTGTCTGAACGAAACAACTCGTGGACCGAGCGTTGGTTCCACGGCCAATGCCCAATAAATTACCCCCTTATTTCAGCCTCTTACTTGTTAAGTGCGAAACTTTCGGGGAAAAATATCGGCGTTGCGGTTGGTGGGTCGCGCGCCAATACTCCCGCGCCGGATGGGTGGCCGAGCGGTTGATGGCACCGGTCTTGAAAACCGGCAAGGGTGCAAGCCCTTCGTGGGTTCGAATCCCACCCCATCCGCCAAACCATTTGCCGTGCGGGTGCGTTTAACTCCCGTTGCGTGTCCGCACCACATGGGAACGTCGATGTCCCGCGAGACTGGATCCTTCCAGGATTCACTGACCCCGGATGAACGGTATCGCCTCCTGGTCGAGGCGGTGACGGACTACGCCATCTATATGCTGACCCCGGAGGGGATCGTCTCCAGCTGGAATGCCGGGGCGCAGCGGTTCAAGGGATATCAACCGGCCGAAATCATCGGGCAGCATTTCTCGCGCTTCTACTCCGAGGAAGACCGGAAGAGCGGCCTGCCCCAGCGCGCCCTGGAAACCGCGACGCGTGAAGGCAAGTTCGAGGGCGAAGGCTGGCGCGTGCGCAAGGACGGCACGCGCTTTTGGGCCAACGTCGTGGTCGATGCGATCAAGGACCCTGCCGGAAACCTGATTGGTTTCGCCAAGATCACCCGCGACTTGACCGAGCGCCGCGCCGCGGAGCTGACCTTGCGGCGCAGCGAGGAGCAGTTCCGGCTCCTGGTCCAGGGCGTCACGGACTATGCGATCTATCTTCTGGATACCGAAGGCCGCATCACGAGCTGGAACGCGGGCGCGCAGCGCATCAAAGGCTATCGGCCGGAAGAGATCATCGGCTCGCATTTCTCGCGCTTCTATACCGAAGAGGATCGTGCGACCGATGCTCCCCGCAAGGCGCTTGAGACGGCGTTGCGTGAGGGCCGGTTCGAGAAGGAAGGCTGGCGCGTACGCAAGGACGGCGAGCGGTTCTGGGCCAATATCATCATCGACCCGATTCGCAACGACGGCGGCGAGCTGATCGGCTTCGCGAAGGTCACGCGGGACATCACCGAGCGGAGGAATGCCCAGGTCGAATTGGAGCGTGCACGCGAGGCGCTGTTCCAGTCGCAGAAGATGGATGCCATCGGCCAACTGACGGGCGGCGTGGCGCACGACTTCAACAACCTGCTGATGGCGATCATCAGCAGTCTGGAAATCGTCGGCAAACGCATTCCGGACGATCCGAGGATCGGATCGTTCCTCGACAATGCCATGCAGGCCGCGCAGCGGGGCACGGCACTGACCCAGCGCATGCTTGCCTTCGCACGCCGCCAGGAGTTGGAAACCGGGCCCGTGGACGTCCTGGCCCTGGTGCAGGGCATGAGCGATCTGCTCAAGCGCGCTCTGGGGCCCTCGGTTCCGATCGAGCTACGGTTCCCCCTCACCCTGCCCCAAGCACGAGCCGATTCGAATCAATTGGAAATGGCTCTTCTCAACCTTGCGGTGAATGCACGGGATGCCATGCCCGATGGCGGGCCGATCACTATCGAAGCGCGGGAAGACCGGATCGTTGAGAAGACGGATGCTCTTTCACCCGGCCGTTACGTATGCCTGTCGGTGATCGACGCCGGCGAAGGCATGGACGAGGTCACGATGGCGCGCGCCGTCGAACCGTTCTTCACCACCAAGGGCGTGGGTAAAGGGACAGGCCTGGGCTTGCCGATGGTGCACGGCTTGGCGGCTCAGTTCGGCGGACGCTTCGTCCTCAAAAGCAAACTGGGCGAAGGCACCACCGCGGAGATATGGCTTCCCGTGGCAGAGATGCCCGCCAAGACCGAAGAGATAGCGCCCGAGCCGCCGGAGCCCGAGGCGACGCGGCCACTTGCCGTTCTGGCAGTCGACGACGATGCCCTGGTCCTGATGAACACCGCCGCAATGCTGCAGGACCTGGGCCATGCCGTCATCGAAGCGGTATCCGGGGTCGAGGCGTTGGAGCTCCTGCGCGGCGGCCAGGCCGTGGATTTGATCATCACCGATCAGGCTATGCCGCGCATGACTGGTGCTCAATTGATCGCGGCGGTGCGCGCCGAGCGGCCAGGGCTGCCCGTCATTCTGGCGACCGGCTATGCCGAACTGCCCGAGGGCATGGACGCCACGGTGCTGCGCCTGGCCAAGCCGTTCCGGCAAAAAGACCTAAAGGCCGCGATCGCGAGCGCGGTGCCTTCGTCCTAAGCAGTTTGTGTCCGGCGCTTAGCGGCCGAGTTGCTCGATGGCGGCCCTGACCGGCTTGCTGGAAATCTTGATGA
>CAYZFH010000005.1:0-30774 GCA_964477375.1 uncultured Rhizobiaceae bacterium | reverse complement strand
GATCGATCAGGCGGTCGAAGCCCTTCTGATGGGTCAGCCTTCCGGCCGCGACCAGGCGCAGCCCTGCACCATCCATGCGCGTGGTCGGCGTGGCAGCGGCTCGGATCCGGGCGACATTGATGGGATTGTCGATCAGATGGATGCGCGCAGGCGGGACGCCGCAGTCGCGCGCCAGCGCCTCGGCCACAACGCGCGCATTGCACAGAACACCGTCCGCGCGCGGATAGAGAAACCGATAGGCCAAACGCCCCACCGCGGCGCTCGGCAGTGCGTCGATGCTCACCGACGGCAGGTTAGCCTCACGCGGATAGATTCGGGTGGGAGGAAGGAATGGACGCACCGCTAGGAGCGCCAGGTTCACGTAGCCCAGCGTTGGAACCACCGCGTGCGGCCGTAAGCGGCGCAGCGTCGAAACCAGCGCCGGCATGGCCTGGCGGAGACGCGGCCGCTGAAGATCGTGGAACGGAACTCCAGACGGCACGGACGCAGTCAACGGGCCGCGTCCGTCCAACACGATGATCTCTGATGAGAACCGGGCCGGATCAAGTGCGCCCGCTAGGTTGAGCACAACCCGTTCGGCTCCGCCGCCCGCGAAGGACGGCAGAACGAAGACGGTTTTGATCGGGCGGGAAACGACGATGGGCGTGATCGCCGATGAGCTCAGGCGTCGGCGCGCCGTTCCAAAAGGCACGTCGCGGTGGACAAGCCGACACCAAAACCACACGCCAAAATGCGCTGGGCACGTGCATCGTGCACCAGCGGCTCCAAGAGAATCGGAATCGTCGATGAAACCGTATTGCCGTGATCGTGCATGTTACGCGCGACCTTGTCGGCTGGCAGCTCCAGCCGCTTGGCGACCGCATCGACGATATATTTGCTGCCTTGGTGGAACAGGAAGAAGTCGACCGCTTGGGTGCCGAGCCCGGCCGTATCCAGCACGCGACGAATCGACTCCGGCACCGCGGTGGCTGAATAAGTGAAAACCTGGCGGCCGTTCATGTGGAGTCTGCCAGTCGCGTTGATCAGCGCCGAGGATTGCGCTCCGTGCGAATCGACATCGAACGCCACGGGGGTCAGAAGCGGCCGGCTGGCCGTACCGCGCGTCAGAAGCGTCACGGCCGCGCCGTCGCCGAACAACAGGGCGGTGTTTTTGTCGTCCGGATCGACGATCTTCGAATAGGGATCGGCGGTGAACAGGAGGCCCGTACGGAAGCCGTTGGCCTCCATGAACGCCTTCAGAATGGACAGAGAATAGACGAAGCCGGAACAGCCGAGCGAGATGTCGAAACTGGCGCAACGCCGCGGCAGGCCGAGTTTGCCGTGGAGCAGCGCCGAGACATGGGGCAAGCCGTTCCCATCCGGGTTTTGGGTGCAGACGACGATGCAATCCACGTCGCCCGGCTCGATGCCCGTCTTTTCACGCAGGCGCGCGAAGCTGGCGACGCACAGATCCGAGGTGTCCTCGTTCGCTGCCTTTCGCGAGACGCTGTAGACGCCGATCTTCTCGTCGATGAAATCCTTGGTGATACCGAATTTCGACAGCTTGTCGAGATTCGACTCGCGCCCAGGCGGGATGTACGTGGCGATCTCGGAGATGCCGATCATGTCGTGCGGGAAAGGAGAGCCAAGCAAGAGGTTGTGCCGATGCGGCGGGGCGGCAAATCCATAGGAGTTTGGCGCGGAAAGAGCAAGGAAAGGCTCAACGCGACCGCCGGCGCAAGACCCCGTCTACGCCCAGGGCGGCCAGAACGATCAGGACCGGTTCAGCCGGGAGGCGATATTTGGGCGAAACGATCGGTCCGGTAACCAGAAGAACATACATTATAAGGAGCGCCGCGAAGACGGCGGCCCAAGGCAAATGCCGCGCCAAGCGGATGAATCCATAGGCTTGAAGGATCAAGGATACGGCGCTTAAGGCCAGGGCGCCCGCGATCCATGGCCGCACCGCCGGCGCCGAGGTAGCGAGATAGGCTTGCATGCGTGCCACCAAGCCGGCGCTGGAATCGTTATAGAAGCTACCCTCCCGTGCCCGGCGTACGCGGGGGTCCACGGTGATGGCGGGCGCCGCCAGGTTAACCGCCGCGCCCTTCAGCCATGCCTTGATGATAGCCGAGGCAGGCTGTGCGGACAGCTCCTCCATCGCAAGGGCAGAAAAGGCCTTGCTGCGCTCGAAAGGCGGCATGGTCTGGGGCTCGATCCCGCGGGAGCGCAGTTGGTCGAAGAACCGGCCCTCAATCTCCCGTGCCGCGGTTTCGTGCGGTGTGCCGTCTTGGGCTTGGCGGATCAGGGGCAACACCCAGTTGGTCAGATGGCTGCCCTTCTGGGTGGTCAACTCCCATGCGCCGAACAAAATGACGTTTCGTCCGAGCCATGGCGCGACCGGTAGCGCCGCCCCCAGGGCAGCGAGAATCGTCGCTAACAGCGCGGTGCGCATGCTTTTGCGCTGATACAGCGCAATGGCCGGTGCCGCGACGATAAGTGCAAACGGCAGGAACTGCGTCACCGTGCGGGTCATGATCGATAAACCGCACAGAAATCCGGCCCATCCCGCGCGGCGCGGCGTGGCCTCGCGCAAATAATACGCAGCGACGAGCAGCATGCCGGTGAAGAGCGAGAGAAACAGCGTGTCGGACAGAAGTGCGGCGCTGTTGACGATCAGGTTCGGCCAGATGATAGCCAAAGAACCGGCAATGACTCCGACGCGGCGCGAAACCATGCCGCCCAAAAGAGAAATCAGGACGCAGGTGCCGGCATCGATCAGCGCCTGGCCGACGATAGCGGCCAGCGGTGCGTCGCCAAATAGAATTTGGATGCCGGCAATATAAAAGAGATAGATCGGCACACGTTCGCTGCCGGGGGCGCCGCTGCCGGCGCTGAGTTCGGCCGGCGCGTCGAATCGTCCCGTCGCGCTCAGATAAGCCCCGCCGGGCCAATAGAGGTGCGCGTCCTCGAGGAAGAAGTTTCCCTGATCGCCGGACAGAAGCAGCAGATTGATCAGGCGCACGGCAAGCGCGCCCAGGAAAATGGCAAGCAACGTTCGCCGGCCGAGTGCCGCTTCCATGGTCATGCGGCCATACGCTTCGCATCCCAGACCGCGCGCAAATCTTCGGCACGGTCGTGGCCGTTACAGAGGGTGCGGACTCGATCCCGTCCGGCTTCGCCCATTTGCTTGGCCAAGGCGCGGTTGTCGTCGAGGCGGATGATCGAGTCCGCCAGCCGGTCCGCGTCGAACTCAGGTTGTAGAACGCCCGTGATGCCGTCTTCGACAAAGACGGCGTAGCGGCCGCATGTCAGCACGGGTTTACCAAGAGCCAGCGCTTCCAGTGTGTCGCGTCCCCAGGGGTTGCTCTCCCGGGTCGGCTTGGCCAACGCGTCGCACGCTGCCAGAACGGATTCGGGCTCCGGCACGTGGCCCAGGAACTGGAACATGTCCGATCGGCCGCGTGCGGCGACGAAATCCGACAGATTGCCGCCCCGTCGGCCCAACTCGCCCAGGAGTCCCGGCATAGACCCCGTTAGGGTCATCTGACCTGCCATCACAAACAAAACGCGGCGGCCACGCTGGGCCACTATCTCGGCGACGTCGACCAGGCGATCGAGGCCGCGCGCATAGGAGTAGTTGCTAAGGCAGGCGATCTTGAAACATCGGTCAGTGGGAACGGCGGGGTGGGGTTTTGGCGATGCCGCGGGAACATCGACGATGTTGTAGATCACGCTGGCGGCGCGTGGCCGCCCACCCAGGCGCCGGAACGTCTCAGCCTCGTTCTCGGTGATGAAGACCAGGTGATCCATCGTCTCCGAGATGCTTCGGATCTGGAACCGCGAGAATGGGGATTCAAGCAAATTGGTGCGGATATGCATGGTCAAAGGCCGGTTGGTGCGAGATCGCAACCAACGGGCGGTCGGGAACAAGGCTTCGTGGTTGAAGTGAATGACGTCAAATCGTGCCGCCTCGCGTTGGAGATCTTCGAGGAATGCGCGTGCGCGGCGAAACTCCAGCGCGGCACGGGCCGCGGCATAGATGTTTCTCGACAGACGTGGAAGGGCGCTGAATCGCGGCATCGCCGGCATGACCCGCGATGCGACGCCGATCGCTTGATACCGTTGTTGAATGGGTCCTTCGCGGCGGCACCAGACTTCGGCTGTGGCCTTCGTCCCATCCAGATGGCGGATCGATTCGTAGAGGCTGCGCGAAGAGCCGCCATACCCGCCTTCGATGTCGAGGCAGAGAACGCGCAGAGGACGAATCTCCGGCATCAATCGGAGAGAGGTGTCGCGCCGATCAACGCCCGCGTGCCCTCGGGCCCGCAATTCAACATCGCGTCCACGATCGACAGGTTCTCGATGAATGCGCCCCGGCGCTGCGGGTACTGCGGGTAAGAGCCCGGCAGATACCGCACTTCGATGCCCCGGCTCGCCAGCACATCTTCGTCGATCGTGCGTTGGGTTCCGGCGCCCGCGCCCGTCACGTACGTCTTGGTCCCGGTGCGGTCGAGAATTTCGTAGACACTCTCGGCCCCGGTCGTCTCGAGGCCCATTTCCGTCGCGCGGAGGAACTTGACGGCGGTCAGTCCGATGAACGCCGCGCACATGCGCACCAGGCGGATGTTGAGATCGGCGATGGTGCCTTCGCCCGCGCCGAATTCCCGCTGCAGCCCGTCCAGGACCGGCTCAAGCCACGGCGATCCGGCATAGGCGGTTCTAATCGTCATCAGATGTTTGCGTGGCCAGTTGCCGGGCTGGATGGCCGTCTCGGCAATCGGGCGGCCATTGCTGTCCCGATGCGTCGGCACGGTGAGCCACTGCTCGCCCTGGGGCGTCTTGATCCGGTTGCGCGAGACGAAGCTCTTGCCGATCGGCATTTGCACGTTGTCGAAGAAGACGAACGTATCGACAGCGGAAATTTTGTGGAAATAGCCGAGCCAGGGCAAATAGTTGGGCTGGTGGATGGCGACGATCATCGGTTACGGCTTTTTTTCGACGTTGTTATGACGCAAAGCGCTTTTCGAGATGCGCGTAATCGCCTTCATCCGAAAGGCGGCGGTAGCCGAGCCGGCGGTAGAAATCCAGGCTGCGCGGGTTGGCGAGGGCGGCCTTCAACGTCAGGCGTGAAAATCCGTCCTGCACGACGCGCCGTTCCATTTCCGCAACCATGCGTGCGCCGAGGCCGGAACCCCGATGCGCCGGGCTCACCATAAAATGGTGCAGATGGGCGTGCCCAGCGTCCTTGGCTGAAAGGATCGCATAGGCGATCGGCTGGCCGCCTGACCAGACCGCGAAGGAGAGCGACCATTTCGCGGGCAGGTCGTGCATGAAATGCGTCTTCGTCCAGTACTCCCCGGGCTGATCGGCCGCTATGGCGACAAAAGCATCCGAAAAAGCCTCGATATCGAGGCGCCGAAGAGTCCGGATTTCACCTTCTTCGCGAGCGGTAGGACTCACTGGACTGCGCGACGCACCGCGGCGCAAACATGCTCGGCGCCTTCGGCATCGAGGTATGGATTCATGGGCAGGGCCAGGATGCGCTGGCTGAGCTGTTCGCTGACGGGAAGCGAACCCGGTCCCTGGCCGAAGCGGGCATAAGCCGTCTGCAGATGCATGGGCAGGGGGTAGTAGACCGCCGTCGGCACGCCCGCTTCCTTCAGGCGCTTGGCCACTTCGTCGCGGTTATTCACCAGGATGCAGTATTGCGCCCAGGCGCTCATGGAATCCGGCACCCGGCGCGGGATTTCAACCACGTCCTTGAGCCGGGAGTCGTAGAAGCGAGCCAGCTTCTCGCGCGCGGCCAGCTCGTCGTCGAAGATTGTCAGCTTGGCCATCAGGATCGCGGCCTGCAGCGTGTCCAGCCGCGCGTTCAGCCCGAGGCGCACGATGTCGTACTTGTCGCTGCCCTTGCCGTGGGCGCGGATCGATTTGTAATGCGCGGCGCGCTCGTCATCGTCGGTCAGCAAGGCGCCGCCGTCGCCATAGGCGCCGAGCGGCTTGGCGGGGAAGAAGCTGGCCGCGGTCGCCGGCGCCAGCGCGCCGACCGCGCGGTTGCCAAGCTTCGCGCCATAGCTTTGCGCCGCATCGGCGATCAGGAACAACGCATGCCGGCGGCACAGGTTTTCCAGCGTGCCGTAATCGGCGGGCTGCCCGAACAGGTCGACCGCGATCACCGCGCGCGGCAAAAGCTTGCCCTCGCGGATCACCTCGCCCACGCGCCGGTCCAGATCGGCCGTGTCGATATTGAAAGTGCGCGGATCCACTTCGACGAAAACCGGCGTGGCGCCCAACAGAAGCGCAACCTCCGCGGAGGCGGTGAAGGTGAAGGATGGCACGAACACCGCATCGCCCGTGCCGATGCCCTCGGCCATCAGCGCCATGATCAGCGCATCGGTGCCGCTCGAGACGCCGACGCAATGCTTGGCGCCCGCGCGCTTGGCCAGGGCCGCTTCCATCTCGGCCACTTCGGGCCCCAGGATAAACTGGCCGTGGTCCAGCACGGTCTGTATGCGCCGCGCCACCTCGGGCTTGATCCGGGCGTATTGGGCCTTGAGCCCGGCGAAATCGATCTTGGGTGTGTTCATGATTGGCTCGCGATCACGAGGCCGGTTTCGGCCTCTCTGTAACGTTCGCCCGTGCGCGGGCAGGTCAGGTCTCGGCCCAGCACCTCGCCGGTGCGGCTGACCCAGCCGCGCGGGCGCGCCGGGTTGCCGACCACAAGCGCGTGGTCCTTTACATCCTTCGTCACCACGGCACCCGCGCCGATCATGGCGTAGCGGCCGATGGTGACACCGCAAACGATCGTCGCATTGGCGCCGATGGAGGCGCCGCGCTTGACCAGGGTCGGTGCGAACTCCTGCTTGCGCTCCACGAAGGCGCGGGGCGTCAGCACGTTGGTGAAGACGCAGCTTGGACCGCAGAACACCTCGTCCTCGATTGTGACACCGGCGTAGATAGAGACGTTATTCTGAATCTTGACGCCGTTACCGACCATGACGTTCGGCCCGATCATCACGTTCTGTCCGACAACGCATCCTGCACCCATGCGGGTGCCGGACAAGATGTGGGAGAAATGCCAGATCTTGCTTCCCGCGCCGATGACGGCGCCGTCGTCGACCATGGCCGTCGGATGGATGAAGGGCGTGCTCATGGCCGGGGCTCCAGGGGAACGGGCTCGCCCGAGGCGAGAGAATGCTGGCAGGCATCCAGAACGCTGAGGACCCGCAGGCTTTCGTCGGCGTCGGAGCGAGGCGTACGCCGCTGGGCAACGCAGTCCAGAAAATGCCGGCATTCCAAAGAAAGAGGTTCTCCGGCCTCATAGGGAACGGGCTCGGCCGCGGCTTTCGTCACCGTCGGCAATTCTCCTTCCCACCCCACGGCATGAGGATAGAGCATCAGCTTGCGGCCTTCGGGCTCGCTATCGTGGAACGTCGCCATGCCTTCGCTTCCCACCACCACAAGGCGGTGATCCTTATAGGGATGCAGCCACGAGACGAAGATATGGGCCTGCATCCCGCCGGGGAATGTCAGGTGCGACAGGGTCGTATCCGCCACGCCGGTCAGAAGATAGCTTCCGCCGGTGGTCACGACACGGCGCGGCAACGTACCGGCCAGCGCCAGGATCATGGAGACGTCATGGGGGGCAAAGGACCATAGCGCGTTCTCCTCGCGCCGGATTTTCCCCAGGCTCAGCCGGTTGGAATAGATATAGCGCAACTGCCCCAGCCGCCCGGACTCGACCAGCGACCGCAGCGCTATGAACGCCGGGTGGTAGAGAAGAAGATGGCCGACCATGAGCGTCAGCCCGGCGCTTTTCGCGGTGGCGCCAAGCGTGCGCGCCTCATCGAGGTCCAAGCACAACGGCTTTTCCACGAAGACATGCAGCCCTGCGTCCAGCGCTTTCGCCGCCAGGGCCCCGTGGGTTGCGGCCGGCGTGGCGATGGCGACGGCATCCAACACCCGGGCTGTCATCATCGATTCGAGATCGGGAAAGGTCTTTACGCCGGGATACTGCGCGCCGAAGTGGGCCAGGACTTCGGGGCGCGAATCGGCCAGCGCGGCCAGCGCGCCATGAGCGGCAAAATTCCGGGCGAGATTAGGCCCCCAATGGCCAAGACCGACGACGCCGACACGGACACTCATGGTGTATTCCTTTTACGACCGGGCACATGAATGTCGCAATGCGCGGCCAGCGCGCGATCCAGCGCATGCATGCGCGTATCGAGCAGATTGTCCAATCGCGTGACCGGCGAGGCGGGCGGATCCTGCCACCAGATCGGATGGGTCAGAAGCTGCAGCGCCCGGCCGGCGGACACGGCTTCGTGCGTCAAGGGATGGCCATGACGCCAACCGCCGCGCGAATCCGAACTGTACCCCATGTCGCGGAAGAAGCGCGGCTCATAGGCGTGGCGCCGCCCAGCCAACAGACCTTCGCGGCCAAGAAGGACGGAATGCGGCCGATGAAAGCTGATTGTCTTGATGGGACGGTCGACGAAAATCTCCAGCATGGCGCATTCCCGCACCACGGCTTCCTCGAGGGTCGCTTCGGTATACAGCGCCGCATCGAAATGAAGGCCGATTTCATGGCCGAGCGCTCCGATCCGGGCCAGCGCCGCCGCGCCAGCCGGCGCGAAGGGGTTATAAAGCTCGCTGCGCACCAGCACGAAATACACCGCCGATACGCCCAGCGCCGCTTCCGCCTCGGCGATGGGGACCGCCGCTTCCAGCGACATATCGATGTCGTGCCGCAGGATCAGATGACGCGCACTAGGTTCCGCGTCCGCGAAACTGTGGACGCGATAGCCGCGGCTGAGAAGCGCGCGCACCAGGGCGATGTAACCCTCGGTCGAGAATTCGTTGTGATCGGTTTGGCTCACGCGACGCTCGCCAGCAGCCGTTCGTAGAACGTTGTGACCGGCGGCCGGCGCTGGCCGGTGTGGAAAAGAACGACGAGCGAGCCGCCGAATTTGCGGCAGGCATCAACGGCGCCACGACAGTCGGCCAGGGCGGCGTCCACGCTCAGATTTCGGTACTTTCCGCCAAACAGCCCGAAATCCATGATCGACGTCGAGATCTGTTCCAACGGCAAGGTTTTGCGCCGGCGCAGGCTATAGGAGGCGTACCGCCGGCACGTGCCCGACCGGAAGCCCGTGACCTCCGGCCAGCCGAGGGTGAGGTCCAGCGTCATGCCGGCATCGCTCCAGATATCCGGCGTAACATCCGCGCTGTAGCGCAAGACATGCTGGCGGCCTTCACGCACCGGACGGCCGAGAACGGCCTCGAGCCCGTCGCGCTGCCGCCGCCATTCACCCATGTCTTTCGCGGTGGCGAAGCAGGGGTGATAACCGACGATATGTCCGCGCGATGCGATTTCATCCGTAAGTTGCCGCAGCAAGCGCGGTAGACGAAGGACATAGGGGCTGTCCATGGAGTTCTCGCTGGGCCCCATGAAGTAGAAGCGGCTCAGCGCGCCGTGTCTTTCCGACTTACCCATGATGTCGCGGGCGCTTCCCCATGGTTCGTCCGACAGATAACTGTCCGCGAGTCGCCGGGTGGCGCGCATAGGGTCGAAACGCTTCACGACATCACCGACGGCGTTGCGCATCGGCTCCCATGGCCGGTGGTAGCCCTTCAGCATGTCCACATCGTGGGTAAGCAGGAGTTCGTAACGCGATGTGCTCGGTGGCTGGTCCTGATCTAACAGAACAGCGGCTAGATCGGATGCCGCTTCGTCGGCCAGAGGCGGGGCCGCACCGAACTTCCGCGCCGCCAGCGAGGCCGCGTAGGGAAAGCGTCCATAACGGTCGAGCGCGGGCGCATCACGCTCCTCTAACCGAGACACCATGAAGAAAATGAGTCCAAGTGCGTCATAGGCGAGGCTGCCCGGCTGCCTACGGCTTGGCGGATCGCTCGGTGGTAAAAGCGGCGCGTGTCCTTTGCCATCTTCGAGCGCTGCGAAGGCCACGCGGTCCAGATGAACGCCGTCATCGTCTAAACGGACGCCACCGGGGAAGAGAACGGCGGGAACAGTGATCGCACCGGCCGGAGCATCGGGCCCATAATGCAAAATTCGACTGGCTTCGTTCGCCCGCACAAGCGAGTGGCAACGATCCAAGAACGAACAGGCATGCTCGATCTCAGGCCGGAACCGCTCCAACGCGGGCGCGAGGCTCAGACGATAGGGGAGCCGAAAGGTACTCATCCCGTGCCTACGATACCGAAGCTGCGCACCCATGCATCATGGGTCAGAAGCTGACGCAGCAGCTTTGTGTGCTTGGCGCGTCCATCCAGGTGCTCGTCGATGCACATTGCCAGTGCGCTTGCATCGAGCACGCCGAAGGTAAGGGCATCAAGGCGGCCGCGAATCTCCTTAAAGCGCGCTCTGTGCGCCGGCTCGTCGCGGAAGAGACCGGTCACGTCGTGCCAGGAGCCGGTCGAATGAATGGTCGTCGGCGCATGCAGCCGCCGCGCTATGCCGAGACGGCGGAATGCGCCGCGTGCGAGCAGAGCACCGGTTTCCAGCCAAGGATCCATGTCGGCGGCGAAATGTGTGTTGGCGTTGGCCATTTGCGCCGCATCCGGCGACAGACGGCGCAAGGCGCGCTTCACCATGCGGCCGCTGCAACGCCATGCCGGCGGCATGCGCATATAGACGTCGAAGACTTCGTCATCGAAGGCCAGCATGCGCAGGTTGCCCACCGCGCGCGTCGCCATCATGCCGGTAAAGGCATAATGCTTGGAGAGTGCGTGCAAGATGAAGGCGTCCCACGCGTTGTAAGGCTCGTCGGACTCGAGCCAGGGCGCCAGAGTTTCGTGCAAGGCTTGTGCCTGGCTCTTCCACCAAGAATCGCGCCAACCGGCGGCGGCGATGCGCCGGACCGTGGCCTGCGGCGGCCCTTGCCGCAACCCGGCCAAGATATCGGCGCCGGTCGGCCGGGCGGGAATGGGGCGCAATGCCGGCAGGCGCGTGCGCGATCCGCCAATCTCGGCAAACCGTGCCGGCAAATAGTAGCCGCGCAGAGTGAAGTCGAGGCCATGACCGGTGTGGATGATGTCGCAGGCTTCGCCCACGCGCGGAAGGAAAACCGACATCGCTGTCGAGGCCGGATAAAGACCGTTCGAGTCGATCACCGTCTGTTCCAGAATCGGCAATGTGTCGGGCGGCGCGGCGATCAACGTGTGATGCTGGGCACCGCAAAGGGCCGCAATGTCGCGCGCGATCGCCAGCTCCGGATTGTCGGCATAGCTGGCCGTGGTCCAGCATGTCATCGAACCGCGCGGTGCGGCGGCCAGAACCAGCCGGCTGTCGATACCGCCCGACAGAAGCAGCCCTCCCGCGGCTTGCCGCCGGGCGGCGTTTCGCAGCGCGTCAGCCAGCAGATCCGTGCCCTCGCGCTCGCTGAAATCCGGCTTGCGCCAGATCAGCGGGCGGTACGGACGTTCGCGCATGCCGGAACCGTCGATTTCGACGATGGTGCCGGCCGGCACGGACTCAACGCCCGCAACCGAGGTGGTACGGCCGAAGGTGCGCTGCGTGGTGAAAAGCTGCGCAAGGGCTGAAGGGTTCGCCTTCCGCGGAATGCGCCGATCGCCCAGCAGCGTGAAGATCTGTCCGGCGAAGACCGTCTCGCCTCCGTGACGCCAAAGGTGAATGGGGAAGCTGGCATGGCGATCCGTAATCAGGATCAGCCGGTGTGTGGTCCGTTGGTAGAGGGCCAGGGCGAACAGTCCGTTTGCCCGTGCCAGCCGGTCCAGCCGATTCTCGCGCGCCAGACGCAAGACCAGGCCTGCAAGGGAGGGGAGGATCGCGTCCTTCCCGCCTAACACGTCCTCCGGATTGAAGATTTCGCCAATGGCGGCAGCGATCCAATCGCCCTCCGCCACGACGCCCACACCGCGATCATGGCCGTGGGCCGCGCAGCCAAGTGCCGCGCCCACGTCGGTGGCGCCGTGGCGTGCATACCGCGGCGGCACGGTCGCCGCCAGCGGCGCCGGATCCGCCGGCGCGGTCCGGTCGGCGCGATGAAGCCCGTAAAGCCCGATCATGACAGGTGGGCTACGCGCTCCTGAGGCAAGGCCATGACATTCCCGCGCGGGCCGACAAAGACGCGATAGCCATAGGGCTCGAGCTGCGCCTTCGTGAGCTGCCAGATCTTGGTGCCGCCACGTGAATACCACCCGGCCAGCCGGATACGCGGCCGCAAATCGCGCAATGCCCGTGCGGCGCCTTCGATGGCTTCCACTTCGGCACCGTTCAATGTGAGGCTCAACATATCGAGGCGAGTCAGTCTGAACTCGTCGATTAACCCGTCGACGCTGACGGTGCGCACCCGTTCCTTCGCCGTGCCTTTGTGGACTTCCTCGATCAGGGTATTGCCCTGGGCAACGCTGGTCTCGAGTTCCAGTTCGGTCGCCTCTTTCCACGCGGCACGGTGCAGAGCCGTCACGTTGGGGATCTTGTTATAGGTCATGTTGCGTTGAAGTAGCGCGTGGCACGCTTTGCTGGCTTCGATCGCATAGATATGGCCGCTGCCGATTTTGGGAGCAATGCGCAGTTCGCCGAAACCGAGGAACGCGCCGCAATCGACAAAGACTTCGTCGGACTTCGGACGGAACGCATCGGCGAGAACCGCGCGTACGGCTTCGGGCTGATCCGCGATCGCATCCTTATGCTGTCCGTGGAAGCCAAACATCGCGTCCACCGGATAGCCGGGGGGCTTCAGGTCAGGCCTCATATGCGGAAAGAGGTACCGGTTAAGGCAATCCTTCACGAGGCGGAAATGGGTTTCCGGAATACCGGCAGGCAGGTCGCCGCGTAACAACCGGAAAACCTCACGGTTGGCTTTCTCCGTGGCAAAGCCGTGAAAGCGCGGCCCATCCCGCAATTCGATCCACGGCACGTTACCATCCTGGCCATACCGCAGGAGGGGGGCGAGCTTGGCGATCTCGGCCAGCATACACGCGTAGCTACGACGCCAGCGCGCCCGGTAACCGGGAACCATCATCTTCAGTTCGATCGGAAGTTTCATGCGTGCGCCGCGTGTGACAGGGGAACAGGATGATGGATGCGGCGGGGTTCGTAGCCGCGGAAATAGCCGATACGTTGCCGCGCATGAGCTGGCAGACGGTCGAGAAAACGTTCGAATGTCGAGACGTCGTCGGCGGCGACCAGAGTCGCGCCAAAGCCTTGCGCAACGTTGTCGTTCATCGACCCACCGCCGCTGAGGGGTGTGTGGGCGAGGCCAAGCGCATCGAGGTGACGCGCCATGATCGAAAGGTCGGTCAATTCTTCCGTCCGGATCTCGACGAGGTTCGAAATGCATCCTTCGTCGGCCAACGACTGGGCGCGTAGATAGACCTCGCACCAGGCCCACAAATACAGCTCGCCCGGAGACAGCATGGCTGGATCCAGCCGTAATTGATTCGCGTTGGAATCCGGACGGTTGTTGTCGAGGTAGATGTTCTTTCCGCGATTGAGGAAGCTTCGCATGTTACGGATCGGGTCGCGCACGAGCCGGATCAGCGTTGCGCCGGGCAGCGCCCGTGTGATGGGTCGGTGCAGGCCGCGGATGAAGTATTTGCTGACATCGATATAGGTGTCCGCTCGGGCCGCGGCGATTCGCCGTTCGATCCAAGCAAGCCGCTTAGCCGCCATATGATCGAGAGCCGCGTCGTCCCCGGCGACGAATGCGTCCAGAACCTTGCCGCGGCCGAGCAATTCGTGGGTTTCGACGAAGCGCCTGCGGAAGCGCCGCTCGTAGGAGTCCAGCGGTCGCGGAAGGATCGGACGCACCTGCGGCTCCTCGAACAGAACCAGGGCGCCCGGAATATGCCGGCGCAGCAGGTCGGACAGATAGCTCTGTCCGCTTCGTCCGGCGGTCGCAGTGAAGATGTAGCGGGTCACTGCATCATGGCCCTGCGAGAAGACGCCGGAATGGCCCGGGATCCGGCTGCATGCGCGCCGCTTCGTCGATGGCGCCGCCCAGCGCATCGCGCGTGATGCGCGGCATGTTGTCCGAACCCCAAAGCGCGGTCACGACGCGGCAGCGCTGGTTCAGTGCCGCGCGGACCGTTGGAGAGAACGGCGCCAAACCGAGATCGATGAATACGACGGGCCGGTCGGAGCATAGAGCGGTCCAGAAGGCCGTGCTCAGGGCGAAATCGAAAATGAAGACGTCGGATTCCGCCATCACCGTTTCGAAGCGCTCTGCCGTGGTGGGGCCGGCATCTGCAAGAGGATGGCGGCGACCGCGGAAGATGCCCTCCGGATGCGGCTTCAGAAGGACATCGACCGGCAGCGTGGCCAGCGTTTCCGCCATGCGTAGCTGCCAGTCCAAATAGACGGGATCACGCAGAACGGGAGGGATCAGCTGCCGGAATCCGTAAAGCGCACCTGTGGCGTAGACCACCTTGGTGCGCGCGCCGCGAGGCCGTGGAGCAAGGCGCACGGCACTGCGCAAATGAGGTTCGCCCGCGCCATGGCCTATTTCCGGCAGAGGCATGCCGGAAATAGGATGTGCGGCATCTTGCGCGCGGCAAAGCGCCGCGACAGCTTCGGTCGGGACTACGAAGCGGGTGCTGACCGACGTCTCGCGAAGCGTCAGAGGGTCGGGCGTATCGATCATCCCGGTCGAGCCGCCATGGTCGAAGCGCACCACTTCGCCGCCGCGCCGCATGACTTCCAGACCCAGCGCGCGCGCCGGGTAATTCCCGCCGCTGCCCGACCACAGGCGTTTGGGGATCGACCGCACGCGGCCCAGCGCAGCCAGGTCGCGCGCTGCTTGGGTCAGATACTGATCGAGCTTAGGCCGGACCAGGGCCGCGAGGCGCCCACGCATCGGGCCGGTCAGGCTGGGCTCTTCGCACAACGCGTTGGTGAGAGCCTCAATAAGACCTGTGGGTACATCCACGGCAGGTGCGTTCTTGGTCCATGCCTGGAGCAGCGAATCGCCGTGAAGGAACGTCACGCGGTGTTCGTTCTGAACCGCGGCTTCGCGCAGCATGGCGTTGTGGGTGACAGCCGTGGCGCTCGGCGCCAGCATCGCGGCAGGCACGCGCCACCAGGGCGTCCAACTCGCAGTCCGCGCAAGGCGCCGGAAGAACATGGCGTTCGACGCGCCACCGGGTTGCCCGAGCCGTTGTGGCGTCGATGGCGGCGTGTCGCTGTTTCCGCGCAGCCAATCCAATTCGGGCGGCCCGCCCGCGATGTGAAGCCCTGTCGCGCGCTCGGCCTGCACCAGGAGGGCGGCTTCGATCAGCGCGCTAGCCGAACTGACACAACGGCCAGCGGCCAGAAGTGCCGTGCGGCGGTCATCTCCATGCGGCAAGGCACCGATCGCTTCCAGCATTGCGCGCTGGCGGGCGGCAACTGCAGCTTGCAGGGGCGCCATGGCCAACGGCCAGGCCAGCTCCGCCCGCCACCCCGGCATCGTTGCGATGGCCGCAATGTCGAACGGCACCGCGCGCGTCGGCGCGGTCGCCCGGGCCGCGCTCTCACGCACGGGGCAGGCCCTCATAAGGCGTTTGCCGGACCTGTGCGTTCGTGGCCAGCAGCTCGGGCTGCGCGGCGAAGAGGCTACGCAGCGCTTGCAGGCCGAACACGGGGTCGCGCGGCGCCAGCGCGTCATAGACGCGGCAGGCCATGGCGTAATCGTCCTGCGTGTCCACCACAAGGCGCCAATGGCGCAGGTTCGGATGATGATCGAGATAAAGTGCGGGATAGCGCTCGGGCCGCCGCCACAGGAAGGGCGTGACATGTTCGCGCTCGTAAGGATCGGCGGCTTCCGCGTCGGCTTCGCGCAGCGCCTTCATGCCGGTCACTTGCGTGTCGAAGCCCAAGGGATAGCCGGACTCCATGGCGTTCGACGCATACGCCGCCTTGCTCGCGCGGAACGCGGCCAGGATCGCGGCGCTGACGCCGGGATCGAGGAACGGGCAGTCGGAAGTCAAGCGCATCACGATCTCGGCGCCATGGGCTTCCGCTGCCATCACCGTGCGCCTCAGCACGTCCTGCTCGGAGCCGCGCGTCACCGGAATGTCCAAGCTGCGGCACAGTGAGGCGACAGGTTCGTGCGCGCCGCCTTCGGGAATCGCCACGACGATTTTATCGATGCCTTGAATCGCACGCGTGCGCTCGATCACGCGCGTCAGGATCGGCTTGCCGGCCAAAGGCATCAGGATCTTGCCCGGCAGCCGTGTCGAGGTCATGCGCGCCTGGATGACGGCGACGGCGGTCACGGCTTGGGCGCCACCAGATCCCAGGCGAGCGGCGTGCCGCGCGAAATCGCGCGGGCGGCCTTCCGGCCCACCACGTCAGGCAAGTGCTTCGGCGCCAAGCCCAGGCCCGGGCGGATGGAGCGCACATTCTCGTTGGTGAATGCCTCGCCCGCGGCCACGTCCTGTACGACATACAGCGAGCGGCGGAACAGGGCATTGCCGCTCTCGCTTGGCGCGCGCGTGTCGCGCCCCGTGCCCAGCGCGGCGAACGCCGTGCGGCTCTCGTCGACCAGCGTGCGCATTTCCTCGGGCTCGAGCGAGAAGGCGCCGTCCGGCCCGCCATCGGCGCGGCGCAGGGTCAGATGCTTTTCGATGGCCACGGCGCCCAGCGCCACGGCCGCCACGGCGCAGGCGGTTCCCATGGTGTGATCGGACAGGCCGACCAGAACATCGAATTGCTCGGCCAGCGTGCGCAGGCGCAAAAGGTTGCTATCCTCGGGCGGTGTCGGATAGCCGCTGACGCAGTGGAGCAGCACGATGCCGCCGTTGCCCGCGCCGCGCGCGGCGGCGACGGCCTCCTCGATCTCCGGCATGCCGGCCATGCCGGTCGAGATGACCAGGGGTTTGCCGGTCGCGGCCGCGCGCTGGATCAGCGGAATATCCACGATCTCGAACGACGCGATCTTGAAGGCCGGTGCGCCCAGGCTCTGCAACAGCTCGATTGCGGTGGGATCGAACGGGCTCGAGAACAGGGTGATGCCGATCTTGCGCGCGTGCGCGAAGAGGCGCGGATGCCAGTCCCACGGCGTGTGCGCCTCGCGGTAAAGGTCGTGCAGCGTGCGCCCGTCCCACAGCCCGCCCTTGATGCGGAATTCCGGCCCGTCATGGTCGATGGTGATCGTGTCGGCCGTATAGGTCTGCATCTTGACCGCATCGGCCCCGGCCGCCTTGGCCGCGTCGATGATGGCCAAGGCGCGATCGAACTGGCCCAGATGATTCGCGGACATCTCCGCGATCACATAGGGCGGATGGCCGGGCCCGATCGGTCGGCCCGCGATGGAAACCGGTTGGATCACTGCAGCCTCGAATGGGGTCTATTCACGTACCACGGCCCGTCTTTGTCATAGCCCGCGCGGGCGAACAGCGCGCGCGAGGCGTCATTGCCGGGATGAATCTCGGCCAAGAGCGGCGCTTCGGGTACCAAGCGCCGCGCAAGGGCGAGGGCGGAACGTCCGAGGCCGATACCGTGCCGTGCCGCATCGATACCGATCGACACTTCCCAGCCGCCGTCGCGGCGGTCGAGACGCACGGTGCCGGCCGGTTCATCGCCATGAAGGACGATGTTGTAGAGGCAATCGGGGTGAATGCGCCGCGCGGCAAACCACGCGCGATGCTCCTCCGGCGTCGGCACGCGGGTCTCCCGCGCGAAGCGGCGGGTTTCCGACTGCATTTGCCAGGCGAACGTCACGGCTTCGTCGTCCGGCATCACGGGACGCAGCCGCACGGGCGCTCCGTCCTTGGCACGCTCCGGATCGATCCAGGCGGCGATGCGCGCCGCGCCGCGTCCGTCGCAAAGAGATGCGGCAACGGCGGCCATGGTTCGCTGCGCGGGACGATCTTCAAGAAGCGCAATCGCCTGCCGGGCGGCGTCCTCGCCGTCGCGCGCGAGCCGCGCCGCTCCGGCCTCGGCTAAGGAGTTGGCGACCAGGCGCTGATTGTCCGCGATGACGATCAGGATCGAAGGCAGGCCGAGGCAGCAGCGCTCTAGCGCGCTTACGCCGCCCGCACCGATGGCGATGTCGGACGCGGCCAGAAGCGAGACCATGTCCGGTGCGTCCAGATGGAGCTGAAACCGGTCGGACATGGCGGAGATACGCGCGGTCACTTGGGCGACATGGCGCGCGCCATGGCCCAGGACCACGTCGATATGGAGGTCGTCGGGCAGGCGCATATGCGCAAGCGCGGCAAGCACCGACCCCGTCGCATCGTCCGGGTCGGTGCCGCCGAAATTGATCAGCATCCTGCGATGGTCGCGCGGATGAGTCGCGCGCCGCGCGCGTGCGATGGCAAATTCAGGCCGCAGGGGTGCATAGGCCGGTCCGAGCAGAAGGTCCGCGTGCGCGGGCACATGGGCGGCGTAGTCATCCGCATTCCGGCCCGCGGTCGCGTCCACCAGCGCGTCGCAGTCGTGATCCCGGTCGGCCAGGTCGTCGATCACCAGGATGCGGCGCGCGAACTTGCGCGACGCCGATTCATAGGCGCGATCCAGGCCATAGTGATCCACGATCAGAAGATCGCAGCCGTCTGGCGCGGAGCGGCGCAACTCGTCCGCATCGCGCAGGGCAGAAGGCTTCAAGGCCCGCGCTTCAAAGCTGCCCGCGATCAGTTCCGGAACCACCGTCAGGCTTTCCTCACCAACCGCGAAACGGCAGGTCCAGCCGTCGCGCTTGAGAGCGGCGGCAACGGACAGGCAGCGCCGCACATGGCCGCTGCCTGTCGCGGCCGAGGCGTCCGCACGGAACAGCGCCAGCTTCGATTGCACCGATCAACCGTTTCAGGGTTTGGCCAGCATGCCGCAGCGTTCCAACGACGCCACAATCTTGTCGGCCATGATCGCATTGCCGCGGCCGAGCAGATGCGAGGTGTCCTCGTAAACCCGCTCCGTCACGCCGGTAAAGGCGCCGGTCAAATCCGCGAAGCACGCCATCTTATGATCGGGATACTTCTTGCCGAGCGTATCGAGCATGGCGCCGGCCTTTGCGAAATAGGTCAGGCGGGCGTCGATCTCGCGTCGGCTCATGCTCCTGTACATGCGCGCTTCGGTACCGGGCGCCAAAGGCTTGTCCGGCGAAGCCATCAAAGGTGGCATGACGAAGAGAACGGGAATGCGGAACTCTTCCGCCGTGGCCGCCATTAGTCGGGCGCCGGTACGATAGGTTTCAACCGCCGCATCGATATAGGAATTGTCCTTGGGGTCTTCGGCCACCGAAGCCTCACCAATCTTGGTTTCGCGCCCGGTCAACCGGCGGATCAGGTTGCCCGCTTTTTCCGTCCCCTTCTCGATCACATAGCTGATGGCCAGCTCATCGACGAAGTAGCGCACCTGGCTGAACAGGCTGCCGACGAAATCGGACAGCGAGCCCAGCACTGTATAGCTGCCGTTCAACCGCTCCTGGTAATCGCGGTGCTTGTCCAGGCGAAAGGATGCGAATACCCGCCCTTGCTGGTCGTAGATCTGTTTCGCGCGGCGGAAATCCACGGCACCGCCGTAGGAAATGATGAGGTCCGGCTCGTACGCTAGCAAATCGGTAATCAGGTAGAGGTATTCCTGGGCCGAGCCATAGGCGCCCACGCCCGCGTTGATCACCTCCAGTTTGTCGCGGCCCGCGGGCAATGCGCCCTTGAGGCGCGCGTCGAGCGCGTAGAACAGCTTCGAAGGCAGATTGTCGAGCGGCGTCTCGGCGCCGTCGCCCTCGACCGTCGAACCACCCGTGACGATGACGCGATAGACATTCGCGGGCTTGGGCTTCTCGTAGAAATACTCGAGCGAGCCCGCCGCGGCGAAGCCCTGCTTATTGGTCATGCGCCAGCCGACCAGGTCCCATACCTCGTTCGGCTGTTTCAGCATCGAGGTGTTGGGCCGCAAGCGCCAACCCAGGATCGGATCGGCGATATGCCAGTGGGCCGAGGCCCACAGCGCATCCTTGGTGCCGATATAGTCGATACCCGGCACCTTGCGCGCGGGATTGTCGAACAGGATCGGTGAGAGCGTGTAACGGGTCAGCAGGAACTTATCGAGGAACTGGTTCGACTGAACGCCGCGCGTGCCGTACCAGATGAAGACGATGCCCAGGCTGACGATCTCCGCCACGAGGAAAATCGCCAACCAGCGCAGGATCGTGCGCCGCCAATTGCGCGGCTTCCGCTTCGACCGCCAGTTCTGAAACATGGCTTCGAAGCGGTTGTTCTCCAGTTCGGGCCGATTGTCACTCATGCGGGACTCAGAACTCGAAATAGATGAAGGCGGCGGAGGAACCGGTGCTGATCGTGATGGCCAGCGCCCACATGGCGGCGATGGCCGGCCAGACCACCGGCTTGGGCAAGCGCCGCGCCGCCGCTTTCACCAGGCGGTTGTCGTCATAGCGGCACAGGGCGATGAAGGCGGCGAACAGGAACAGCGGATAGGCCTGGGCAGCCGCGAAGCTGTTGATGTCGCCCCAGTTCTGCACGAAGGGCGCGGCCAGCACCTTGGTCGCGGTGGCGAAGTCGGGCGAGCGGAAGAAGACCCAAGCCAGGGTGACGAAGTGAAAGGTGAGCAGCAGCCCAAGCCAGCCCGGCAAACGGAAACCCGGCATGACGCGGCGGATCGCATGGCCCACGGCCACGCCCGCGCCGTGCAGCGCGCCCCAAACCACGAACGTCCAGTTGGCGCCGTGCCACAGCCCGCCCAGCACCATGGTCACCAGGATGGCGCCGATCTGGCGCGGGAAGCCGTGCCGGTTGCCGCCCAGCGGGATGTAAAGGTAATCGCGCAGCCAGTGGGACAGGGTGATATGCCAGCGATGCCAGAAATCGACGATCGAGCGCGCGAGATAAGGCCGTGAGAAGTTGTTGGGCAGATAGACGCCGAGCAATAGGGCCGAGCCGATTGCCATGTCGGTATAGCCGCTGAAGTCGCAATAGATCTGCAGCGAGAAGCCGTACATCGCGAACAGGTTCTCGAGCCCGCTATGCGCCGTGGGATCGGCGAAGATGGGTGAAATCGCATGCGAGATCGGGTCGGCGAAGACCAGCTTCTTGACCAGGCCGACGGAGAAGATGGCCAGCGCCGGCAGGATGCGGCGGCGGGCGAAGCTTCGAAGACGGTCGAGCTGAGGGATCAGCTCGTGCGGACGCAGGATGGGGCCCGCGATCAGATGCGGGAAGAAGATCACATACGCCGCCAGCATCTGCACCCGCTCCTCGATGCGGAAGCGGCGGGCGAACACGTCGACCACATACGCGATCAAGGTGAAGGTGACGAAAGAGATGCCGAGCGGCAGCGGCAGGTTCAGGATCTTGATCGAGGTATCGGTTTCGCCGATCGCGAGGCGGTAGAGGAAGTCCGTGTACTTGAAGAAGACGAGAGGCAGGAGCAATGCGACGACGGTCGCGATCATGCGCCGCTTGCGTCCGGCATCGTCTTGCGCCCGGTCCATCCACAATGCGCCGCCATAGGCCATCAGCATCAGAAGATGCGGCACCGGCGTGTAGATCGGCTCCCAGTAGCTGTAGAAGATCGTGCCGCCGACGATGACGACAGGCAGCCGGAACCGCTGCGGGACCAGGAAGTGGACCAGCAGGTAGATGGCGAAGAAGCCGAAATAGACGGGTGAGCTGAACAGCACGGCGGTTTATGGGACGAAGCGGCTGTCGCTTCGGGTCACGGACCCTTCAGGGCCGGGTAAAGCGTGTCGGCCATCAAATGGTGGCCGTGCGCGTTGGGGTGCGGATCGCCCGGCATGGCCCAGATATTCTCGGGCTTCTCGTGTTCGAAGGGCGGGTAGAGGTCGATGAAGGTGAAACCGCGTTCCGCCGCCACCTGCGCCATCCGCTCGTGAATATAGAGGAACGGGTAGTTGGTCAGCTGGTGCACATCCGGCGTGATGGCCAGATAGACGCGGATGTGATGCGCGTCGGCATATGTCTTGATCCGATCCAGCCCCGCCAGCATCTGCTTGTAACCCGGAGCGTTCGGGTCGTAGACGGCGCGGTAGTGCGATTCCAGATTGCCCATGCCAGTTTGGCCGAACAGGCGGTTGGCGGCGATCCACAGGGTCACGGCCAGTTGGCTGTGGCGCAGGAGCCAGCTTCCGCCGCCGGCCGGCAGGATTTCGGCGTCGTTGATGAAATAGTTGATGATGATGTCGGTCGGCTCGAGCTGGGTCAGCCGCTTCAGGAACAGCTCGCTATAGCGCGTGGTGTTGTAATTGCCGATGCCGGCATTCAGCACCTGGACGTTTACGCCGTCCTTGCGGAATTTCTCCTCGAGCAGGACGGTCATAGTCTCGTCCTCGGGCACGCCCCAGCCGAGCGTGATCGAGCTGCCGAGGAACAGGATTCGGCGCTCGCCGGGCGCCAGAGGCCCGACCGGTCCGCCGCGCAAGCCGTACTCGTTGGTGCGGATATCGACATTCTGCAGGTGGGCTTCCGCATTGGGTCGGTGTTCATGGCCCATGAGCGGGTCGTCGCTCTGCCGCTTGAGCGTGTTGGCGTATTTCCACATTTCGATGTCGTAGTTCGTGCCCGCGGAATTCTTCACGCGCAGGATCATTTCCGCCGCCGCCAGCGAAACGGCCAGCGAAAAGATCACGGCGATCACGGAGAACAGGATGGTGCGGCCTTTGGTCATCGACGTCCCTTGTCGGTCCTGTTGTCGAGCCCCAGCGCCGCGGCAAGTGCGCGTACCACGCGGTCCACATCGTCGCCGGTCATTTGCGCGGAAAGCGGCAGGCTGAGGGCCTCGGAATAGTAACGCTCGGCGCCGGGCAGACTCATTTCGCCATAGCGGCGGCGATAATAGGGCTGGCGATGCAGGGGAAGATAGTGGACCTGGCTGCCGACGCCGTCCTTCACCATGGCGCGCATGCAGGCGCCGCGGCCGATGCCGGCGCGTGCGAAATCGATTAACGCCACATAAAGATGCCAGCCGGGCGTGTCGTGCGGGGTGCGCAAGAGCGGCCGGATAACCGGTGCATAGGCGGCGAGCGCACGGTCGTAAACGGCGACCAGCTCGCGGCGCCTCTCCGCGAACCGGTCGAGTTTCTTGAGCTGGCTCAGGCCCAGCGCGGCATGGATGTCGGTCAGCCGGTAGTTGAAGCCCGGCTCCGGCATCTCGTAATACCAGGGGTTCGTGCTGCCGTCGGGACCGAAGGCTTGATCCTTGTCCTCGAACAGCGCCGGCTCGCGCACCATGCCGTGGTTGCGCTCGCGGCGCAGGCGCGCGGCCAGCGTGTCGTCGTTGGTCGTGACCATGCCGCCTTCGCCGCTGGCGATGATCTTGACCGGATGGAACGAGAAGATGGCCATGTCGGAATGGCGGCAAGAGCCGACCGGCGCCTCCGATCCGTCCGCACCACGGTAGGCGCCGCCCAAGGCATGGCAGGCGTCTTCGACAATCGCCAGCCCACGCTTCCGCGCCTGTTTGGAGATCGCCGCCATATCCGCCGTCTGGCCATTCATGTGGACGGGGTAGACGGCCTTGGCCGCGCTGCCCGCGCGTGAGAGCGCGTCTTCCATCGAAGCTTCCGTCATCAGCGCCGTCGACGGATCGACGTCGGCGAAGGTCACCTCCGCGCCCACATAGCGCGCGCAGTTGGCCGTGGCGAGGAACGTGATGGCGGGCACGATGGTGCGATCACCTGCTTTGAGATCCAACGCTAAGGCCGTCATGTGCAGGGCCGCCGTGCCGTTGGCGCAGGATACGGCGTGGCGCGCGCCGACACGCTTGGCGAAGGCTTCCTCGAAGGCCGTGACCGAGGGGCCCGTGGTCAGGAAATCGCCGCGCAGCGCTTCGGCGACGGCGGCGACGTCGTCGTCCTCGATGAGCTGTTTGCCGTAAGGCAGGAAAGGCGCCGTGGTCACAGTCAGAGTTCCGTCAGGACCTTCTTGAAGGTGGCTTCATCGAGCCATTCCGTGTTCGCGTCGCTGGTGTAGCGGAACCCTTCGGGCAGGGATTCGATTCCGGCATCCTGGTAGCGCTCGCGGTTCCAGAAGGCGAACTGCGGCTCGACCACGAACCGGTCCTTGAGCGCGAAGGTGGTGCGCGCATCGTCTTCGGTCAAAAGCGCTTCATGCAACTTCTCGCCCGGGCGGATGCCGATGACCTCTTGCTTGAGCGACGGCGCCATCAGCCGCGCCAGGTCGGTGATCTTCATGCTGGGCAGTTTGGGCACGAAGATCTCGCCGCCATGCATCATGGCCAGGCTGGCCAGGACGAAATCGACGCCCTGCTGCAGCGTGACCCAGAAGCGCGTCATGCGCGCGTCGGTGACGGGCAGGCTCTTGGCGCCCTCTGCGATCAGCTTGCGGTAGTAGGGCACGACGCTGCCGCGCGAACCCACGACATTGCCGTAGCGCACGACCGAGAAGCGGGTGGGCAGGGAGCCCGCCAGGTTGTTGGCGGCGACGAAGATCTTGTCCGCCGCCAGCTTGCTGGCGCCGTAGAGATTGACCGGATTGACCGCCTTGTCGGTAGAAAGCGCAACTACGCGCTTCACGCCGCAGCGCAGAGCCGCGCCGACCACGTTCTCCGCCCCATGCACGTTGGTCCGGATGCATTCGAAGGGGTTGTATTCGGCGGCCGGCACGTGCTTCAGCGCGGCGGCATGCACGACGAAGTCGATCTCGCGCATGGCCATTTCCAGCCGATCCTTGTCCCGCACGTCGCCGATGAAGAAGCGCAGGTTGGGATGGTCCGTGGGCCGGAAGGCCTGGGCCATGTCGTAATGTTTCTGCTCGTCGCGCGAGAAGACGATGATCCGCTTGGGCTTATGCCGAGACAGAAGGGCGGCCACCAGCTTCTGCCCAAATGAACCGGTGCCGCCAGTGACCAGGATGGAAGCGCCGTCAAGAAGCGGCGCGGGGTGGGCGAAGGATCTCAGCATGGGTCCCCTTTCAAAGCCCGCCCGCTGCTGTAAGAGGCGAGGGGCTGCCGTGAGTTTGTTTCGCGTGAGCCTGGGCGTACCAGCCTCCGCGTTGAATCAACTGTTCGTGAGTGCCCCAATCCTCAACCCGCCCTTCACGCAGAACGATGATGCGGTCGGCGCGCGCGATCGTGGAAAGACGATGGGCGATAACGATGATGGTCTTGTCGGTGGCTTCGCGGATATGGAACATCGCCGTGCGAAAGTTTTCCTCCGCTTCGGCGTCGAGATTGCTGGTGGGTTCGTCCAGCACCAGAACGGGCGCGTTGCGCACCAGCGCGCGCGCCAAATCCAGCCGATGGCGCTGGCCGCCCGACAGGCGAATACCGTCCTCACCGACGTAAGTGCCGTAACCTTCCGGCAACGCCGTGATGAAATCGTGCGCGCCGGCCAACTTTGCCGCTGTTTCGATCTCGGCGTCCGTGGCCCCGGGTTTGCCGTAGCCGATATGCTCACGCGCCGTGACGTCGAAGATCTGCGCGCGTTGCGGCGCGTAGCTGATCCCCTGGCGTAAGCTCGGACGTTCGAACGCCTCGATCGACACGCCGTCGAACGTCAATTTTCCGGAGTCGGATTCGCGCAGGCGCAGAAGCATATCGACCAGCGTGGACTTTCCCGCACCGGAAGGGCCGACAAGGGCTACCAGACGATGCGCCGGAATCTCCGCTGTGACTCCATTCAGCGCCGGCGCCGAGCCGGCCGGATAGCGGAAAACGACGTTTTCGAAGCGGATGCTTTGCTCGAGGCGTTCCAGCTTGCGGTCTCCGCCGCGGGTTTCCCGCGCGTCGCCCATGGCCTGCAGCCGCTGCTCGAGCGCGCTCAGATGAGGCAGCGACCCGATCATGCTCTGATACTGCCGCAGTGCCTCCTTTACGGTGGGCAGCAGGCGGATCGCTACTACCAGAAGAACGCCGAACTCTCCCAAGGTCACGCCCAGCATCGTGTAGCCGACGTAGACCATGATCAGCATGATGCCGATCGCAATAGGCTCATAGAGAACATCGCCGCGCGCGAGAAGAACGCGCGTTCGGACCATGCTGTCGCATTGGCTTTCCGAGAGTTTGCGCTCCAGCGCCATCTCCGCCTGTTCGGTGCCGGCCAGGCGAATCAGGCGCGGTGAATCCAGCCGCTGAACGAGAAAGGTGGAAAGGCTGCGATTGTCTTTCATCAACTGCGCGCCGCTTTGAACGGTCTTGCGGAAGAGGCCGGCAAGAAAGACGCCCGAGGCCGCCATGATGAAAAGGGCGAGGACAACGGCCGGCCCCGAGACGATCATCAAAAGGGCGAACAGCACGCAGACCACCACCGCATAGCAGGCGATCTGCGGCGGACTGAACATCGCGTCGACGGCGTACTTGAGTTCGGTGGTTAGCGAATTGACCATCGCGCCCACGGTTTCGGCGTCCTGATAGTTCGCATCGGCATGAAGATAGCGGTGGAAGGCGTCGTTGCGGACATCGCGGCCGATCTGTTCACGCCGCGTGATCATGTAGCTTTGCCGAATGTAGAAAACGACCTGACGCATCAGAAAGGCGAAGAACATCATGGTCAGCAGCGAGGCGAACCCTAGAGGGAGGCCAATCGCGCCGTAAATTTCAACCAGATAGGTCCAAAGCCGGTTGCTCGAAACCAATCGTGCGATGTCACCGCCGGCTTCCATGTACTGGAAGACCGGTAGAAACATTCCGATGCCGATACCTTCGAAGACCGTGCTCAATCCTTGCAGCGCGATGACGCCCGCCCAAATGGGACCGCTCAGCCCCATCCGGCGTGAAATTCGGAAATACTCGCGGATCGTCACGGCTTGTGGTCTCGTTCGGCGGCGGCCAAATCATGCGGGCGGCCGATGTCTCGCCAGTACTCGTGGATCGGGAACAGCCCGATGGAAAGGCCAAGCGTGCGGCCTTCGTTCAGAAGTTCCGGCATATCCATCGGCCGGTCGGCAGGCACTAGGGCCGCGAACTCGGCGCTCAGAAGGTATATGCCGCCGGCCACAAAATGGCCGATGCGGGGCTTTTCGTCGATGCGTTCGAACAGCCCTTCAGGCGTATGCCTGATGACGCCGAACGGAATGTCGATCTCGTGCCGCGCGACGCCGATCGTCGCGTCGTAACCGTGTCGCGCATGGAATGCGGCCATGGCGTTGAAATCGACTCCGCTGATCACGTCGCCGTTCACGACCAGCACGGCGCCACGCGGAGGATTGGGCAACTGACCTAGCGCCCCGATCGTGCCCCGTTGTTCGCCTTCATGGATTGTCCTGACGCGCGCGCGGGCCGCGCGTGCGCCGACGAAGGCATCGATCTGGTCGGCCAGGTAGTGGACCGAGACGAAGATCTCGGGCACGCCCGCGTCTTCCAACGCCGTCAGCACATGCTCTAGGATCGGCTTGTCGCCCACATTCAGTAGCGGCTTCGGCGTATCCTTGGTGCGGTCGCCCAGCCGCGTGCCGCGCCCACCCGCCATCACCAAGGCGGTCTCCACGGTCGCACTGGACGGCACGCCAGCCACCAATACTTCACGCACGTGCCCTTCCGCGTCGACCACAGGCAGGAACGCCTTGTAGCTGCCGATCTTTCGCAGCTTTTCCTGGTTGACGGCTTCCTCTCCGACTCGGCCGACAAGAGGGTCGCGGTGCAGGCACTGGCTGACGGGCGCATCCAACGTGCTGCCGGCCAACATTGCTCGCCGGACGTCGCCGTCGGTAAGCGTGCCCAAAAGCCGTCCATCGTGGCCGACGATCAATTGGAACAGATGATCTGTCGCGTTCAAGCGCGCCAATGCATCGCGCGTCGTGGCGTCGGCGCGGCACAGATAGGGCGTGATATCAACCAAGCGTGTCATGATTTATTCGATCACCGCGCCCGTCAGGCCGCGTGCATCGGCTGCTTCGGCCATTCTCCAATCGTCCTCATCGTCGATGTCGAGCGCGGCGACATCGTTCATCACCAGCGGCAGCGTCCGCGCAGGAAACAGCGAACCGGTCCGCCGCAGCGCCTCAGTCCGGATCAGGTACAGCGCGCCGTTCGGTGTGAGCAAGGAACTGGGTTCGTTGTCATCGGACAAGGGTGTCGCGTAACCGTCATGGCCCGAAGAGAAAAGGTGACACGGCGCGCGACTGACGCGCGCCATGGCGACAACGGCCTCTGCATCCGGCCGCGCTGCGAGCTTCGCGAGAGCTTTGGCAATGCAAGCGCCGTCGCGAAAAGGTGAAGTGATTTGCAGGATCATCACGCATGCGGGGTCTTGCCCCCGCGATTGTTTGAACCAATCGACGGCATGCAGAGCGACCGGCGCCGTGCCGGCTTGATCCGTGGACAATGCCGCGGGGCGTCGAAACGGCACCAGCCAGCCTAACGCTGTGCCCGCCGCGGCGATCTCTTCATCGTCGGTCGAAAGAACGCAGGTTGCATGCACACCTGATTCGCGCAGGGCATCCGCGGCGCGCGCCAGCAAGCTGCGGCCGCCCAGAGTGCGCAGATTTTTGCCCGGCAGACGTTTCGAGCCGCCGCGTGCCGGCACGATGACGAGAAGTTCGCTCACGACAGTCTCGCCCGCATGTCCTTGGCCCAATGCCCGAAATTCACCCGAAACGCGCGGAAGGCTGAAACATGCGTCGGATCCGCGCGAAATGGATCCATGTGCTCGGCTTTGGTTAGGTTCGACGGGTCGTCAAAATCGTGTTTGACCGTGTAGGCGATCACCCGGTTCGTGCCCGTGATTTGTATCGATCCGCTCCAGGCACTCTCGCCGGGCGTTAGTAGCGCCTCGAGCGCCAGTCGCTTCGCCGATTGGGCTGGAATGCGCGTGCGTGGCAGTGACCTGCCGTCGTTCGTGCGAACCTCGGTAAGGATGGGCATCTTGTAAGGGTTGACGAATACGATGCTTTCTCCCAGCCCCTTGGCGCGATCGATCCGGACGACGGGGTACCCGTCCAGGTAATGGCCGAACTCGGCAATCTGGGCGATCACGCGCGGCTCGCCGAACTTATATTGCACGCAGGTGAAAAAGGACTTCCGGCCGGGCGCGAAGTACGCGGCATACTGCGCCGGCACCTCGGTGCCGATGAAATCGGGTGCGTGATCACGCGTCTCGGCGGCAAACTCGAGATACCCTCCGTCGACATCCCAGTCCGGCGTTGGCGGCCAGACGAATGTGCCCGGCGCGACGCCGGCCAGTTGCCCATTTTCGAAATGCAGTTGGTCGATTCGTTCGTGCGCCAGCGCGCCTTGGCGCCAGACTCGCCAGCTTAACGCGATATGGCCGGTGCCCCGCCGCAAGGTCGCGCCAAGAGCGCTCGTTGGTACCGTTAGCGCGCAGCCATAGCCGCCGGGCAGCCAACAGATTTTTGGCGGCAAATATGCTTTCACAGATGATCCAGAGCGATGCGGTCGAGCGCAGGCGAGGCGGCCACGACGTGAATCTTGCCGCGGCCGCGGCCGCGATAGCGATAGGTGAGAGGTTGTCCGGGTTTCGCATGTTTGGCTGAGGGCTCAATCACGCGTGCTCCGAAGGGCGGAACTTCGACGCGCGTTGAGGCGGACGCCTCCTCGGCGAAGTCGAACTCGAGAAGCAGGGGGCGCGAGGCCACATTCACCGCGGTGAACAGAATGCGTGTCTCGCCCGGAGAGTGAATGGTGGTCAGCCACGCCTCGGGATCCGGAGCCGCGCCCTGAATGTGCAGCGTCGTGTTGCTGCGCGCGGCTTCCACTTCGAAGTGCGGGCGGGTCGTTCCGCGCACGCCGGGCGAAAGGCCCCAACGGGATACTTCGACGCTGCCGACCGACAGCGCCTCGCTGGAAGGCGCGGCCGGGAATGTGATGGCTTTGCTTTCGCCGCAAGGGATGTCGTGGCGTTGGCGTCCCGTCACCCGGCCTTCGCCGTCACGGATGGTCAGCACGAACCGGTGGGGCGGCACGCCGATTTTCTTGCCAAACACCATGGGCTGATTGACCAGCCACAGGCGTTCCACGATGCCGCGCCCGGATAGTAGCGGGATGGTATTGGTCAGTCGGAATGGGATTTGCGGCGCGATACGGTCCAAGACATCGTATAGGCGTCGTTTCAGCGGGCGCCGTTCCTGGCGCTTGGTGTGATGGCCGGTCGTCGATGCCCGGTCCTTTGGCGCATTCACGAAAAGATACTCGACGTCCAGAAGACATGCCGTGCAGCGGCTTCCCGCGCGGGTTTCCTCGAGGAACTGCTCGAAGTTCGAGCCCGTGGCGGCTTTCTCCAGATCGCCGCGCGTCAGGTTGAAGCAGCCGCAGATGATTTCCTGGGCGGCGGTGTCCGAGGATCTCACGGAAGCGCTCAATAGGGCTGAGGTTGCCACTTGCGGCTTTGACCGATGCTGTGCCCGGCCGCGAGATCGGCCAGCACTTCAGCGCACATGTCGCGAATCTCGACATCCTTGCCTGCGGCTGCATCACGCTCCGACGGGCCATAGGGTGAGTTCTTCCAGGTTTCGACCTGATAACCACGCGTCTTCAGATAGGTGAGATAACGGTCCAGGTGGGCGCCGGCAGCGCCCAGCGTGAAGAAGACGGCACGGCGTTGTCCGCCGATGGGCGAGGACTTGAGGAATTCAGGCACAAAGCGTCCGTTGCGCTCCGTGATGGGGATGAACGGCGCAAGCCGAAGATACCGGCCCATTCCCGCATGCGTTAGACGAAGGTTCCATACGACGACGTCGCCGAGGGGGAGGCCCATGTAGCGGGCCTTGAATGTCAGGGGGCGGACGAGTTCTTCGTTCAGCACTTCCGAGACACGAGAATGGGCCACATGTTTGTGTGAACCGGCCTGCACCAACAAGCCGCCTGACGTTCCCGCGTGCGGTTCTAGATAAACTCCGAATCGGACCAAGTTGTATTCGCTGCGCCAGTCAGGGCCG
>CAYZFH010000004.1:30912-36922 GCA_964477375.1 uncultured Rhizobiaceae bacterium | reverse complement strand
GCCAAGTCGCGGAAAAGATTGCGCACCTTCATACGGGCAGACGCAGGCTCGCCTTCAATCCGCCGCCGGGCGCGTCGTGCAGCACGATGTCGCCGCCATGGCCGCGCACGATGTCGCGCGCGATGGTCAGCCCCAGGCCGATGCCGCCGGTGTCCTGGTTGCGCGAGCTTTCCAGCCGCACAAACGGGCGGAAGACATCCTCGCGCTGGCCGGCCGGGATGCCGGGCCCGTCGTCGACGACCGCGATCTCGATCGTCTCGGCCTGGCGCACTGCGCGGATCGCGACCTTCTTGCCATAGCGCGTTGCGTTGCTGACCAGGTTGGTGATGCCGCGCTTGAGCGCGTTGGGTCGCACCGCCACGCGCAGATCGCCTTCGGTCTTTAGCTCGATCACGGCGCCCTCACGCCGAGCGCCATCGACGATCTCTCCGAGAAGTCCCGCTAGATCGGTCTCTTTCGGTGCCTCGTGCCCTTCGCCGCGCACAAAGGCCAGATAGCCTTCGATCATCCGCTCCATCTCGGCGATATCGGTCTTGAGTTCCGAGATCTCCGCGGAGTCCTTGAGCATGGCCAACTGCAGCTTCATGCGCGTCAGCGGCGTGCGCAGATCGTGGCTGACGCCAGACAGCATGTCGGTGCGCTGTGCGATCTGGCGCTTGATGCGGTCGCGCATCTCGATGAAAGCCGCCGCTGCTTGGCGCACCTCGGTCGCGCCCGTGGGGCGGAAATCGGGCATGTCGCGGCCCTTGCCGAAGCCCTCGGCGGCTAGGGCGAGGCGGCGGATCGGCCGCACCTGGTTGCGCATGAACAGCATGGCGATGACGAACAGCACCGCCGAGGTGCCGATGGTCCACAGCACCACGATGTAGGTGGTCACGCTGGAAAGCCGTTTCTTTGGCACCAGCACGCGCAGAACGCCGTCGGGCAGTTGCACCTTGATTTCCGCTTCGCGTTCGGACCAGTCGGTGTCGAAAGTGAAGGGCTTGCGAAGCTGGTCGGTCAGCGCGGCCTGCAGCCAGCGGTCGGTCATCGTGTCGCGGATCGGTGCCTGCTGGTTGGGCAGGATGGCGCCGGGCTCGAAGGACAGGTTGAGGCTCAGATGAGTCGCGGCCAGTTCGCGCACGTCGTCCCGCTCCTCGGGCGTGGGACTGTCCTTCAGCATCACGATCAGCATGGCGATGTCTCCGCCGACCGAATACGCCAGCCGCCGCGTCACCACCTCCCAGTGGTTGTTGTAGAAGACGATGGTGACGATGACTGGCAGAAGGGCGAGCGGCACCATCAGGATGAGCAGCGACCGCCACAAAAGGCGGCGCGGCAAAAGGTTTTTGATCTCGGCGCTCAGATCCATCTCAGTCGGGCCTCAACGCATAGCCTTGTCCGCGCACGGTCAGCAGATAGCGCGGCAGGCGCGGGTCGGGTTCGATCTTGCGCCGCAACCGCGTCACCTGCACGTCGATCGAGCGGCCGCCGCCTTCGGAGCCCAGCTCGCGCTGCAGATCCTCGCGCGTCTTGGCCGCGCCGTTGCTTTCGGCCAGAAGCTTCAACAGGCGCGCTTCGCCTGCCGACAGGCGCACCATCTTGTCGCCGCGCCATAGCTCTTCACGGCCCAGGTCGAAGCGGTGGTCGCCGAAGACGATTTGCGTCGGGCGCTGGGGCGGGGGCGGGGGCGCGCGGCGCAGGATGGTCTTGATGCGCAGGACCAGCTCACGGGGTTCGAACGGCTTGGGCAGGTAATCGTCGGCGCCGGTTTCGAGACCTTTGATCCGGTCCTCGGCCTCGCCCATGGCGGTCAGCATCAGGATCGGGATGTTCGTCTTGGGCCGCAGCGCGGCGGTCAGGTCCAACCCGTTCTCGCCGGGCATCATCACGTCCATCACGATCAGGTCGAACGCCAAGCTGCCCAGCTTGGCGCGCGCGTCTTCGGCGCTTTCCGCCGTGGTGACGCGAAATCCGCTATCCGCCAAGTACTTGCGCAGCAATTCCCGCAGTCTCCGGTCGTCGTCCACGACCAGGATATGGGCCGGCTCGTCGCTCATGGGTGGGGATTATACAGAGGCCTGAGCAGCCAGGGCTTCTAGTTGTTTCATCATTACGCGCGGCGACGCTTCGGTCCCGCCGTTTTCGCTTGGCGCACACTGCCGGAAGCCGCGTAGAAGCCCCGGCATTCCGCCTCGCGGCCCTGGATCACGCGGCGTCCCGCCAAATCTCCGGACGTGGCGGTGAAGACCGCGCGCTGCCCCTCGCGCTGCTGGCCGTCGTGGAAGACGACGGAGATCCAATCCTCGGACCGTCCGCCGCCGCGCGCCTGGGCGCTGTTGGCGTAAAGCGCGGTGAAGCGCCAATCGCCGCGCCGCGTGTGCAGGATCGGAAGCCACGCGCGCCCGTCGGCGTTGAGCCGGTTGGTGGCCAGGCGCGGCAGGTTCTCGGCCTGCACGCGGTAGAGCGCGTCGACCGCCAGGATGGCCTCGGCGGTGGGTTCGGACAGCGCGGCGCCCGCGGCGGGATGCGCCCGGCCGCGCACGCGGTCCAGACGCTTACCCAACGCGGTGCGCAACACCGCGACCCGGCGCGGGCCCAGGCCGCGCACGGACGCCAGGCGTCCGTCTGCGGCGGCCGCTTCGAGCGCGGTCAGCGTGTCGATATGCAGTTCGTCGTAGATGCGCGCCGCCGTCTGCGCGCCCATGCCTGGCACGGTGCGGAAGAGGGCGGGCGGGTCCGAATCGCCGCGCAGCCGGTCGAGAAACGGCCAGCGCCCACCGCGCGCCATCTCCGCCGCCGCCGCGCCGATCGCCTCGCCGAGAAGCGCGGCCAGCGCGTCGAAGCCGAGAGACGCCGCATCATGGCGATGGTCGGCCAAGGTCTCGGCGGCGCGCGCATAGGCTTTGACCGGCCCCTTGTCCGCACCCTGCCGGTCCAAGAGACCGGCCGCTTCGATCAGGCGTTCGGCGATGGCGGTGTTTTGAGGGTGGCGCGGCATGGCTCTAATCCGCCGCGCGGGGGGCCGTCACTCGGCGGCCTCGTTGGGCCGCTTGCGCCAGCGCGCGGCGGCCTTGTCGTCCTCGCTCTTGGCTTCGACCCAATGTGCGCCGCTCGCGGTTTCCTCCTCCTTCCAGAACGGCGCCTGGGTTTTCAGCCAATCGACCAGGAAAGCGCAGGCCTCGAACGCCGCCTGCCGATGCGAGGACGCGACGACGACCAAGACGATGCGCTCGCCCGGCTCCAGCCGCCCATAGCGGTGGACGATCAGGCTGGCCTCGATGGGCCAGCGCGTGCGCGCTTCGGCCTCGATCTCGGCCAGCTTCTTTTCCGTCATGCCCGGATAATGCTCGAGCGTCATGGCGCGGATCGGCTGTCCTGCCGCCATGTCGCGCACGAGGCCGACGAAGCTGACCGCGCCGCCCACCGCTTTGTTGCCAGCGGTGAGCGCGGCCAGTTCGGCGCCTGGGTCGAAATCCTCGCGTTGGACACGGATCACGGGCTCAGCCTCCCGTCATCGGCGGAAAGAACGCCACTTCGTCGCCGGCGCGGACCGGATGGTCCAGCCCGACATATTCCTGATTCACCGCCGCGCGCACCGCGCGCATCTCGGCGAAGGCGGCCTGATAGCCCGGCCCGCGCGTCCTCAGCCAGTCGACCAAGGCGCCCACCGTGGCCACGCCCTCGGGCGGCGACAGCTCTTCCTCGGCGCGGCCGGTGCGTGTCTTCAGCCATGCGAAATAGAGCAGTTTCATGGGCTCATTCTATCACGGCTGCGTAAGGCCGCAGTGATTCAGGATGAAATCGGCGATGGCGTTGGTGTCATTCAAATCCAGCACCGGCCGTCCCGCGTCGGGGATGGGACCGTCGCTGGCGACGGCCACGATGCGCGGATCCTCGGGATAAAGGAACGGTTCGTTATTAGCCGCGCGATGGATTTCCATCTTGTCGTGATCGTGGCGCTTGAAACCCTCGACCAGCACCAGATCGACCGGCGCCATCACGGGCAGTAGCGCGTCCAGATCGGGCTCTGGCTCGCCGCGATGCTCATGGATCAGCGCCCAGCGATTGACCGACGAGATCATCACCTCGCGCGCGCCGGCCATGCGGTGCGTATGGCTGTCCTTGCCCGGCTTGTCGATGTCGAAGGATTCGTGCGCGTGCTTGACGGTCGAGACGCTGACGCCCCGCGCGATCAGGGCGGGCAGCAGGCGCGCGACCAGCGTCGTCTTGCCCGCGCCGCTCCAGCCGGCCAATCCGAAAACCTTCATCCGGCGTTGCGGGCGTGGGGCGCGTGGTCGAGGGAGTCGGTTTCTTCGTCCGGCTCGTGCCATGGCAGCGGCTCCGGCGCGGGCTTTTCGGTCGCGTGGCGCAGCCCGCTGCGGAAATAGGTGTAGCCGGTGACGAGCGTCAGCGCGGCGGCCAGCCACAGGGCGGCCAAGCCGATCGTCTCGGTGCCCGGCGGGCCTGCGTTGCCGAGGATCAGGAAGGCCATGGCCACCATCTGGATCGCCGTCTTCCACTTGGCCAGGCGGCTGACCGGCATGCCGACTTGCAGCGTGGCCAGGAATTCGCGCAGGCCCGAGACGATGATCTCGCGGCACAGGATGACGGCGGCCGGAATGATGTGCGGCCCCTCCACGCGGCCGAATGCGACCAGCAGGAAGATGATCGACGAGACCAGCAGCTTGTCCGCGATCGGGTCCAGCAGCACGCCGAGGCGCGACTGCAACTGGCGCGTGCGCGCGATATGCCCGTCGAGGAAATCGGTGACGCCCGCCAGCGCGAAGACGGCCAGCGCCGCCCACGGGCCAGCCGGCGCGGGCACGAAGAACAGCGCCACCAGCACCGGAATCGCGGCGATGCGCGACAGAGTCAGCATGTTGGGCAGGCTCGTGATCATCGGCCTTCGCGCTGCAATTCGTCGTTGGGAACGGGGCCGATTTTAGCCCTGTCCGTGGAAATGATCATAGATTTTCTTGGCCATCGCGCCGCTCACGCCCGGCACGGCTTCGAGGTCTTCGAGGCCCGCCCGCTCGACGCCGCGTGCCGAGCCAAAATGGTGCAAAAGCGCGCGTTTGCGTCGTGCGCCGATACCCGGAATCTCGTCTAGCGCCGATTTTCCCAGCACTTTGGAGCGCTTCGCCCGGTGCGCCCCGATGGCGAAGCGGTGCGCTTCGTCGCGCAGCCGCTGCATGAAATAGAGCACGGGATCGCGCGGCTCCAGCGTGAACGGCTCGCGGTCGGGCAGATGGAACGTCTCGCGTCCGGCGTTGCGGTCCGGCCCCTTGGCGATGCCCACCAGCGCCACGTCGTCGACGCCCAGGTCCGCCAACACTTTCCGCGCGACGCCCAATTGGCCGAGACCGCCGTCGATCAGCACCAAGTCCGGCCACAGGCCCTTGTCGCGCTCGGGATCTTCCTTCAGCGCCCGGGTGAAGCGGCGCGTCAGCACTTCGCGCATCATGCCGTAATCGTCGCCCGGCGCGGTTTCGGCGGTGTTGGCTTCGCCATCCGCCTTGGGCTGTGTCGAGCGGATGGCGAATTTCCGGTAGGCGTTCTTCATGAAGCCTTCGGGCCCGGCCACGATCATGGCGCCATAGGCGTTGGTGCCCATGATGTGGCTGTTGTCATAGACCTCGATCCGCTGGGGCGGTCCTTCCAGCCCGAACAGGTCGGCCACGCCTTCCAACAGCTTCCGCTGCGTCGCCGATTCGGACAGGTGGCGCGCCATGGCATCGCGCGCGTTGAGGAGCGCGTGCTCCATCATCTTGCGCCGGTCGCCGCGCGCGGGCACGGATAGTTCGACCTTGCGGTCGGCTGCGACCGACAGGGCCTCGGCTAGCAGCGCCTGGTCTGGCACGGCGTGGCTCAGCAGCACCAAGGGCGGCGGAATCTTATTGTCGTAGAACTGGCCGATGAAGGCGCCCAGCACTTCTTCGACCGACATCGAGCGGTCGTGGCGCGGGAAATAGGCGCGGTTGCCGTTGTTGTTGCCGGCGCGGAAGAAGAACACCTGGACCGAGACCTG
>CAYZFH010000004.1:12361-30812 GCA_964477375.1 uncultured Rhizobiaceae bacterium | reverse complement strand
CGCGGTTGCCGTTGTTGTTGCCGGCGCGGAAGAAGAACACCTGGACCGAGACCTGATCGCCCTCGGCGTGGGCGGCGATCACGTCGGCGTCGGTCAGGCCCGAAAGATTCATGCCCTGGTGCGCCTGGATCTGCGTCAGCGCGCGAATGCGGTCGCGGAAAGCCGCCGCGGTCTCAAAGTCGAGCGCGTCGGACGCGGCCTGCATCCGTGCGGCCAGGTCGCGCTGGACCTCCTGGCTGCGTCCGCCGAGGAAGTGGCTGGCCTGGGCCACGAGCGCCGCGTAATCCTCGGGCGCGATGCGGTCGACGCAGGGCGCCGAGCAGCGCTTGATCTGGTGCAGAAGGCACGGCCGCGTGCGGGTCGCGAACACCGTGTCGGCGCAGGAGCGCAGCAGGAACGCGCGCTCCAGCCAGTTGAGCGTGCGGTTGACCGCGCCGGCCGAGGCGAAGGGGCCGTAATACTCGCCCTTGGCCGAGCGCGCGCCGCGGTATTTGGTGACTCGCGGCCAGACATGGTCGGCGGTGATCAGGATGTAGGGAAACGACTTGTCGTCGCGCAGGATGACGTTGAAGCGCGGCCGCAGCTTCTTGATCAGGTTGCTTTCGAGCAGAAGCGCTTCGACCTCGGTATGGGTCGAGATCACTTCGAGCGAGGCCGTCTCCGCCACCATGCGCTGGATACGGTTCGACAATTTGGCGGGGCTGGCATAGCTGGCGACGCGCTTCTTCAGGTTGCGCGCCTTGCCGACATACAGCACGTCGCCCTTCGCGTTCACCATGCGATACACGCCGGGCGTTCCGGGCAGCGTCTTCAATTGATTTTCGATCACCGTGAAGCCGTGTAGGCCGCCCTCGGGCGCGCGCTCGGTCTCTTCCACGATGGTTTCGTTGTCTTGCATGGCGGATATTTAGGTCACCGCCGCGACGATTGTTACAACCGCGCAAGTCATTGAAAGGTCACCCAACCGTAATATCCACGATTCCCGTGGATAAGTCTGTGTGTAAGCCGCGCTTCGGGTCTGATGGGATCGGCTTTTGCTGGCTTTAAACGCCGTTGCCTAATTTTTCGGCACGAGATTCAAGCCGTTGAAATACTAGGGGTTTGCGTCGCTCTGCCTTGGAAATGCCACCAGGCGTCGGAACGGAGGCGATTCCCTGCGTCGAACGGTGTCAAGACGTCGTACCCTGTGCACAACTCGGTACCGCAGTGCGGACCGAAAAATCAGCGGAACTACAGGACTTATGAGTAGTTTTACCCTATTCGGAACCGTTCGATCTCGACGCCGACACTCGCGGCATCCGGAAATACGTCGAGCTTTTCCACCCGCACCCGCGCCGTCCGCACCCGCTCATCCACCAAGCATACTTCGGCAATTCGCTCGGCCAAGGTTTCGATCAGGTTGATGTGACCCTTGGCGGGAATGAGCCGGACCCGCTCCACGATCTCCTCATAGTCGACCACCGCGGCCAGCCGGTCGGCCACAGCGGCTTCGCCCTCGCGGACCGCCAGGTCTAGGTTCACGCGCACGCGCTGATCCTTGCGCCGTTCGTGGCGATAGACGCCAATGCGGCAGAGAAGCTGCAGGTCGCGCACAAAGACATGTCGGATGCCCGTGCGTCCGTCGGCCGCCGGCAGGGATTGAACGCGTTTGGCCCGGTTCATGCGCAAATTCTCATCGCGCTACTCCTGAGGCATCAGTTTCTGGCCGGGCTGCGCCCAGCCCAGATGCTGTCCGCCGTCCAAAGCTATCATCTGGCCGGTCATCGACGGGGCGGCAAGGATGAAGCGCACCGCGTCGGCGATCTCGCGCGGCGTGGCGCCGTGCTTGAGCGGCATGGCCGCGCTTTGGCGGCGGAACTGGGCCTGGCTCTGGCGCGGGCTGGGCAACGTGGGGCCGGGGCCGATGCCGTTCACGCGGATGCGCGGCGCCAGCGCCAACGCCATGGTCTGGGTCAGCGTCCACAGCCCGGCCTTGCTCACCGTGTACGACACGAAGTGGGGCGTCAGGCTCCACACGCGTTCGTCGAGCAGGTTGATCACGTTGCCCTCGCGCGCGCGCGGCAACTGGCGCGCGAACTGCTGCATCAGCACGAAGGGCGCGCGCAGATTGATCTCCATGTGCCGGTCCCAGCTCGCGCGCGTCGCGCTGGCGGCCTCGTCGCGTTCGAAGATGGAGGCGTTGTTGATCAGGCAGGTCAGGGGGCCGAGCGCGCGCGCGGCGCGGGCGACCAGCGACGATACCTGGGCTTCCTTTCCCAAATCGGCTTTGAGCGCAACGGCATGGCCTCCCGCTGCGACGATCGCGCGCACCGCGCCTTCGGCGTCGCGGCGCGAGCCGTTGTAATGCACGGCGACGGCCCAGCCGTCGCGCGCCAGCGCCGTGGCGATCTCGCGCCCGATGCGCTTCGCGGCACCGGTGATCAGAACGGCGCGGGCGGGGGCTTTTTTCACGCGGGTCGGCATGGCGCGCACGATGGCGCGGCCTCTTCGGCCGCGCAAGGCCTTGTCCTTGTGGCGGAAGGCCTGCTTCGCCAGACTGATGCGGGGACAGGGGAGGGCATCATGGCGCGTACGACGTGCATCCGTTCGGCGGATTGGGTGGTGGCCTGGGACGCGAAGACCGGCCGGCACAAATATCTGCGCGGCGCGGACGTCGCCTTCAGCGGCGACACGATCGTCCATGTCGGCGGCCGTTATGCGGGTGCAGTCGACCGCGAAATCGACGGCGCCAAGCTGATGGTCATGCCGGGCCTGATCAACGTTCACACCCATTGCGCCAGCATGCCGGTCTTCAAAGGCGTGCGCGAAGAGCTGGGCAATCCGCGCTTCTATATGAGTGCGCTCTACGACGGCTGGAACCTGTTCTACACCGAGATGGACGACCGGCGCTGGAGCGCGCAATACGCCTATTCCGAGATGCTCTTGTCCGGCACCACGACGGTGGTGGACATGTGCTATCCGTTCCCGGGCTGGATCGACGCCATCGGGGCCAGTGGCATCCGCGGCTATGTCTCGCCGCTTTACCAGTCAGCGCGCTGGCAGACCGAGAACGGCTTCCGCCTCGACTACATTTGGTCGGACGACAAGGGCGCCGGCGACTTCAAGAAAGCCATGGACCTGATCGACCAGGCCGAGCGGCACAACAGCGGCCGGCTTCTGGGGCTTGTCTCGCCCATGGCGGTCGATACCTGCACGGCCGAGTTGATCCGCGACAGCCTGGCCGAGGCGCGGCGGCGCAAGCGGCCGTACCAGCTCCATGCCGGCGAAGCGATGATGGAGTTCCTGGAGGTCACGCGCCGCTACGGCACGACGCAGATACAATGGCTGGCCGAGCACGATCTGCTCGGGCCGGACGTCATCATCGGCCACGGCATCTTCCTCGACCACCATTCCTGGCTGCATTGGTCGACCCGCGACGACGTGCGCCTACTGGCCGAGAACGGCTGCTCGGTCTCGCATTGTCCCGTCGTGTTCAGCCGCTACGGCATCACGCTCGAGGATTTCGGCGCCTACCAGAAGGCGGGCGTGAACATGACGCTCGGCACCGACACCCACCCGCATAATCTCTTGGAGGAGATGCGCGCGGCGGCCACCTTCGGCCGCGTCGCGGCGGAGAATATGTTCGCGCTCAAGACAGCGGACATCTTCCACGCGGCGACGGCGAATGCGGCCAAGGCGCTGGGACGCGACGATATCGGCATGCTGGCCACGGGCAAGAAGGCCGACATCGTGCTGGTCAATCTCGACGATCCGTCCATGCAGCCGGTCTATGACCCGATCCGCTGCCTGATCTACACCGCGGCCGACCGCGCGGTGCGCGACGTGTTCGTGGACGGCGAGCAAGTGGTGGAGAACCGGCACCTGAAGACGTTGGATTTCGCGCTCGCCGCCCGCGAGGTCTCCCGCGCCCAGCGTTCGGTGATGGAGAAGGTGCCGTCCCGCGACCACGCCAAGCGTACGGCTGAGCAGGTCGCGCCCCTCACGCTGCCGGTCGAACGAGCCTGAGAATCACCGCCCGCTGCGGCGGCGGGATTTGACCGGCTTCTTGGGGACGGACGGGCGCGCGGCTGCGCGTTCGATGCGCGCCTTGAGCTTTTCCTCCGGCGACAGGCCCAGGTCGCGCTCCTGGATGCGCTTCAGCTCGTCGCGGATACGCGCGGCCTCCTCGAACTCCAGGTTGGCGGCGTGTTCGCGCATGCGCGCTTCGAGGTCCGTCACGAAATCGTTCAGGTCCTTGCCGACCAGATGCTTGGTCTCGCCGTCGCCGGTCGAGATGGTCAGGTGGTCGCGCTCGTACACGCTCTCCAGGATGTCGGAGATGTTCTTCTTCACCGAGGCCGGCGTGATGCCGTTGGCGGCGTTGTAGGCCTGCTGCCGCTCGCGGCGGCGGTTGGTCTCCTCGATGGCACGCGTCATCGAGGCGGTCATGTTCTCGGCGTAAAGGATGACGCGGCCCTCGATGTTGCGCGCCGCGCGGCCGATGGTCTGGATCAGCGCCGTGCCCGAGCGCAGATAGCCTTCCTTGTCGGCATCCAGGATGGCGACCAGCGAACACTCGGGGATGTCCAACCCCTCGCGCAGCAGGTTGATGCCGATCAGCACGTCGAACACGCCAAGCCGCAGGTCGCGGATGATCTCGATACGCTCCAAGGTCTCGACGTCCGAGTGCAGGTAGCGAACCTTGATGCCCGCTTCCATCATGTACTCGGTCAGGTCCTCGGCCATGCGCTTGGTCAGCGTGGTCACCAGCACGCGCTGGCTCTTGGCGATGCAGTCGCGGCATTCGGCCAACAGGTCGTCGACCTGCGTCTCGGCCGAGCGCACGATCACCACGGGGTCGATCAAGCCGGTCGGGCGGATGACCTGCTCGACGAAGACGCCCTTGGTGCGCTCCATCTCCCACGCCGCGGGGGTGGCTGAGACGAAGATCGTCTCCGGCCGCATGTTTTCCCACTCCTCGAATTTGAGCGGGCGGTTGTCGACGCAGGAGGGCAGGCGGAAGCCGTACTCGGCCAGCACCGATTTGCGCGCATAGTCGCCCCGGTACATGCCCTGGATCTGCGGCACGGTGATGTGGCTTTCGTCCACCACCAGCAGCGCGTTCTTGGGCAGATACTCGAACAGAGTCGGCGGCGGCTCGCCCGGCTTGCGGCCGGTCAGATAGCGGGAATAGTTCTCGATGCCCGCACACGATCCCGTGGCCGCGATCATCTCCAGGTCGAACGTGCAGCGCTGCTCGAGGCGCTGCGCTTCCAACAGCCGCCCGGCCGCATTCAGTTCGGCCAGCCGGTCCTTGAGGTCGATCTTAATTTTCTGGGCGGCCTCGTGCATGGTCGGCGCGGGCACGATGTAGTGGCTCGCGGCATAGACCTTCACGCGGTCGAGCGACGCGCCCACTTCGCCGGTCAGGGGGTCGAACTCGATGATCGATTCGATCTCGTCGCCGAACAGCGACAGGCGCCAGGCTTTCTCGTCCGAGTGGGCGGGGAACAGCTCGACCGAATCGCCGCGCGCGCGGAACGTGCCGCGCTGGAAATTCTGGTCGTTCCGCTTGTAGTGCAGCTCGGTGAACTTGCGCAGCAGCATCGAGCGATTGATGACTTGGCCCTTCGTCAGGGAAATGGCCATGCCGGAATAGCTTTCCGGCGAACCGATGCCGTAGATGCACGACACGCTGGCCACGATCACCACGTCGTCGCGCTCGAACAGGGACCGCGTTGCGCTGTGGCGCATCCGGTCGATCTGTTCGTTGATGGTGGCGTCTTTCTCGATATAGGTGTCCGAGCGCGGGACGTAGGCCTCGGGCTGGTAGTAGTCGTAATACGAGACGAAATATTCGACCGCGTTGTTGGGGAAGAACGACTTCATCTCGCCGTAAAGCTGGGCCGCCAGGGTCTTGTTCGGCGCCAGGATCAGGGTCGGCCGGTGCACGCGGGCGATGGTGTGGGCGATGGTGAAGGTCTTGCCCGAGCCCGTGACGCCTAGGAGGACTTGGTCGCGCTCGCCGGCTTTCAGGCCCCTCACAAGCGCGTCGATGGCCTGGGGCTGGTCGCCCGCGGGCTGGTAGTCGGAAACGACCTTGAAGGGGATGCCCGCTTCCGGGCGCTCGTCCAGGCGCGCGGGAAACGGCATGCCCATCATGGGCATGGGCTTTTCTTCCATACCGGGCCGGTCAACTCGGCTCTGGACTGTCTTATTGGCCATGCTGCATTTATAAGCCGCAGCGCCCCACGGGGCGAGTATGCGGTGTGTGTAAGTTTGCTTAGGGAGACATAATGGTGATGGACTGGCTGACAAGCCCCGAGGTTTGGGCGGCGTTCTTTACGCTGCTGGCGCTCGAGGTCGTGCTCAACATCGACAACGTCATCTTCCTGTCGATCATCACCGCCAAACTGCCGCCCGAGCAGCAGCCCCGCGCCCGGCGGATCGGCATCCTGCTCGCGCTGGTCTTCCGCATCGCCTTCCTGTGCGCGCTCTCCTGGCTGATCGGCCTGACCAAGCCGATTTTCGAGATGTTCGGCCAGGAGGTTTCCTGGCGCGATGTCATCCTGTTCTTCGGCGGCCTGTTCCTTTTGTGGAAGGGCACGACCGAGATCCACTCCGAGACCGAGGGCAAGCACAGCGACGGCCCTCGGCCGGTGAGCACCGCCTTCAGCGCGGTGATCGTGCAGATCGTGCTGATCGATTTGGTGTTCTCGCTGGATTCGATCCTGACCGCGATCGGCATGACCAACCAGCTTCCCATCATGATCGCGGCGGTGGTCGTCTCGCTCATCATCATGCTGGTGGCGGCCAACCCGATCGGCAACTTCGTCAACCGGCATCCGTCGGTGAAGATGCTGGCTCTCGCGTTCCTGCTGCTGGTCGGCGTGGCGCTGGTAGCGGATTCTCTGCACTTCGATATTCCGCGCGGATACCTCTACTTCGCGGTGGCCTTCTCGGCCTTGGTAGAAGGGTTGAACCTGGCGGCGTCCCGCAAGAAGAAGTAGCGGGTTTTCCGGCCGTTATTTGGACCGGGGCGGGCCTTGCGCCGCCCCGGGGGCGGGCGTAATTTTCCGACCTCGCCGCACACCAGGGATTTACCCACATGTCGTTTCTCGCCTCCCGCCTCGGCCGCGTGAAGCAGTCTCCGTCCATCGTCATGACCCAGAAGGCCCGCGATCTGGCGGCCACGGGGCGCGACGTGATCTCGCTCTCCGCGGGCGAGCCCGACTTCGACACGCCGGACAACATCAAGGAAGCGGCCATCCGCGCCATCAAGGCGGGCGAGACGAAATATACGCCGGTCGACGGCACGCCCGCGCTGAAGAAGGCCATCTGCGCCAAGTTCAAGCGCGAGAACGGCCTCGACTACAAGCCGGCCAACGTGACGCTGGGCACGGGCGGCAAGCAGGTGATCTACAACGCCTTCGTGGCCACGTTGGATGCGGGCGACGAAGTCGTCATCCCCGCGCCTTATTGGGTGTCCTATCCCGACATGGCGCTGATCAACGAAGGCAAGCCTGTCTTCGTGAACTGCCCGCAGAACAACGGCTTCAAGATGCTGCCGGAGGATCTGGACGCGGCGATCACGCCCAAGACCAAGTGGCTGATCCTGAATTCGCCGTCCAATCCGACCGGCGCAGCCTATACGGAAAAGGATCTGCGCGGCATCGCCGACGTGCTGCTCAAGCACCCGCATGTCTGGATCCTGACGGACGATATGTACGAGCATCTCGTCTATGACGATTTCAAATTCGCGACCATCGCCCAGGTCGAGCCCAAGCTGATGGACCGCACGCTGACGATGAACGGCGTGTCCAAGGCCTATTGCATGACCGGCTGGCGCATTGGCTACGCGGCTGGGCCCGAGAACCTGATCAAGGCCATGGGTAAGGTGCTGGGCCAGAGCACGTCGGGCGCCAGCTCGATCAGCCAGGCGGCTTCCGTCGAGGCGCTGAACGGACCGAACGGCTACATCGCGGCCAACAACAAAATCTACAAGGAACGCCGCGATCTGGTCGTGAAGGCGCTGAACCAGGCCAAGGGCATCACCTGCCACAACCCGGAAGGCGCGTTCTACGTCTATCCGTCCATCTCGGGGCTGATCGGCAAGACCACGCCCAAGGGCAAGAAGATCACGAACGACGAGGATTTCGTCGGCTACATCCTGGAAGAGGAAGGTGTTGCGGCGGTGCACGGTGCGGCCTTCGGCCTATCGCCGCATTTCCGCGTCTCCTACGCCACCTCGACCAAGCTCTTGGAAGACGCCTGCAAGCGCATCCAGCGCGCCTGCGCCGCTCTGACCTGACCGTCGCGTATCCGGGGGGATCGCATGGCACGGATCGACATCCGCTTTGTCGCCACGGGGGTGGCGTTCGCTCTGTTCGGCATGGCCTTCGGCATCTGGATGGGCATCACGCAGGAGGTGCAGTACGCGCATCTCCACGCCCACATCAATCTGGTGGGCTGGGTCGCCATGATCCTGTTCGGCCTGACCTACCGGGCCTATCCGGCCATGGCGCGCAGCGCGCTTTCGCGGATTCACTACTGGACCGCACTGATCGGCGCCGTGCTATTTCTGCCCGGCATCTACATGGCGGCGTTCGAAGGCGTGATCATCTTCGCGGTGATCGGCTCGCTGCTGACGCTGACTTCCATGGCGCTGTTCTTCACGAACATCCTGGTTCACGCGAAAGCGCCCGACTGAAGCCATGAAAATCGCGGTGATGGGCACGGGCGGCGTCGGCGGGTATTTCGGCGCACGCTTGGCGGCATCCGGCCAGGACGTCACCTTCATCGCGCGCGGGGCGCATCTCGACGCCATCCGCAAGAATGGCCTGCGCATCGACAGCACGGCCGCGCCGTGCCTGATCAAGCCCGCCAAGGCGACGGCGAACCCGGCCGAGATCGGCCCGGTCGACATCGTGCTGTTCACGGTCAAGCTGTGGGACACGGAGGCCGCGGGAATCGCCTGTAAGCCCCTGATCGGCCCGGACACGGCCGTGATCTCGCTGCAGAACGGCGTGGACGCGGAAGACACCCTGTCGCGCATCCTGGGCCGCGAGCATGTCATGGGCGGCGTCGCGGGTATCTTCGCGACCATCTCCGAGCCCGGCGTGATCAACCATGTCGGCGCGATCCAGCTCATGATCTTCGGCGAACTGGACGGCGCGCGCACGAAGCGCGGCGAAGCGTTCCTGGCGGCGTCCAAGGCGGCGGGCATCGACGCCGTGTTCAGCGAGACCATCGATGTCGAGCTGTGGAAGAAATTCGTCTATCTGACCGCGCTCTCGGGCATGACCTGCTACACGCGCAGCGCCATCGGTCCGATCCGCGAAAATCCGGAGCAGTTCGCGATGATGCGCGGCGCGCTGGAGGAAGCCATCGCCGTCGCGCGTGCCAAGGGCGTGGCCTTGCCGCCCGACGTGCTGGAGGAGCGTATCGCCGTTGCCAAGCGCCTCGCGCCCGAAATGCGCAGTTCCATGCTGCACGATCTCGAGCGCGGCAGCCGCCTCGAACTGCCGTGGCTGTCCGGCACCGTAGTGCGGATGGCGGAGCAGCTTGGCGTGGCGACGCCGATCCACCGCCGCATCCGCGACGCGCTGGCGCCCCACGCCGAGGGCCGCAAGGGCTGAACCTTGCTAGTGGGCCAGCTTCAGGCCCGCGACACCCGTGACGATCAAGGCGACCGAGGCCAGGCGCAGGGCGCTGGCCGGCTCGCCCGCGATGGCGATTCCCAGGATGACGGTGCCGAGCGTGCCGATGGCGGTCCACACGGCATAGGCTGTGCCGAACGGCAGCGTCTTCATGGCGATGCCGAGAAGCCCGACGCTCGCGATCATCGCGCCCGCGGTCAGAAGGGTGGGGAGGGGACGGGTGAAACCGTCGGTGTATTTGAGGCCGGTGGCCCAGCCGATTTCCAGCAGTCCGGCGGCGAACAGAACAAGCCATGCCATGGCGCAACTCCTCGCGTCATGGGGCCGTCCCCGAAATGTCAGGAAATGCGCGGGTCGTCCTCGCGCACCGCATATATGGGGGCACGTGCGCAGACCTACAAGGCCGCGCGAATAATTGTTTTCACGCTCTTGCGAGTCCGTTGCCGTGGCGAGACCATCGTCATGCGGCGCGGTCGCTCGCGGCGCATAAGAAGCCCGACGCCCCCGCGGCGTTGCGAGGGTTTAAGGGACGCGCCAATGCGGCGCGATCGTCCGGCGTAACCGGGTGCGCATGATGCGCGCCGCGGCGTGGGACGAGAGGAGACCCTTATGCCCGAGCGGAGAGCAGCCGGGCCGCGTTGCGCGGCCTTGATCGGTCCTTATTCCAGCGGCAAGACCACCCTTCTCGAGAACATCCTTCACGCCTCCGGCGCGACCCAGCGGCGCGGCACGGTGAAGGAAGGCAATCTGGTCGGCGACTCCTCGGCGGAAAGCCGCCACCGCCAGATGAGCACCGAGGTCAACGTGGCGTCGGCCGAGTTCATGGGCGAGGCCTGGACCTTCCTCGACTGCCCCGGTTCCATCGAGCTTCTGCAGGAAACCTATAACGCGTTGCTCGTCGCCGACGTGGCTGTGCTGGTCGTCGAGCCCGCGCCGGATCGCGCACGCGCGATCGCACCGCTGCTCAAGTTCCTCGACGACCGTGAAATCCCGCACATGATCTTCGTCAACAAGCTGGACCATGCGTCCGCGCCCGTGCGGCAGGTGCTGGAGGCATTGCAGACCGTCTCGGACCGGCCGCTGGTGCTGCGCCAAGTGCCCATCGTCGCGGGCGACCAGGTCACCGGCTATGTCGATCTCGTCAGCGAGCGTGCCTACAGCTACAAGCCCGGACAGGCCTCGGACCTGATCGCCATTCCCGATGCGGAGAAAGAGGGTGAGAAGGGCGAGCGCCAGAAGCTGCTGGAAGCGCTGGCCGATTTCGACGACGGGCTGCTCGAGAAGCTGCTCGAGGACACGGTGCCACCGACGGGCGATATCTATGCGCATCTGACCAAGAACCTGCAGAACGACCGCATCGTGCCGGTGTTCATGGGTGCGGCGGAGAAGGGTAGCGGCGTGCGCCGCCTCCTGAAGGCGCTGCGGCACGAGACGCCCGAAGTGCAGTCGGCCGCGGCGCGCCTGGGCGTCGACGCCACGCGCGGCGAGGCGCTGGCCCAGGTGTTCAAGACCCAGTATGTCCCGAATTCCGGCAAGCTGACCTTCGCGCGGGTGTTGCGCGGCGAGCTGGCCGACGGCGCTGCCGTGGGCGGCGGACGAATCGGCGGCGTCTTCCGCACGGTGGGCGCGCAGCAGACGAAACTGCCCAAGGCGCAGGCCGGCATGGTCGTGGCCCTTGGCCGCATGGAAAGCGTCAAGACAGGACAGGTGCTGACCGCGTCCGGTAAGGCGCCGGCGGGAATGGCCGAATGGCCGAAGCCGTTGAAGCCTGTCTATGGCTTGGCGCTGGCGACGGAAAACCGCAACGACGAGGTGAAGCTGACGGGTGCCTTGGCGCGCCTCATGGAGGAAGACCCGTCTCTGTTGGTCGAGAACGATTCTGTCATGCACCAGCTCATCCTTTGGGGCCAGGGCGAGATTCAACTCCAGATTGCGGGCGAACGGTTGAAGAGCAAGTTTAACTTGCCCGTGCGGATGCAGCGCGCCGTGGTGCCTTACAAGGAAACCATCCGAAAGCCGGCCTCCCAGCACGCGCGGCACAAGAAGCAGAGCGGTGGGCATGGCCAGTTCGGCGACGTGACCATCGAGATCAGGCCTCTCGCGCGTGGCGCAGGCTTCAACTTCGTGGACAAGGTTGTGGGCGGTTCCGTGCCGCGCCAGTTCATTCCGTCCGTCGAGATCGGCGTGCGTGACTATCTACAGCGCGGACCGCTGGGGTTTCCGGTGGTGGATGTCGAGGTGGCGCTGACCGACGGCCAGCACCATTCGGTAGACAGTTCCGACATGGCCTTCCGCACGGCCGCGCGCATGGGCATGGCCGAGGGCATGGCGAAATGCGAACCCGTGCTGCTGGAACCGATCCTGAAAGTATCGATCGAGGCGCCGACCGAGTTCACGGCCAACGTGCAGCGGCTGGTCACGGGTCGGCGCGGCCATATCCTGGGCTTCCAGCCGCGCGAGGGCTGGAAAGGGTGGGATGAAACGACGGCCCATCTGCCGCAGAAGGAGATGGCGGACCTGATCGTCGATCTGCGCTCCTTGACGATGGGCGTCGGAACCTTCGACTGGGGCTTCGACCATCTGCAGGAGTTGACCGGCCGCCTAGCCGATGAGGTCGTGCAGCGCCACACCAAGCCGGTGGCGGCGCAGTAAGACCTACGGTGCCGGTGCGAGGGCGCTGGCCAGAGTGTGGCCGAGCCAAACCGCGACCAGACAGGCCGCGACCGACAGGCCGACATTCGCGCCCGCGCGCAACCATTCGCCGCTCTGCGCCAGCAAGAGCGTCTGTAGGCTGAAGGACGAGAAGGTCGTGTAGCCGCCCAGCACGCCGATCATCAGGAACTCGCGCGTTTGCAGCGCGGCTACGGTGCGGCCGTCGCCCGTCAGCGCGGCGATGACGCCGATTGCGAAACACCCGCTGATGTTGGCGACGATCGTGCCCCAGGGAAAATCGGTGGTGAAATAGGTCGAGATGGCTTCCGCGACCCAAAAGCGCGCGACGCTGCCCAACGCGCCGCCGAGAGCGATCCAGAGCGAACTCACGAACATGCCGTCCTCCGCATCGGTTACGCGCGAGCCGGGCACAAAAAAACCGCCCTCGCGGCGGTTGTCCGGACGGACTCCCACCGCGGATCGCTCACGCGGTAGGAGTCATCAGCCTCATCGGCGGTTATCGGGGGACCCCATCCCCATCACCCATGACGGTATCGGCGGCGTTCCGTTCCGTCAATCGCGGCCGGTTTGCAAATACCGGGGCGCAAATCTATGAATGGGGTGCATTCAGGAGGAGAGAAAATGACGCCCGAAAAAGCCCGCGAAGCCGCACGATTCCTTCTCTCCGCGCGCGGCGACCACCGGCTGATCGAAGCGATTCCGGAAGCCTGCCGGCCCAAGGATGTCGAAGAAGGCTATGCCATTCAGGATGCGCTGGTGTCCGAATGGGGCATCGATGTCGGCGGGTGGAAGATCGGTGCCAGCACGCCCGAGTGGCAGAAGAAGGTCGGCGTGAAGGAGCCCATGGCGGGCCGATTGCTCAAGCCCTTCATGTACGAAAGCGGCGTCGAGCTCGAAGGCCGCGCCTTCCATATCCGCATCGTCGAATCCGAATACGGTTTCCATCTGGGTCGTGACTTGCCCGCCCGCGACAAGCCGTACACGCGCGAAGACGTCGAGGACGCGGTGGACGCCGTCCACTGTGCGATGGAGTTGGCCGACTCACGCTACAAGTCGGGCCTGGGGATCGACGCGCCCAGCCTGATCGCCGACAACGCGATCGGCGCGGCCTTCGTGCGCGGTCCCGCCGTGCCCGACTGGCGCAAGGCCGACCTGGCCGGCACGCCGGTGAAGCTGTTGGTCGACGGCAAGGTCGTGGCCGAGGGCAAGGGCGAGGAGGCCGGCGGCCATCCGATCCTGCCGATGGTCTGGCTAGCCAATGATCGCCGCAAACGGGGCGACGGTTTGAAGGCCGGCATGTTCGTCATCACCTCGAGTTGTACGGGCGTCTATCGCTGCGCGTCGCCCGCCAAGGCGGTTGCCGACTATGGTCCTTTCGGAAAGGTTGAGGTCACTTTCACCTGATTCGTCCCAGTCGATGGGATTCTTGTAAGAAGTTGATTTGTAATATTGATTTCCTAACTTCCGGGTCTTGAACGGTCCGGGTCGGGACATTAAATTGGAATCATTCTAATATATTCATGGCGACGGTTTCGAACCCGCCAATCGAAGGAGACGTCAGATGGCCAAAGCGAAGCATGCGATGCCGATCAACACGGGCATCGACAAGAAGGACCGGCAGGCGATCGCCGATGGGCTGTCGCGGCTGCTCGCGGACACCTACACGCTCTATCTGAAGACCCACAATTTCCACTGGAACGTCACCGGCCCGCACTTCAACTCGCTGCACGCGATGTTCATGACGCAGTACACCGAGCTGTCGACGGCCGTGGACGTGATCGCCGAACGCATCCGCGCTCTCGGCGCGCCCGCGCCCGGCAGCTACAAGGCCTATTCGCGCCTGACCTCGATCAAGGAAGAGGAAGGCAACCCGTCCGCCGACGACATGGTCGCGCAACTCGTCGAGGGGCAGGAAACCGTCGTGCGCACGGCGCGCAAGGCGCTGCCGGCCGCCGAGAAGGCCAACGACCAGGCCACGCTCGACCTGCTGACCCAGCGGCTCGACCTGCACGAGAAGAACGCCTGGATGCTGCGCAGCCTCCTGGCCTAAAGGAACCATCAATGGATGCCGGTTTCGCGCCGGCATCCGTTGGCGTCCCCCGCGCCCTGCGCTAGGGTCCGCTTCATCCATGCGCATCCTGGTCATCGAGGACGACGAACAGACGGCGGGCTACCTTCGCAAAGGGCTGAAGGAGGCCGGCCATGCGGTCGATTGGAGCAAGGACGGGCGCGACGGCCTGTTCATGGCCACCAACGAGCGCTACGACCTGTTCATCGTCGACCGTATGCTGCCCGGCATCGATGGGCTCTCCATCGTCAAGGTGCTGCGCAGCGAGAACGTGCGCACGCCCATCCTCATCCTCTCCGCTCTCGGCCAGGTTGACGACCGCGTGCGCGGGCTCAAGGCCGGCGCCGACGACTATCTGTCCAAGCCGTATGCCTTCTCCGAACTAACCGCGCGGGTCGAGGCGCTTCTGCGCCGCACGGGCGGCGAAAACGTCGAGACGCGGATTTCCGTGGGCGACCTGGAATTGGATCTGCTGAAGCGCACGGCCACGCGCGCTGGCCAGCCCATCGAGTTGAAGCCGCGCGAGTTCCGGCTGCTGGAATACCTGATGCGCCACGAAGGCCAGGTGGTGACGCGCACCATGCTGCTGGAAGGCGTGTGGGACTATCACTTCGATCCGCAGACCAACGTGATCGACGTGCATATGAGCCGCCTGCGGCAGAAGATCGACAAGGGCTTCGACAAGCCTTTGATCCAAACCGTGCGCGGCGCGGGGTACACGCTCCGTGCGGAGTAGGCTTCTTCACAGCTCGACGTTCCGGCTCTCGCTTCTCTACACGGTCATCTTCGCCGTTTCGGTCTTCGGTCCCTTTGCCTTCATTTACGACGCGACGGTCTCGTCGATCGACCGCGAGATCAACGCTGCGATCGACGCCGAGACGCGCGGTCTGATGACCGATCTGGAGCGGATGGGTGGCGCGGGCCTGATCGACGTCGTGAACGAGCGCACCGCCGATCCGGCCGATCTCGATGCGATCTACTTGCTGGCCGATCGCGACAAGAAGCCGCTCGCGGGCAACCTGATCGAGTGGCCCCGGAACGGCGTGCAAGAGGGGCGCTGGTATCTCTTCGAGATCGAGGCCATCGAGGGCGGGCGCGAAACCTCGCACCAGATCCGCTCGCGCGTCGAGGTAATTCCCGGGCCGTATTTCCTCCTGGTGGGGCGCGACATCCACGAGCGCGACAAGGTGCGCGACACGGTGCGCCGCGCGGTGGGCTGGGCGCTGGCGCTGGCCTTGGGCCTCGGCATTCCGGGCGGGGTGCTGATGAGCCGGCGCGTGCTGGGCCGCGTCGACCGCATCGCCGAGACGGCACGCCAGATCAACGAGGGCGACCTGTCGCGGCGCATGGAGGTGGGCGACAGCGGTGACGAATTCGACCGCCTGTCCGAAAGCCTGAACGCTATGCTGGAGCGCATCGACCGCCTGATGACGGGGATGCGCACGGTCAGCGACAGCGTGGCCCACGATCTGCGCAGCCCCCTGACCCATCTGCGCAACCGCATCGAGCAGGCGCTGCGCGAAGCGCAGGACACGGATGACTACCGCAAGGCGCTGCGCGCGGCGCTCTCCGACACGGATCGCGTGCTGACCATGTTCAACGCATTGATGACGGTGGCGCGCGCCGAGGCCGACATGGGCCGGCAGGAGATGGAGCGCGTCGATCTGGGCCAGGTCGCCGGCGGCGTGGTCGAGCTGTACGAACCCCTGGTGGAAGAACGCGGCATGGAGATGGACGCCATGATCGCGCCGGATGCCATGGTGCGCGGACATCGCCAGCTTCTGGCCCAGGCCATCGCCAACCTGGTCGACAACGCGATCAAGTACTCGCCCTCGGGCGAACGCATCGCGCTGACGGTCGCGGCGGAGGGCGATGAGGTGCGGCTGTCGGTCGCCGATAGCGGCCCCGGGATCGCCGCTGATTCGCGCGAGCAGGCGCTCGGCCGCTTCGTCCGCCTGGCCGGACGCGAGACGCCGGGGTACGGGCTCGGCCTCAGCCTGGTGGCCGCGGTCGCGCAGTTGCATCGCGCGACGCTTCTGCTCGAGGACAACACGCCCGGCCTGCGCGCCGTGCTGGTTCTGCCGCGCGCGTAAGCGCGATTCCCCAAAAGCGATGACGGCCCGCGATGCACCCATCGCGGACCGTCATCTCGTGGCCATCGTCGGCGCGTTCGGGCGAGCGGGGGAGGAAAGCCCGCGCGCCGTCGAGGCTACTGCTGTTTCACCGCCTTCACCCCAAGATCGCTCAGCGCGGCCTTGAAGTGTTTGATCCCGGCGTCGTACTGACCGGCTTCGCAGGCTTTCTCGCCGGCCTCGCGCTCGGATTTGGCGCGTTCCAGTTTCTTGGCATTCGAGTTGGCGGCCAGCGCGTCGTCGACGCGGTGCTGATAGGTCTCGCACATCTCGGCATCGGCCTTCGGCTTGGGCGCGGCGTGTGCCGGAAGTGCAATGGCTAGGGCCGCGAACGCCAGGACTGGGAAAAGCCGCATTCAGGAAGGTCCGTCGCTGTGTCGAGGCGGCGCGAAGAAACGCGCCTCGATTAGGACGCTAGCGGGCGGCCTCTCACGGCTTCCTGTCGGCAGGATTACAAATGATTCACGGCCAAAATCAGCCGTCGATCCACGCGATTCGCAGCAGATTCGTGGCACCCGGCGTGCCGAACGGCATGCCCGCGGTGATCACCACGCGATCGCCCGCGGCGCCGAAGCCATCCGCGCGGGCGGAGGTCGTGGCGCGGTCCACCATCTCCTCGACGCTGGTCACGTCCGGCGTAACCACGCCATGAACGCCCCACGCCAGCGTCAGGCGCCGCGCCGTGGCGAGGGACGGGGAGAGCGAAATGATCGGTACGTCGGGCCGCTCGCGCGCCGCGCGCAGCGTGGTCGAACCCGAGTTGGTGTAGGTCACGATGGCCGAGGCGGAAACCGTGCGCGCGACCTGGCGGGCGGCCGCGGTGATGGCGTCGCTAGCCGTGGCCTGGGGATCCGGGTGCTCGGCATCCATGATCTGGCGGCAATTGGGATCGCGTTCCACTTGGGTCACGATGCGGTTCATCATCGTGACCGCATCGACCGCATATTTTCCCGATGCCGTCTCGGCCGAAAGCATGACGGCGTCGGCACCCTCGTAGATGGCCGTGGCCACGTCGGACGCTTCGGCGCGCGTGGGTGTGGGCAAATGAACCATCGATTCCAGCATCTGGGTCGCCACCACCACCGGCTTTCCGGCCTTGCGGCAGGCGCGCACGATGCGCTTCTGCAAACTGGGCACGTTCTCCGGCGGCAGTTCGACGCCCAGATCGCCGCGCGCCACCATGATGGCGTCGGCCAGCTCGATGATCTCGTCCAGCCGGTCGAAGGCCGCGGGCTTCTCCAGCTTGGCCATGATGCTGGCGCGGCCGCCGATCAGTTTGCGCGCCTCGGCCACGTCTTCCGGCCGTTGCACGAAGGACAGCGCAACCCAGTCCACGCCCAGCTCCAGGCCGAAGGCCAGATCGGCGTGATCCTTCGCGGTGATCGGCGATAGAGGCAGGATCGCGCCGGGTACGTTGACGCCCTTGCGGTCCGACAGGATGCCGCCGGTCATGATCTCGGTTTCCGCGCGATCCCCGGCGCAATCGACAACACGCAGGCGGATGCGTCCATCGTCCAGCAGCAATTCCATGCCGGGCTTGAGGGCCTGGAAAATTTCCGGATGGGGCAGCGAGACGCGCTGCCGCGTGCCCGGTGCCGGATTCATATCGAGCAGGAAGCGCTCACCGTCGCGCAGTTCGACCTGGCCGCCATCGAACTGGCCGACGCGCAGCTTCGGACCCTGCAGGTCCATCAGCACGCCGATCGGACGCTCATGGGCTTTCTCGACCTCGCGCACGATTTCGCAACGGCGGCGATGATCTTCGTGGGTGCCGTGGCTGAAATTGAGACGGAAGACATCCGCTCCCGCCGCGAACAGTTTGGTGATCCGGCCCAAATCGTTGGATGACGGCCCCAACGTGGCGATGATCTTGGCCTTGCGCGCGCGTCGCATGATCGAACCCTAGCCCGGCCCCGGCTTGGCCGCCAGGGGTGAAACCC
>CAYZFH010000004.1:1275-12261 GCA_964477375.1 uncultured Rhizobiaceae bacterium | reverse complement strand
CGTCGCATGATCGAACCCTAGCCCGGCCCCGGCTTGGCCGCCAGGGGTGAAACCCTGCTCAGCGGGAGCCGTTCCCGATGAGTATGACGCGCAAATCATTCACATTCGTGAAGGTCGGTCCGGTCATCAGCAGGTCGCCCAGCGTCTGGAAGTATTTGTAGCTGTCGTTCGCGGCCAGCATGGCTTCGGTGTCCAGGCCCTTGGCATGCGCGCGCACGAGCGTATCGGGCGCGATCACGGCGCCGGCATTGTCCTCGCTGCCGTCGATGCCGTCCGTGTCGCCGGCCAGCGCGTGGATGTCCGGCGCGCCGTTCAGTGCCAGCGCCATGGCCATCATGTATTCGGCATTGGGGCCGCCGCGCCCTTCGCCACGGATGGTCACGGTCAACTCGCCGCCGGACAGGATGGCGCGCTTGCCGCCCTGTTTCACCAGGTCCTGCGCCATGCGCGCATGCTCGCGCCCGACATCGCGCGCTTCGCCTTCGATGCGGTCGCCCAGCACGGTGGGCTCGTAGCCGAGTGCGCGCGTCCGCGCGACCGCGGCCTCCAGCGCCTGGCGCGGCGTCGCGATGATGGTGGCGGAGGCGCGGGCCAGGCGTGAATCGCCCGGCTTCGGCGTCTCGTCCGCACCCGCATCCAGCCGCGCGCGCACCGAGTCCGGCACGGCGAAGCCGTATTTCGCGATCACCGCGCGCGCGTCGGCATAGGTGGTCGGATCGGGAACGGTAGGGCCGGAGCCGATGGTGGCGGGATCGTCGCCCGGCACGTCGGAGATCAGCAGCGTCACCACCTGCGCCGGATGCGCGGCGGCGGCCAGACGTCCGCCCTTGATGGCCGACAGATGCTTGCGCACGGTGTTGATCTCGCCGATGGCCGCGCCGCTGCGCAGGAGGGCGCGGTTGACCGCCTGTTTGTCCTCGAGCGTCATCCCCTGGGCGGGCATGGTCAAAAGGGCCGATGCGCCGCCCGACACTAGGCACAGCACCAAATCGTCCGCCGTCAAACCTTGTACGGCCTGGAGGATGCGCCCCGCCGCCGCGCGTCCGCGTGCGTCCGGGACCGGGTGCGACGCTTCGATCATTTCGATGCGCTCGCACTTCACGCCATAGCCGTCGCGCGTCACCACGACACCCTGCAACGGGCCGGGCCAATGTGTCTCCACCGCGCGCGCCATGGCCGCGGCGGCCTTGCCCGCGCCGACCACGATCGTGCGGCCCTTGGGCGGCTTCGGCAGATGGGGCGGCACGCACTGTTCCGCCTGGGCCGCGGCGACCGCGGCCCGGAAGATCTCCAGAAGCTGTTGGCGGATGTTCAGGCGACGGCCGGGATCAATCGCGCGGCAGGGCGCTGACGCTGGCCGCGCGGTTGCGCGAAGCGGCGTGCCGGCCCGATTCCGCCGGTGTGCCGACAACGTGGTCGATCAGCCAGTTGGCGATGCTGTGCACCGCGCGTTCGCGGTACGAGAACGGTCCCTGCCGGTGCTTCGCCGACAACGCGCCCCTGTGCTGGGCCTCGGAGATCACGTTGTCTTCTTCCAGGCCGAGCTGCCAGCGCTTGAAATAGGGCTTCGCCTTTTCCCAGAAATCCGGCAGAGCCGCGCTCTCCCTCGGGAAACAGAAGCCGAAATTGATGTGGGTCTGGTGCGGTCCCTTGGGATAGATGCGCAGCCACCACATGGAATCGGTCGCGCAGGCGAACTGGGTGCTGGGATAGACGCAGGTGAAGTAGGTGCCCTCGGCGGGGCGGCCATGGATGCCCTTGATGCGCGGCAGGGGCGCTTTCTCGCCGGGCAGGACCGACACGCTCTCGTCGCCGGGCAGGAAGATGGTGCACCAGTCGCCCTTGGTGTCGACATCCTCGCCCTGTTGGTCGCCCAGCGTCGTCCGGTGCACCGTGCCGGTGTGATAGGACTCGAGGGCGTTCTCCAGCAGGAACTTCCAGTTGCAGGCGACGTGATAGTCGACCTTCTTCACGCAGATCATGTCGCTGTGGTTGTAGGGCCCCAACTGCTCGGGCAGATCGCCGAGCTGCTCCAAGAGAGACGGGCCGCTCTCGGAGAAATTCACGAACAGGAAGCCGGCCCAGCTATCGAGCCGCAGGGGAACCAGCCCGAACGCATCCTTGTCGAACTTGGTCTTCTCCATGTTCGGCGCGCCGACCAGGCGGCCGTCCAGGCCGTAGACCCAGCTATGGTACGGACAGGTGATGGCGCGGCAATTGCCCTTCTCCTCGCTGAGAATCTGCACGCCGCGATGGCGGCAGGTGTTGGCGAAGGCGCGGATCTCGCCGTCGCGCCCGCGGATCAGCACGACCGAGCCGCCCGGCATGTCGACGGTCAGGAAGTCACCCGCGTTCGGGATTTCATCCGCGCGGCCGGCGAAGGACCAGGTCTTCAGGAAGACGCGCTCGACCTCGCGCTTGTAGAATTCTTCGCTCGTGTAACACCACGAGGGCAGGGTGCGGGCTTCGAGCAGCGGCTTGCGGACCTCGCGATAGGTCGCCGGGTCGAACATCGTCGCCGTGTCCGTCATCGCTTTCCTCCCGCATCCCGCCAGGGCGCCATCCAGCCGAGACCCTCGACCGTCCCGGCGCGCGGCCGGTATTCGCATCCGACCCATCCCGCATAACCGAGCGCGTCGAGCTTGCCAAGCACGAAGGGGTAGTTGATCTCGCCCGTGCCCGGCTCGTGGCGGCCCGGCGTGTCGGCGATCTGCACATGGCCGATGCGGGGCAGCAGGCGCTCGATGGTGGGCGCCAAATCGCCCTCCATGATCTGCATGTGATAGACGTCGTATTGCAGCCGCACGTTGGGCGCGCCGATCTCGTCCAGCAACGATACGGCCTGCGCGCTGTAATTAAGGTAATAGCCCGGAATGTCGCGGTTGTTGATCGGTTCGATCATCACCTCGACCTTGGCCTTCGCGGCCTTGGCGCCCAGCTCGCGCAGGTTGCGCACATAGGTATCGCGCAAGATCGCGGGATCGGTGCCCTTGGGCATGATGCCTGCCATGCAGTGGACGCGCGGCGCGCGCAGGGCGACGGCATAGTCCAGCGCCAATTCGCAGGTCTTGCGGAAATCGTCCACGCGGTCGGGCAGGCACGCCAGGCCGCGCTCGCCCGCCGCCCAATCGCCCGCCGGCATGTTGTGCAGCGCGACCTGCAACCCATGCCGGTTCAGGCGTTCGACGATGGCGTCCTTGGCGACCTCATAGGGATTCTGAATCTCGACCGCGCGGAAACCGGAATTGGCCGCAGCTTCGAAGCGGTCGAGGAACGGCAGCTCGGTGAACAGCCAGGAGATGTTCGCGTCGAAATTGGGCATCGCACCCTCAGGGTTTCCGCTCGCCGCACCACGTCTCGCGCACGAACAGGCTCGCGATGAAGGCGATGGCCAGGGGTACGAACAGGGTGGTGAAGGCCAGCCGGTACGCGCTTTCCGAGTATACACGCGCGCCCGAAATGGCCACGCCGTCCCAATGATGATCCAGGATCAAGCCGATCACGGGTTGCATGAGCGCACCGCTGCCGATCACGCAGGTGTTGATGATGCCCATGGCCGCGCCCAAAGCCTGCGGGCTATTGGCTTCGCGGCCGGTGGCGAAGCCGATGATGATGCCGGAGCCGCCGACACCCGCCAGGAACAGCATGGCGCCGAATAGGAGCGGCGAAATGCCCGGCAGATAGAACGCCACGGCGAAGCCGATCACTTGGACGGCGACGGCGACCCACATGGCGGGTTTACGCCGCCCGATTTTGTCGGAGGCCCATCCCAACAGTGGGCTGCCCACGGCGAACCCCGCGATCTGTAGCGATGCGACCAGCGCGGCGCCGGCCCGGTCGAGGTGATGGACCTGGGTCAAATAGGGCACCGCCCATAGCGAAGTGACGCCCAGGAATGGGCCGACCACCGCGCCCGTATAAAGGGTGATCATCCAGGTTTGGGAGTTGGACGACGCGAGACGCAGGGAATGAAGCAGGCTCGGCCGGTTGGCGGGTTTCGCCGGCACGGGCACGGGGTGATCGCGCACAAGGATCCAACAGGCCAGGGCCAAGCCGATGCCGGCCGCGGCGGCGCCCAGCATGGGCCCTCGCCAGCCGGCCCAATCGACCAGGGCCGCCAGCGGCGCGCCCGCGAGAGCCGAGCCCGCCATGCCTCCGATCGAGGTCAGGCCGCTGAGCATGGCGAAACGGCGCGGCGGGAACCAGCGCGCCACCAGCGCCAGCGAAGCCACCCACCCGAACCCCGAGCCGATTCCGATCAACAATCGGCCCGCATAGGCCTGGTTCAGGTCATGGGCCGTCGCGAACAGGAGGCCGCCGAGCGCAGTCAGCACCGCGGTAAAGGTCAGGATTCGGCGTGGGCCGAAATTGTCGACCATCACGCCGACGCCGATCTGCTCGGCCGCATAGGCGTAGAAATAAAACGCCGCCATGTTGCCCAGCAGCGCCGCGCCGACCGAGAAGTCGCGCATCAATTCGTCGGTCATCACCGCGGGGGCCGAGCGCAGGAAGAACGCGTAGCAGAAGAACAGGGCGCCAGCCGCCCACACCAGCCAAGGCCGCGCGCGGCTCATCGCCGCATGCTCCCGCGCCGGGCGATAAAGATGCCGCCCAGGAGAATCGCACCGCCCACGACCTGGAACGGGCCGATGGGCTCGCCCAGGATCAGCCAGGCCATGATCGCAGCGGTCAGCGGCTGGATCAGGAGCGTCACGGCGGACAGGGACGCGGGCAGGTGGGCCAAGGCGAAAGTGATCGCGCCCTGTGCACCGGCCTGGCACAGAACGGCCAGCGCGACGAGCGCCGCCCAGCCGCCCCAGGTGGTTGGAAAGATCGTGTCGCTCATCGCCATCGCCACGGGCAACAGGATGACGGACGCGATGATGGCGCTCCAGGTCATGATCTCGGCCGTGCTGCGCCGCGCGCGCATGCGCGCGACGACGATGAAATAGCCGCCGTAGAAGATCGCCGTCACGGCGGCCAGGATGTCGCCCTTCAGGCTGTCGAAGCCCAGGGTGAATTTGTCGCCCACCAGCACGACCATGCCCGCGACGGCGGTGGCGAGGCCGACCAGGAACAGGCGGTTGGCGCGCTCGCGGAACAGGATCCAGGTACCGAGCGTGACGACGACGGGATAGATGTTCGCGATCACGGTCGAGTTGGCGACCGAGGTCCATTCCAGCGACCAGTGCCAGATGGACAGCTCGATGGCGTAGAGCACGCCCGCGACGATCAGGCCGACGCTCCAGGCGCGCGGGCGCTGGGCGGCGGGCACGGCACTGCGCTTGCGGCGCTCGATCAGGTGCCAGGTGGCCAGGACCGGAAACGCGAACGCCATGCGCCAGAAGGCCGATGCCATCGGCCCCACCTCGGACAGGCGCACGAAGATGCCGGAGAAGCCGATGGTGATTCCGGCGATGAAGAGCAAGACCAGCGCGAGCTTCGCGCGCGGGTCTTGGCCGATCGGTTTCGCCATCAGCGGCTGCCCCGCCGCGCGACCACGATGCCGCCCAGGATGATGGCCGCGCCGAGCGCTTGCAGTGGACGCACAGGCTCGCCCAGCACGATCCAGGCGACGATGGCCGCGTTCACCGGCACCAGCAGGAAACCGACCGACGAGAAGGCGGCGGGAAGATGCGCCAGCGCGTAGGTCAGCAGGCTTTGCCCGCTGGCCTGGCAGATCAGGGCGACGGCGAACAGCACGGCCCAGCCCGCCAGGCTGGCGGGGAAGAACACTTCGCCCAGGATGAACGGCAACGGCAGGATCGGGATGGCGGAGAAGATGCAGGTCCACACCATGATGACCGAGGTGGACAGGCGGCTGCGCAGCTTGGCGATCAGCAGGATATAGGCGCCGAAGAAGGCCGCCGCCGAAAGCGCCAGCGTGTCGCCCGCCAGATGGGTCGCGCTGATGCTCAGGTCCTCGCCCATCAGGACGCCCGCGCCGACCAGGGACAGGACGAGTCCGACATGGAAGGTGCGGCTGAAGCGCTGGCCCAGGACGAAATGGGCACCCAGTGCCACGAACAGCGGCGACAGGTTGCTCAGCAGCGTGCCGTTGGCGACCGACGTCATCATCATCGCGGCGTTCCAGATCGCGATCTCGATGCCGAAGGCCAGACCCGCCGCGGCCAGAAGGAGGAAGTCGTGGATCGTGGGCGTCCGCGCGGTGGCGGTCGCATCGCCGCGCCGCTCGAACCGCATCATCAGCCACATGGCGGGGATGGCCAGCGCCATACGCCAGAAGGCCGTGGCCGTCGGGCCCGTCTCGGACAGGCGGACCATCGTGCCCGAGATGGCGACCGCGAAGGTGGCGACGAACAGCAGAACCAGCGCGAGCCGGACGGTCTTCGGGCTGTCGGTGGCGGCGTGGCTCATGGCGTTTTATAGCGGGGCGGCTTGGACGCGGTCACGCGCCATCGGCGCAGCGCCGCCCGCGCGCCGCGCATGGATTGCGCATTACGGGACAATCAGTCGGTGCCGACGCCCAACAGCGAGGCCATGTGCTTCAGCCCCTTGCCGCCTTCCTGCGCGCCGAAGCGCGGCAGCTCGCCGGGGCCGTAATGGCCTTTCTCGAACATGTCGTAGCCTTCGAGCTGGTCCGTGCCCTTGCCCAAGATCTCGCCGCCGGTTTTCCGGTAATGGTCGAGCACCGCCTTCAGCCCGTAATGCTGAACCGGGCAGACCTTGGTGCAGACGTTGCACTCGGCGAAGCGCAGGACCGGCAGGCAGCGGTCGGCCACCACCTTGTACTTGGTCACGCCGTGCCAATTGACCTTGATCTTGGACAAAGCGCGGCCGGGGCAGCGCTGCACGCACACCTGACATTTCTCGCACAGGGTGTTGACGCCGATATCGACCGGCTTGTCGTGGGTGATGGGCGCGTCGGTCGACAGGCCCATGATGCGCACGCGGCTGCCGAATTCGGCGGTCAGCACGGTGCCGTTGGCGCCCATCTGGCCGAGGCCGGCATCGACGGCGTAGGGCAGGATCGGCGCCAGCATCTTCTCGCCGGGCAGGCCGGTGCCGGCGATGAACTGGACGCGGTAGCCCTTGGCGCGGATGAAGTCCGCCACTTCGAGCGCGGCCAAGGCCAGCGCCAGGCTGGTGTCGTAGGAGTGCACGTCCCAATCGACGCTGGGCGCGCGGTCCGTGGTTTCCCAGTCGAAGGCGCGGCACAGGACGATGGCGTGCTTGAACAGCGCGTCGTCCTTCTGTTCCAGCGCCACGTATTTCCGGTCGAACCGTGTGAAGCCCGCCAGGTCGGCGCCCGACGACAACGCCTTTTCGCGGATGACCTCGGTCAGATCGGGCGAGGGATCGACCGTCTCCGCAGCCGGCAGCTCGTGATACGAGAAGGCGCGCGCATTCACGCGCGCGAGAAGATCGCCGTATTTCTCGGCCAGGATGCGATAGGTCTCGCCCACCTTGCCCGGCGTGGCCTCGATCACCTTGTGATAGGTCTGGTTCAGTTTGCCGATCTTGAAGTTCGGCTCGGGATAGTGGCGGCCGAAGAAAGTCTCCTGCTCGCGGTCGCGCACGATGCCGGCAACGCTGCGCAGATCTTCGGGCACGTCGCCGATGGTCACGGCGGGCGCCCGGCGCGGATCGCGGCGCGGCGTTACGTCGTCGGCGCGCGGGAACGTCTCGAATTTGCGGACGTTCGTATTGGGCAGCGTATGCATTGGTCCTCCCTCCGACGCCCGCAAAGTCTACCGCCGTCGCGGAGCCATTTTCCAGCCGGTGGTTTCCGCTATAGTTCGCGCCATGTCCGACCCCGCCGCGGCCTTGGCCGCCGAATCCCTGCTTGGCCCCGGCGATCCGCCGCCCGTCACCGTCGTGAACGAGGGCGGCAAGGCCGACTTCCTCCTGCTCTGCGACCATGCCAGCCACACCATTCCGCGTTCCCTCGGCGGTCTGGGCCTCGGGCCCGTCGACCTGGCGCGCCATATCGCGGGCGATATCGGTGCTTCGTCCGTCGCGCATCATCTGTCGGCGCGTTTCGATGCGCCTGTCGTGCTAGCGGGTTTCTCGCGGTTGGTGATCGACTGCAACCGGAGCCCGGACGACCCGACCTCGATTCCCTTGATCAGCGAGACGACGGTCATTCCCGGCAACCGCGCCGTGTCGGCCGCGGAGCGGAAGCGCCGCGCCGATGCGTGCTTCGAGCCCTATCACGCGCGGGTGCGCGGCTTTCTCGACGGTTTCGCCGCGCGTGGCGTGGTGCCCTTGATCCTCTCGATCCACAGCTTCACGCCGGTCTTCAAGGGCGTGGCGCGGCCATGGCATTTCGGCATCCTGTGGAATCGCGACCCGCGCGTGCCGAAGCCCTTGATCGCCAATCTCGCGAAGATGTCCGGCGTGGTCGTCGGCGACAACGAGCCCTATTCGGGCAAGGACGAGTACGGCTACACAATCATGCATCACGGCGCGAAGCGCGGATTGCCGCATGTGCTGATCGAGGTGCGCGACGATCTGATCCGGGACCCGCAAGGCGTCGCGCGCTGGGCCGGCGTCCTGGGCGATGCCCTGGCGCCGATCCTGGCCGATCCGAATTTGCGCCGTGTGGAGCAGTTCTGACGGGTTGACGGGCGGGGTCCCGCGATCCCATGTCTTAGACAGTCGTTAGCGATGGAGGCCGCCATGGATGAGAAGACCCGCACCGAACTGGAGGCGGCCGCGTTCCGCGCTTTGGTCGATCATTTTCAGAAGCATCCGGACGTGCAGAACATCGACCTGATGAACTTGGCGGGGTTCTGCCGGAACTGCCTGTCGAAATGGTATTCGGCGGCGGCGGACGAGCGCGGGCTGAAGGTCAGCTACGATCAGGCGCGCGAGATCGTCTACGGCATGCCCTACGATCAATGGAAGGCCAAGCACCAGAAGGAAGCGACGGTCGACCAGAAGGCGGCCTTCGAGAAGGCGCAGAAGAACCACAAGCACTGATATAGTGCCGGTCTTCGGTAGGGGAGGCCGGCATGGATGACGGGGGCGCGGCTTATCGGCGCGAGGACGGCGCGGTTCTGATCGAACTGCGCCTATCGAGTCTGCGCCAACTCTTCAACACGCTCGATCCCGCGCCTTTTCACGAAAAAGATTTGGATGCCGACGCCGAATTCTACATCGTAGATGCGGCGCGCGAGTTTCCCGCCGATCAGAAAATGAAACTGGTCGTCCACGTTCCGAAGTCGGAACTACCGGATACGTTCGACCTTCAAGACTCCATTCATCATCACTTCGCGTTGCGGCGCGACGAATGGCGCCGGCAATTGTCGCATGAACTTTACATGGGCCGCGTCACGCTGTTCATCGCGCTCGTGTTTCTGTTCGCCTGCCTTATGGCGCGCCATTTCGTGCGCTCGTTGGACCATGACATGCTGGTGAACGTCCTGGGCGAGGGGCTGCTGATCACGGGCTGGGTCGCCATGTGGCGGCCTATCGATATCCTGCTCTACGAATGGTGGCCGATCCGAAAACGCGTCCGCGTTGCCGCCAAGCTTGCCGAGATACCGGTCGAAACCCGCTCGACCGAAGAATAGGTCAGAACTTCTCGACCCAAGGGCGCAGGTCGATTTCCTGCGTCCAGGCGCTGCGGTGCTGGCGGTGAAGCTGCAGATAGGTCTCGGCGATGGCGTCGGGAGCGAGCACCGCGTCCTGACCGCGCTCATCGGCCCTGTAGCCCGCGCGATCCGATTCGATCTGGCCGTCGATGATGATGTGGGCGACATGCACGCCCTTGGGGCCCAGGTCGCGCGCGAAGCTTTGTGCCACCGCGCGCAGGCCGAACTTGCCGATGGCCAGGTTCAGGAAACGCGCGCTGCCGCGCAAGGATGCGGTCGCGCCGGTCAGAAGGATGGTGCCTTTGCCGCGCGCGACCATCTGCCGTCCGGCGGCCTGCGCCACCAGGAAGCCGCCGAAGGCGCCGTTGCGCCAGCAACGTTCGAATTCCTTGGGGTCGATGTCCAGCACATTGCCGGGCGCATAGGCGCCGGCGTTGAAGACGACCAGATCCGGCTCGCCCAGGTCCTTGGTCACGGATGCGAACAGGGCGGCCACGTCCTCCGGCTTGGTCGCGTCGCACGCGTAGGCGCGCGCATTGGCGCCGATCGATTGCGCGATGGCTTCGACCTTGGCCTTGGTGCGGCTCGCGACCCCGACGCGCATGCCGTCTTTCGCGCAGGCGCGCGCGACGGCGGCGCCCAATCCCGGCCCGCCCGCGCCGATCACCAGGGCGATCTCGTTCTTGCTCATATCCTCGACTCCTTGCGGGGTGCGGCCAGGGCCATGATCAAGGCCACGAGGCCGAAGCAGACAGCCACGCTTGTCACAATATCGGTCAGGCTGAGCCAGCCCAGCAGCACATAGCCCGTGGCCATCGCGCCGACCACGCCGCCGACCGCGCTGGTGGCGTAGAGGCGGCCGAAGGCCCGGCCCATGCCGTGCTTGGCCTGCTCGATGGCCAATGTCGTGAGGATAGGCGCGACCAAGCCCGCGAACAGGGCCGGCGGCAAAAAGGGCAGGGACAGGACGGCGATGGTCAGCGGCGAGCGGCCGTTTGCCATGACATTCGCCAGCCACGGCACGAGCGGCAGCGTGACCAAGCCCGATACCGCCGCGGCGGCCAAGGCGTTGGCGACCCGGCGGCGCGCGGTGCGCGCATCCGCGCTGGCCAATCGCCCGCCCCACCAGTGGCCCGCGGTCATGCCGGCCAACACGGATGCGATCACGCCGGTCCAGACATGGAGCGTCAGGCCGGTATGGGGCGCCAACAGATGCGCCGCCGCGATCTCCAGCACCAGCGTGCCGCCGGACGCTAGGAAGACGGCCAGCATGTCGGCCGCCTGGGGGAAAATCCGTTTCGTGGTCATGGCGGGCACCGTCCGGGCTCCGCCAGGTGGATGCCGATCCGCTCCAGGATGCGGAAGGCGCAGTAGTTCGCGCGCAGCCGTTCGACCGGCGTGTAGTCGTCGGTCAGGACCATGGGCT
>CAYZFH010000004.1:0-1175 GCA_964477375.1 uncultured Rhizobiaceae bacterium | reverse complement strand
GGCTTGACCCACATATAGTCCATGGCGGCCTTGGAGACCGCGGGGTCCAGCTCGGCCACGACGATGGTGGCGCCGGGGTCGCGCGCCAGGAGCGCGCGCGGCAGGGTGAAGCCGCCGCCGCCCAGGTAGAAGACGCGCGGCGCCGACTTGTCGCGCGCGGTCAGCATCTCGTCGAGGAAATGCGCGTAGGGCCAATAGAGATAGGCCGGCTCGTCACGCACGTTGGTGCTGTGCTCGGCGCGGTCGAGGAAAAGCGACATCACCACCCGTCCGCCCGGATCGTGCTCCGGCAGCATGGTGATGCAGTAGTAGCTGCTCTCGACCGTGCAGGTGGACCGGAACGCGTTGATCGCGATGCCCCACGCGCCGACGCCGAGCATCAGCGCGCAGAGGATGGCGGTGGCCACGCGATTCGGCCGCGCGGTCAGGGCAAAGCCCACCGCCAGCATCGCCTCGATCGCGGCCAGAAGCATGACGGTGTTGACCGCGCCCATGACCGGGATCAGCAGATAGCCCGCCGCGACCGTGCCCAGGATGGCGCCCGCGACGCCCAGCGCGTACATGCGGCCGATGGTGCGTCCGGCGGCGGACGGATCGACATCGACAGCCATCTTGGCGAGGAGGGGCGACACCGTGCCGATGAAGATGGACGGCACCAGGAAGAGCAGCGCGGTCAGGCCGAACACGCTGAGGAGCGAGGTCGACAGCGAGGCATAGCCGCCCATCGACCGGAGGAAGGGCAGGGCGACCAGCGTGGTCAGAGCCGTCACGCCCAATAGGAACGCCATGCGCCGGCGGCCGGACATCTCGTCCACTTCGGGACCGGCCAGCCGTCCGCCGATCCAGTTGCCGGCCGCGAAGCCGGCCACGACCACCGAGATGATCGCGGTCCAGATATGCAGCGACATGTCGAGATAGGGCGCTAACAGCCGCGCGGCCGCGATCTCCAACGCCAACCCGCAGGCCGAGGCCAGGAACAGCGCGGTGCCATACGCGGCGTGGCGCGACGTGACCGACGTCATGCGGCGAAGATCCCCCGGCTACGGAACGGAACTACTCGGCCGCGCTGACGTGCGCCGAGGGATTGCGGAACATGGCCAGAAGCTCGGCCTCGCGCGCTTTGGCCGCCTTCAAATGGCGTTCCTTGACGTGGCCATAGCCGCGGATCTGCTCCG
>CAYZFH010000003.1:0-37146 GCA_964477375.1 uncultured Rhizobiaceae bacterium | reverse complement strand
CGCTTGCAATGGCAGGCGTGGACGAACATCGGGCGGCCGGTCATGCGATAGCGCACCCCGCCGCAGGCGCAGCCGCCGTCATACGCCTCGGGCATCGGGCTTTCCTACCGGTTGCGGGACGGTTTGCAGGAGCGCCCCGGGCTTCCTATATTCAAGGAGCCGGGTTCGCCCGGCTATGGCGATAAATGCCATGTGCAATAGACGTAATGGACCCGGGGGCAGTACCCGGCGCCTCCACCAATTCATCCTCCGGTCCGGCTGGACCGGCCGGAGACCATGGGGGCGAAACAGGCTCGACATGCGTTGAAAAGCATGGACTTCGCTCGGTATGGTTCCGCCGTTAACGGGCTGATCTTATAGATGCCAATGATAACGATTTGGCTCTCGCTGCTTAAGACCTAAGCAAGCGCGGTTCGGGGGGCACCGGGCAACAGAAGCCCCCCACTCGCCTGGCCCGTTCCCGGGGCGAGGCGAGGAAGGGAGGACAGGGTATGACGAAATCGATGCTGCGCTACGACAGGCTGATTGAAGACGCGTTGCGCGGTGTGGTTCGCCAGGTGCTCGCCGATGCGTCCGAGGACGGGCTGCCAGGCGCGCACCACTTCTACATCACCTTCCGCACCACCCATCCCGGCGTCGAGATGTCCGACCGGCTGCGCGCGCAGTATCCGGAGGACATGACCATCGTCATCCAGCACCAGTATTGGGGCTTGGAGGTCGAGGAGACGCGGTTCCGGGTGACGCTCAGCTTCAATCGGGCACAGGAACGGCTGGATATCCCCTTCTCCGCGGTCACCGGCTTCGCCGACCCGTCGGTCCAGTTCGGCCTGCAGTTCCAGCCGACCGAGGACGGCATGCCCGCCGTGGCCCCCTTGGCCGTGCCGGATAAAGCCACGGCACCCGACCCCGTTGAGGAAGACACCGCCGAGAAGCCCGAAGAGCGCGGCCAGGTGGTGGCGCTGGACGCCTTCCGCAAGAAATAAGAACAGCCCCGCTCGTCCGCAGCGGCGCGCCCATTCAAGGAAACGCGATGACCGACTTCAGCTTCGAAGAGATGTTCCAGCTCGGCGAGGACGACACGCCCTACCGCAAGCTCGACGGGGATTTCGTCCAGGCCAAGAAAGTGGATGGGCTGGAGATTTTGAAGGTCGCGCCCGAGGCGCTGACCCGTCTCTCCGCCGAGGCCTTCGTCGACATCTCGCACCTTCTGCGCCCCGGCCATCTGCAGCAGCTCCGCCACGTCTATGACGACAAGGAAGCGTCCGAGAACGACCGCTTCGTGGCGCTGGAGATGCTGAAGAACGCCAATATCGCGGCGGGCAAGATCCTGCCCATGTGCCAGGACACCGGCACCGCGATCATCATGGGCAAGAAGGGCGAACAGGTGATGACCGGCGGCGGCGACTCCGAGGCGCTGTCCAAGGGCGTCTACCGCGCCTATGTCGAGAGCAACCTGCGCTACAGCCAGATGGCGCCGATCGACATGTACAAGGAGGTCAACACCAAGACCAACCTGCCGGCGCAGATCGACCTCTATGCGACGGAAGGCGGCGAATACGAGTTCCTGTTCATCGCGAAAGGCGGCGGATCGGCGAACAAGTCGTTCCTGTACCAGGAGACGCGCGCGATCCTGAACCCCGCCTCGCTGATGAAGTTCATCGAGGAGAAGATGAAGTCGCTGGGCACCGCGGCCTGCCCGCCCTACCACCTGGCCGTCGTGATTGGCGGCACCTCGGCCGAGCTGAACCTCAAGACCGTGAAGCTGGCCAGCTGCCGCTACCTCGATACGCTGCCGACCAGCGGCAACAACCACGGCCGCGCCTTCCGCGACCTGGAGCTGGAGGCCAAGATCCTGGAGCTGTCACGCCAGATCGGCATCGGCGCCCAGTTCGGCGGCAAATATTTCTGCCATGACGTGCGCGTGGTGCGCCTGCCGCGCCACGGCGCCAGCCTGCCGGTCGGCATCGGCGTTTCCTGTTCGGCCGACCGCCAGGCCCACGGCAAGATCACCCGCGACGGCGTCTTCCTGGAGCAGCTCGAGACCAACCCGGCCCAGTACATGCCGGACATCACCACGGCGGAATTGACCAACGAAGTGGTGAAGATCGACCTCAACATGCCGATGAGCGAGATCCGCAAGACGCTGAGCCAGTATCCGATCAAGACGCGCCTGTCGCTCAGCGGACCGCTTGTCGTCGCGCGCGATATCGCCCATGCGAAGATCAAGGAGCGGCTGGATGCGGGCGAACCGATGCCCGAGTATTTCCGCGAACGCATGATCTACTACGCCGGCCCGGCCAAGACGCCCAAGGGCTATGCCTCGGGCTCGTTTGGCCCCACCACGGCCGGCCGCATGGACTCCTATGTCGACCTGTTCATGTCCAAGGGCGGCAGCTTCGTTTCGCTGGCCAAAGGCAACCGCTCGCGCCAGGTGACGGATGCGTGCAAGAAGCACGGCGGATTCTACCTCGGCTCGATCGGCGGCCCGGCCGCGCGCCTGGCCCAGGACTGCATCCGCAAGGTCGAGGTGCTGGAGTATCCGGAGCTGGGCATGGAAGCGATCTGGAAGATCGAGGTCGAAGACTTCCCGGCGTTCATCGTGGTCGACGACAAGGGCAACGATTTCTTCAGCCGGCTGTGAGATGCCGACCGGGCACGTCCTTCCCGATGTGCTGGCGCCCGGTCTCAAGATCGTCTTCTGCGGCAGCGCGGCAGGGCGCGCCTCGGCGCTGAAAGGCGCTTACTATGCGGGGCCGGGCAACAAGTTCTGGCCGACGCTTCACGCCATCGGCCTGACCCCGCGCCTGCTCGCGCCGGCCGAGTTTCCGTTGGCGCCCTCTTTCGGCTTCGGCTTCACCGACATGACCAAGATTGCCTCCGGCGCGGACGCCGACCTGCCGCGCGGCTCTGACGATCCCCAGGCGGTGCGGCGGAAAATCGCGCGTTTCAGGCCGCGCGCACTGGCCTTCGTCGGCAAGCGCCCGGCGCGGGTGTTCTTCGACCGCGCGGTCGATTACGGGGTGCAGGCCGAACGCATCGGCGCAACCGTCATCCACGTGTTGCCCTCGCCCTCCGGACTCGCCCGCGGCGCGTGGGATATTCGCTGGTGGCATGCGCTGGCGGACAGCGTGCGGACGTGAAACACGCCATCGCCCAATCGCTCGCCGCGCGGCTCATGGCGCTGGGGCCGGTCGAAGCCCGATCCATGTTCAGCGGGCATGGGCTTTTCCTCGACGGCATCTGCTTCGCGCTCGTGACCCACGAGACAGTCTTTCTCAAGGTCGACGAGCGCAACCGGCCAGATTTCGAACGCGCCGGCATGGGCCCGTTCCGCCCTTGGTCGGGCCGCAACACGGCGCTGGTCACCTTCTATGAAGCGCCCGCAACAGTGGTAAAGGATGCGCGCAAATTCGCGGCATGGTCGTCGAAGGCGCTAGAGGCGGCGCGCGCCTACCGGGCGAAAAAGCCGAAGAAGAAAACGCGGCGTTAATCTACTTCCCGTCGAACCCGTAAAGCACCGCCGGATTGTCGCGAAACAGCTTCCGCTGCAGCGCGGCGTCGTCGGTCCAGGTCGGCACCAGGTCGAGCAGTTCGGCATCGTCCGGCATCACGCCCTTGGCGGCCGGATGGGGCCAGTCGGTGCCCCAGACGCAACGATCGGGCGCCGCCTCCAGCAGCGTGCGCGCCAGCGGCGCGGCATCGGCGTAGGGCGGCCCGTCGACAGTGACGGCGTAGGAGCCCGACAGCTTGACCCAGGTGCGGCCTTCGCCGAGCAGACGCCGCATCGTGTCCACGGCCGGCGAATTCATCCCCACCGAGACGGGCATGTAGCCCATATGGTCAATGACGATATCGACCGGCAGCGCGCGCAGGCGCGGCGCCAGATCGGGCAGGGTGCGCGCATCGAGCAGGAGCTGGATATGCCAGCCATAGGGCGCGAGGCGCTTGGCCAGGGGCTCCATGGCTTCGATGGGCACGCCGCCCTTGAACAGGAGGTTGAGACGCACGCCGCGGAAACCGACGCGGTCGAGACGCTTGAGCGTGGCTTCCTCCACGTCAGGCCCCAGCACGGCGACACCGCGTGCGATGGGACCCAGCCGCTCCACCGCGTCTTCCGTGCAGGAATTGTCGGTGCCGAAAGGGCTCGGCTGCACGACGACGCAGCGCTCGATGCCCAGCGTCTTCATCAGCCGCTCATAATCGGCAAGCAACGCCTCAGGCGGCGTGAAGCTGCGATTCGGCTGCAGCGGAAAGCGCGCGTAAGGTCCGAAGATATGCAGATGGCAATCGGTCGTGCCGGCCGGCGGGCGGAAACGCGGCGGCGCTTTCGGAAACGGCGCGTGAGATTCCATGGACCCATCCTCCCCCAACGTTAATGACGGCGTTATCTTCCCCGTTGATCCAACCGCGCCGGTAGGAAAAACTGCCCCTTCCCGACCCCCGCCGGATTTTCCATAGTCCGGCCCCTTTTCAACACCGCGATTTTCATGACCGAAGATATCAAGAAACGTTCCGTTCTCATCACCGGCCATCGCACCAGCGTCTCGCTTGAGCAGCCGTTCTGGCACGCGCTCAAGGAAATCGCCGACCGTCGCCGCGTCTCGATCAACAAGCTGGTCGAGGAAATCGATTCCCAGCGCAAGGGCAACCTGTCGAGCGCGATCCGCGTGTACGTGCTGGATTCCGTGACCCGCGCCAAGCGGGCGGAGCGCGGCAACGCCTGATACCTGCTACTGCGCGGGGGCCGATTTCTTATTCTTGAACATGTTGATCAGACCGGGAATGACCTGTTGCGTCACGTCCTGGACCACGGTGCCGCCGACCTTCACGTTCGGCCGATCCAACGCGCCGCTGGCGGCGACCGTCAGCATCGGCGTGGTCGAGGTGCGGCTGACAACCTGACCCTGGCCGTTGATCGTCCAGGCCGGCAGGTCGACCGTGCCGGTCACCTGCGCCGTCACGCCGGGCGGGCGGCTGTTCACAAGTTGCAGGTCGTTTGTGCGGATCACGCCCTTCTCGACCTTGAACGTGCCTTTCAGCTTGCCGGATTCACTGCCCGCCGCGGCGGTCAGCAACGTGTCCATCGTGCCCGAAAGGCTCTGGATCAGCTTGGCCGAAAGCAGATCGGCCACCGCCGCGGCGCCACGCGTGGAAGCGTCCACTTGCGCGGTGACCGTGCCGTCGATCGAAGCCTGCCCGTCCAGCGTCGAGATGAGGTCGTATTCCGTGCGCGGGACGCCGCGCAGGTTGCCGCGGATCGTGGCGCGGCCGCTCGCGCGGCCCGAATCAGCCAGCGCGCGCATGGCCTGTTGGACGTCGAACTGGTCGATGGAGAAGGTCGTCTCCAGATTGCGCGCCGTGCCGCCGACCAGCTTGCCCTTCACGTCGAGGTTGCCGTCGAACAGCTTGCCGGTGAAGCGGCGCAGTTCGAGCGCGCCGTTGGCCAGCACAGCCTCCACCTGCGCGTTCGTCACATGATATTTGCCCAGGCGAATGCCGCTCGACTGCAGCTTGATCTCAGCATCGTTGGCCAGAAGCCAGCTCAGGTCGATCGGTTCCCGCGACCAATGCTCCGTCTTCTGGATCGTGCCGCTGGTCGCGGCGCTGCCTCCACCGGCAGCGGACTTGCCAGCGCGTGACGCCGGGGCCGAGGCCGCGGCCGGCGCACCGAAGAATTCGCCCGGCATCTCGCCCGTCGTTAGATTGACGGTGTATTTCGCGCGCGGGCCGCTGTAGTTCGCGCGCGCCTCGCCGCTCACATCGGCCGGGCCGATATTGCCGGTGAGGCCCGTGAAGGCCACGTTGGTCGGATCGCCCTGAAGCTTGGCCGTCAGCTTGGTCGGGCCCAACTTGCCCGCGGCCTTGGTGGACGGCGAAAGCGCCCGCAAGAACGCGGCCGTGTCCGGGAAATCGGCGTTGAAATCCATGTCGTATTTCGGCGCGGCGGGCACGTTGACCGCCTTGCCCTTGGCTTTCAGCGCGCCGCCAGCAAAGGCAAGGACCGCGTCGACATCCATGTCCTGGCCGCTTTGTCCGGGCGCGCCCTTGACCTTGGCTTTGAACGTGAACGGCCGGCGCGCCGACTTCTCGTCCGCATCGCCCAAGAACCAACCCAGGTCCGGATGGTCGAGGTCAAACGCCAAATCATATTTGGCCGCCGTGTCCACATCGACAGCCTTGCCCTTTACCGCCAGCTTGCCGTTCGCGGCGGCCAGCTGAAGATCGAGCGTGACGTTCTTGCCGTCGGTGTCGGCCGCGCCCGTCAGGACGAAACGGCCGAGCTTCGACGCGTTGGCGGGCACCGGCAGACCGAGCGCCTTCAGCACGGGGCCGGCCTCATTGGCACGCATGTCGAGATTGGCTTTCACGACCGGCGTACCGGTGAAGCCGCCGACGGACCCTGTGAACTTGGCTTGTGCGCCCGCGACATTCTTCGCGCTGAGATCGCGCACCGTCAGCACGCCGTCGAGCAGCGTGCCGTCGAAGGACAGGTCCTGCGCCTGCAGGCCGTGATAGGACAAGAGGCCCGCGCGCAGCTTCACGTTGGCGTCGAAGGTCTGAAGCGGCGCGAGCGCCGCGAGCGGCGCGTTGACCGGCGCCTGGCCGTCCGCCCCGCCGCCCGGAGAAGACCCACCTTGTGCGCCGCCGCCGCCGGAATTGTCTTTCTTGGTCACCGGCAGATACGTGTCGATCATCAGGCGATCGACGGCCAGCGATGCGGCGATGGCCGGACGCTGGCGCAGGGCCACGGTCGCGCCGCCCGCCAGGCGCGAACCGTCGAGCGAGGCCTGAATGTCCCGGAACTGGATCTCGTCGCCCGTCGTGGCGAAGTTGCCCGCGAAGGTCGCCGTCGTCAGCTTCCCTTCGGGAATCTCGTCCACCTTCAGCTTGAGCCACGAGAGAAGCGGGCGGACGTTGTTGGTGGCCAGCTTGGCGCTGCCATCCACGGCGAAGACGCCCTTCCGCGTCGACACCGCGCCGTTCGCCGACACGGCGGTGTCGCCAGGCAAGCGCGCTTCGGCCTTCTCGATCGCAAGGCGGCCATTCTGCAGCGTGGCAACAGCGCGAACGTCCTTGGTCTCCTGGCCGTTATAGACAATCGTCGCCGCGCTCAGATCGATCGCGCCGTTCATGTTGGTCGGCAGGGCGAAACCGGCGGGCGAATCCGCCTTCGGAGCTTGCCCCTTTTTAGCTATCGGCTGGGGAGCCGGCGCTTCCGCCGGCTTGGCGGGCGCGGCTTGCGGCGGCGCGGGCGGTTTCAGAAGCGCGTCGAGGTCGATACGGTCGGCGGCCACGCGCGCCTTCACGTCCGTGGTCTTGCCGAACGCGACGTCGACCGCGCCCGATGCTTTCGATTCGCCCATGGTGAGCGACAGATCGGCGATCGAGAGGTTGGAATCGCTGCTTTGGATCGTGCCGTCGAGAATGAAGCGATTGACCAGGATGGGAAGCTGGTCGCTGGTCGCGCCGCCAAGGAACGCATTGGTCAACTTGATGAGATCGCCGGCCTCGGCATGCAGCTTGCCCGACAGCTCGTCGCGGTTGTCCTTGCGAGCGGTCAAAAAGCCGTTGAAGTCGAGGCGCGCCTGACCGGGATCGAACTCTAGGGACAGGGCGATCGGCGCGGGCGTTTCCGCGCCCAAACCGCCGACCGACAGGGTGAAGCGGGCGGGCACGCCGCGCGGCATGGCCGTGCCCTGCGCCCAGAACGGCCCGGCGGCCGATTCGACGGTGATTTGCGCCGCGATGGCGTCGGCGCGCTCGATATGACCGGTGCGTGAGTCGCGATAGACGATGACGCCTTCCTGCACGACCAGGCGATCGAGGCGTGGGAACCCCTCACCTGCCTTCGCCGCCTCTTCCGGCTCCACCGACGTCGCCGGGCTGGGTTTGGGCGGAGTCGCGGGCGTCAGTAGCCAGTTCACGCGCCCGTCGGCCAGGGTTTCCAATTCCACCACCGGCCGGACCAACGTGATGTTGTCGACGCGAATCTTACCCGTGAAAAGCGGCAACAAGGCCAGCCGTACGCGCAAGGACTTCAGCGTCACCATATCGGCGACGGCGGCGCCTTTGATGTTGGCGAAACGGATGTCCTCAGCCACCAGCGTGGGCTGGGGCAGGATCGAAACGCTGATCGGCCCGCCGATCACGAGGTCGCGCCCCGTGAACTCTTTGGTCTTGAGCTCGATCTCGCCCTTATACCGGCTCCAATCGACGAAATTCGGGCCGACCAGTGCCAAGACCAGGACGAGGCCGATAAGGGCCACGAGGCCGTAGAAAATCTTCTTCAAAGCCGCACTCCGGGGAGGAAGGCTGGAAGGCTAAGAGATCGAAGCCCCCGCACTCAAGATCAAACCGGAGAATGTGGCGAATTTGCGGGGGTGTCCCGGCTCGCCATGCGATTGCTAGGCTCGGACGATCTTGCCCGGATTCATCAGGTTGTCCGGGTCCAGCGCCAGCTTGATCGCGCGCATGACGGACACGGCCTCGCCGTGCTCGGCGACCAGGAAGTCGAGCTTGCCGTAGCCGATGCCGTGCTCGCCGGTGGAGGTGCCGTCCATGGCCAGCGCCCGCATGACCAGCCGCTCATTCAGCCGTTCGGCTTCCTTCAGCTCCTCCGGCTTAGACGGATCGAGCACAAAGGCCAGGTGGAAATTGCCGTCGCCCACATGGCCGACGATCGGCGCCATCAGATACGAGCCGTCCAGATCGCGCTTGGTCTCCGCGATGCACTCGGCCAGGCGCGAGATGGGCACGCAGACATCGGTCGGCCAGATGCGGCCGTTGGGGCGCATGGCCATGGCGGCATAGGCGGCGTCGTGGCGCGCCTGCCACATCTTGGTGCGGTCCTCGGGCTTCGTGGTCCAAGCGAAATCGGTGCCGCCGAAATCCTTGGCGATCGTCTGCACGGCCTCGGCCTGCTCGGCCACGCCGCGTTCGCTGCCGTGAAACTCGAGGAACAGGGTCGGCGCCACGCGGAAATTCGTCTTCGAATACGCGTTGATCGCGCCGAGCATCGCGTCGTCGAGCAGTTCGATGCGCGCCACCGGTACGCCGGACTGGATGGTCACGATGACGGCCTGCACGGCCTCGTCGAGGGTGGGAAAAGAGCAGACGGCCGACGAAACAGCTTCCGGAATCCCGTAGAGGCGCAACGTGATCTCGGTGATGACGCCGAGCGTGCCCTCCGAGCCCACGAACAGGCGCGTGAGGTCATAGCCCGCCGAGGATTTCCGCGCGCGCTTGGAGGTGCGGATCACGCGCCCGTCGGCCAACACGACAGTCAGCGCCAGAACGTTCTCACGCATGGTGCCGTAGCGCACGGCGTTGGTGCCCGAGGCCCGCGTGGCGGCCATGCCGCCGATCGACGCGTTGGCGCCGGGATCGATCGGGAAGAACAGGCCCTGATCGCGCAGATGCTCGTTCAGTTGTTTACGCGTGACGCCGGGTTCGACCGTGCAGTCCAGGTCCTGGGCGTTGACCGCGACGATGCGGTTCATCTGCGACAGGTCGATGCAGACCCCGCCCTTCAGCGCGGCGATCTGACCCTCCAGCGACGTGCCGGAGCCGAACGGGATGATCGGCGCGTTGTGCTTTCGGCAGATCAGAACGATGTCGCGCACATCCTCGGTCGATTGGGCGAAGACGACGGCGTCGGGCGGCATGGCCTGGTGATAGGACTCGTCGCGCCCATGCTGCTCGCGCACCGAAGCCACCGTGGACAGGCGGTTGTCGAAGCGGGCGCGAAGCTCATCGATCAAGGCGTCAGTGCGCGCAGGCGCGGCGGTCATGGCTCGGGATTTCCGGTTGCGGGCGCCTACGCTACCCCCGCCATGCCCGGCCCGCAACGAAGAGACGCCCGTTTCCGCCCAAAGGGCGGTGCGGAATTACGCGTCGAGCGGTGCGAAGAGAGCCAGGGTGCGGACCTCGATGCTCTCGCGCGGCGCGGCGCCGGGCGGGCTGTTCGGGTCGTCAAAGGCCGTATGGGGCGCGAAGCGGGCGGTCCCGCCATCGGTCTCGGAATCGAAGCTTTTAATCAGGAGCGCCTCGTCGACCCGCATCTCAGGAAAATAGAACCAGCGATGCCGCGGGCTGTAGGCCACTGAATAGGTGTGGCCGACGCGGTCGCGGTAAACCAGATCGGAGACGACGAAATCCCGCGGATCGACCGTGCTGGCATCGCAGACGGCCAACGGGGAATTCTGGACGGGACCTCGGATGGGACGCCAGACATTGATGATAGCGAATCGGTGCTTCAACAACCGCTCGGCGTCCTCGCCCCGCGCCAGCAATTCATCGCGCGCGCGGCGTATACCGGAGTCGGCGGTGAAGTCGTTGTGCACACGCCGAACCGGTTGGCTGATCCCGTTCGAATCGCGCCCCTGCACCGCGGCATGGCGCAAATTGTGGTCGAAGGTAATGACCTTGGACGCGCCCGTGATGGCACGCACCAAACGCGCGCTCTCTTCGAAATAAGTGCTTTTGATCGCAGCTGCGTCGTGGAAGTCCGACACCGCGGTCGGATGGTGGACGAACGCGAAGCCTTCACGGTCGAGCGACGTCCTTCCCTCGAGCGGGCGGCCGTCCTGCACGGGCACCGACACCTCGATGTTGTTCCCGGAGCGCCAGGGTATGCCCGGCGGCGGCTCGAACGTGTACGACACCGGCCGCTCCGACGAATCCTTCAAGTAGAGCAGCTTGGCATCGACATGGCTGCCGATGTCCGTGATCCGATGGGTGTCCATGCTCTCCTCCGAACGCGATAGAGAAAGGATGTCCCGGGATTGGCGGCGGTCAACGAACGCCGTGCGCTGGTTTGCTGAAATTAACTAAATCGATCCTGTAGAAAACTTGCAGCCGCAGTCTCAGCCGTCGGGTGCGAAGACCGCCAGGATTCGGACTTCGATACTCTGGCGCGGCGCGGCGCCGGCCGGCGTGTGGGGATCGTCGAATGCGCCGTGCGGGGTGAAGCTGGCGCGCTTTCGATCCGAATCGAAACATTTGATCAGCAGCACTTCATCCGTCCGCATCTTCGGCACGTAGTACCAGCGATGCGCCGGGTTAGGCGCCAGCGAATAGATTTCACCTTTCCGGCCGGGGTGGATCAAATCCGAGCGGACCAGATCCTCCGGCGCTACGGTGCGCGCATCGCAGAGAGCCAATGGCTTCTGCAGGACAGGCCCCACGATCGGGCGCCACACATTGATCAGCGCGAAGCGGCCCTTGAGTAGCCGGTCGGCGTCGAGCCCTGCCGCTTCCAATTCCTCGCGCGCTCGCTTCGGGCCGGACTCCGCCGTGAAATCACCATGGACCCGGCGCGCGACCTCGCGCACACCTTCCGCCGTTCGCCGCTCGACCGCGCCCGAACGCACGTTGTGGTCATAGGCCAGCACAACCGACGCTCCGGTGACGCGCTTAAGCAGCGCTTCGCACTCCGGGTGGTAAGCCGCCTTGATCGCTGCGGCATCCTGGAAATCCCGGAATGTGGAAGGTGCCGTGAGGAACGCAAACCCCTGAACGTCGACCGAAAGCTGATCGGCCAATGGACGGGCATCGCGGATCGGCAGCGTCACATCCAGATAGTTGCCGGTACGCCAAGGAACGCCCGGTGGCGGTTCGAAGGTGTAGTTGACCGGCCGCTCATCCTTGGACGCGACGTGCAACAACGCAGCCTCGACCGCGGGAAGTTCGGCGGATTGGGTCTGAGATGATGCCATGAGCGACTCCCTCGACAACGGCGATGGATTGAATGTTTGGACAGATCATAGGATCGGCGCTTGGGCGACGCGGCGCCAATGAAATAATGTCCGAAACCACCCTAAGAAAAGTTATCGATGCGATCGCCTCACAAATAAATGTGATTTTATTTCAATAATTTAACCAGCCTTACTCCTTATGAGTTTCTCACGGCGAGAAACGCGCAAATTGCTTTCTGGGAATGAAAATCGGCCTGTGACTTCGGTGTGATGCCGTTGCCTCCGCGATGTCACGGGACGTAATGCAACGACACGGCGAACCCTGCGTTGAGCTAGCGACATTCAACGGGGATTCGCCGTGCAGACACATCCTTCCGATTTCCAAGATCACCGGCTGGGCCGCTCGATCGCCTTGATGGGGGCGGTGGCAATCCTGATTCTGGCGAGCGTCGGCTCCGCCCTGGCGCAACAGGCGCCAAACGACACGCGCGCGGGCTACAACGCGCTGACGCGCAAGGATTTCGCGAGCGCGGAGAATTTTTATACCCACGCCATTAATTCCGGCGATCTGCGCGGCCGTGAGCTGGCCATCGCCTACTCCAACCGCGGCATCGCACGTTACGAGCTGAAGAAGTATGCCGACGCCGTGCGCGATTACGACCAATCTCTCGACGTAAACGAACTGGAGACGACCTATAACAATCGCGGCAACGCGCTCGCCAAGCTGGGGCGGTGCGACAAGGCGGTCGCAGATTATGACAAGGCCTTGGAGATGCGCCCGACCTACACGGCGGCGCTGAACAACCGCGCCAATTGCTGGGCTGAACTCGGCAGCAAGGAAAAAGCAAAAACCGATCTGCGCACTGCCGTGGCGCTGAAGCCGGACAACCCAACCGCGCTCTACAATCAGGGTAACGTCTATTACGAAAGTGGCGACTATCACCGCGCGGTCCAGTTCTACGACCGCGCCATCAATCTGCGGCCGAGCTTCGACGCCGCCTATGCCAATCGCGGCGCGGCCTATGGGGCGCTCGGCCAGTACGATTTGGCGGTGCGCGATCTGAACGCTGCGATCCGCATCAATCCGAGCAATGAAGATGCCTATCACAATCGCGGCAAGGTCTTGGCCAGCTTGGGCCGTTACCAGGATGCCGTAGACGATTTTGGCTACGCCATTGCGCTGGATCCGACCGATACAGTGACGCCCATTGAGCGCGCCCAGGCGATTCGAAATCTGCAGTCGCCGTTTTTCAACGGCGACAACCTAGCTGAAACGCCAAATAGTCCTTAACGATTCTCACCCGCCGTAGAAGACGTTCGGGCCCAACTCCTTCATATGAAGCACGGCTTCATCGGGACGGCCATTCGGCGATTTCACAACATGTGCATCGATAACCTCGCCCACCACGATGTGGTGATCGCCGCGAGCGACTATCTCGACGACATTGCATTCGACGACAGCCGGCGCGTTATCAAGGATGGGGGCGCCCGTCTTGCCGGTGCGGAATGGTTCGCCGCTGATTGTATTGCCGCTCTTCTCAGCCGGCTTAAAAAAACCAAAAGCCAGCTTGCCTTGGCCAGTTCCCAAAATGTTGAGCGCGAAAGCTTTTGTCTCTTTCAGGAGGTGATAGGCACCGGAATCCGCTTTGACGCCGACAGCGACAAGCGGAGGGTTGAAGGATGTCTGCGTGACCCAATTGACGGTAGCCGCCGCCACGCGAGCGCCGTCCGCGGACTGGGCGCTTAGCACGTAAATTCCGTACGGGATCATACGCAGAGCAGTTTTCTTGGCCTCGCTGTCCATCGGTCTTCTCCAGAGATCGGTTATGAGCCGGTCCCTAGTCGACGAACCTTAAGTGCTCAGGTCAAGAGCCTCGTAAAGCTGGCACGAAGGTCAGTGCCGCGAAGTGCTGGGTGCCATCATACGACACAGTTCCGCGCAGCGGCGGCATTCGGCCGCACATTCATCTTCGCCGCGGGCTTCGCACAGCGCGGCGTAGCGCAAGCAAAGCTCGGCGCACAGCCAGCAGGCATGCTCAAGATTGTCCGATCGCGCGAGATTGGTGATGGCCGCGGCGCTGTCCGCTTCGTCGGCCGACATGATCAGACGGAACTGGCGGGGCTCGAAATGCGCACCGTCGAACATCCGCTCGGCCCGCGCATCCAGGCAGGTGGCGTAGCTGACCACCGATTCTTCCCACTGGTCATGAAACCGTACCGCCAGTTCGATCATGTGGGTCTCCATCCAGCCGGCCCGCACCACCGGGGCCGATCGGATAGTTCAACCCCGCGCGCGGCTTTGAGTTCCTCCAAGCCCACTGCCCGTGCGAGTGGGCGACTGAGCGTTTCTGCTCTCCGCCCAATCGATTCCCGCAAAACGCGGCAGGCGCGTCTTTGTCCCGAAAAAGTCGCAATGGGATTTTCGCTAAGCCCTTGAATCCCAACATTCCCGAACGGGATGTCTCCCGCCTTTGCCATCGGAACTTCACTTTACGCACAGCGTTTTTTCCACGTTCGCATGGGACACATCACGGTGTGTCCGCCTCGGCGTTCGGAGGTTGGAATGATCGGAAAAGCGCTGAAAAATTCGTTCTTTGCGTTGGGGCTTTTGGGCCTGATGGGCGCCGCCACGGAATTAGAGCCGGCGACGCCGTGCGCCAAGACGGAACGCGATCGCTGCTTCGTCGGCGTGGCGTCCTGGTACGGTCCCGGCTTTCACGGCAAGCGGACGGCGAACGGCGAGAAGTTCAACAAGAATGCGATGACCGCCGCACACAACACGCTGCCGCTCGACAGCAAGGTCCGCATCGTCAATATCGCCACGGGCAAGGAAGTGACCGTGCGCATCAACGACCGCGGCCCGGGTTATGGCCGCTCCATCGATCTGTCGGAGGCCGCCGCGCGCGCCTTGGGCATGCACCAGAAAGGGCTGGCCCGGGTCGCGATCCATAAGATCGACGACGACAACGATACTGACGGTGGGAAAAGCTGATCACACCATGCGCTTTGACGGCCACGCTCCCGGAGCCGATGATGATGGCGGTTTCGAAGGGAGGTGGTCATGCCAACGCACCGCGCCGGCCGCGCCGACAATCCCTCTGACGAGTGGAATTCCTTCGTCCTTCGTTTCCTGATGCAACAGGGCCAGGAAAACGAACGCCATGCGCGGCGGCTGGCCGCGCTGGAGAGCGTTGTGCTGCGCCTGTGCGAAGACGCGCCGCCCACCGCGTCCTTCGCGCTTCACAAGGCGGCCAGCGATCTGCGCGCCGAAGCGCAGCGCCATGCCACCGAGACGCAAGAAGCGGGACGGAAGGTGGAGGAACTGGCCGCCATGGCCTATCGCTTCCTCTCGCACCAGGAGCCGGCGCCGGCTGAAAGCAAGCCCGCGCCTCTTGCGGCGAAAGCGCCGGCGAAACGGCCTCTCCCGGCTAAAAAGTCTTCAAAAAAGGCATCCAAAAAGAAGCGCTGAACAAATCCGCCTCGCCCTTCGGCGCGTCGGCGAGGCCAAACCTCGTCAAGGGAAAATTCTGCATCCCGCGGCCGAATTGGCAGAAACCCGCCTTGACGCGAATCCGTCACAAACCCCAAGATGTTGATGTTCACGGTTCCCCGGATGGCAACATTTGGGGCTAAGAGGGAAGCCGGTGCGCTGCCTTACGGCTAATCCGGCGCTGCCCCCGCAACTGTAAGCGGTGAGCGGCTGCCATTCCCGGCCACTGGCGCTGCGAAGCGTCGGGAAGGCCCGGCAGCCGTTAGGACCCGCGAGCCAGGAGACCTGCCGCGAACACAGAACATGTCCTCGGGGCGGGGTGCTCCCGGCGGCCGCGGGGTTGGATTCCAGGATTTTCGTCCTGCCAACCACGCGTCCCCAGGCCCTCCGAACCCCGGACCGAGCCAAGGGGGATCCGGATGCCGTCACTCGCGTACGATTTCGACCGTCACGGCCATCTCGTTCCGCTGGAATCGCCGCCGGTCCGAAAGCGCGTGGCGAAAGAACAGCGTCCCCCGGCACCCCAGCCGGTCGCGGTCCCCGCACCCGCGGAAGCGGCCCCGCGCCGCGCACCTGCTCCAGCGCCCTTGGCCCCGATACCGACGCCGGCCGACCTCAAGCTCGATCGCAGCCGCGACGACCTGCTGACCGCGTTCGGCAAAGCGACGCTCCAGGACCGCTATCTGATGCCGGGCGAAAGCTTCCAGGACGCCTTCGCGCGCGTCGCCTGCGCCTATGCCGACGATCTGGACCATGCCCAACGCATCTACGATGCGATCTCGCAGCTGTGGTTCATGCCGGCGACGCCCGTGCTGTCGAACGGCGGCACTACGCGCGGCCTGCCCATCTCCTGCTTCCTCAACAGCGTGCCCGATTCCCTCGACGGCATCGTCGGCACCTGGAACGAGAATGTCTGGCTGGCGTCGAACGGCGGCGGCATCGGCACCTACTGGGGGCAGGTGCGCTCGATCGGCGAGGCCGTGAAGGGCTGCGGCGAAACCTCCGGCATCATCCCCTTCATCCATGTCATGGACGGCTTGACCTTGGCGATCAGCCAAGGCTCGCTGCGCCGCGGTTCGGCCGCCGTCTACCTCGACATCCATCACCCGGAGATCGAGGAGTTCCTCGAGATCCGCAAGGCCTCCGGCGACTTCAACCGCAAGGGCCTGAACCTCCATCACGGCATCAACGTGACCGACGCGTTCATGGAGGCCGTGCGCGACGGCACGTCGTTCGCTTTGAAAAGCCCCAAGACCGGCGAGGCGGTGCGCGAGGTCGATGCCCGCCGCCTGTGGCAGCGCATCCTGGAGACGCGCCTGCAAACTGGCGAGCCGTACCTCCTCTATATCGACGCCGTGAATCGCGCGCTGCCCAAGCACCAGCGCGAACTGGGCCTCAAGGTCTCGACCTCGAACCTGTGCAGCGAGATCACGCTGCCCACCGGCAGGGATCACAACGACAAGGAGCGCACCGCCGTCTGCTGCCTGGCGTCCATGAACGTCGAGACCTGGGACCAGTGGTGCGACGAGCCCGGCCTGATCGAGGACGTCATGCGCTTCCTCGACAACGTCCTGACCAAGTTCATCGAGCAGGCGCCCGACGGCATGGAACGCGCGCGTTATTCAGCGCTGCGCGAGCGGTCCGTGGGGCTCGGCGTCATGGGCTTCCACTCATTGCTGCAGTCCCAGGGCATTCCGTTCGAGAGCGCACTGGCCAAGTCGTGGAACTTCCGCATCTTCAAGAAGCTGCGCCGCGAGGCCGACGCCGCCTCGGTCGCCCTGGCGCAAGAGAGGGGCGCCTGCCCCGACGCGCAGGAGCGCGGCATGACCGCCCGTTTCAGCCACAAGCTGGCCATCGCGCCGACGGCCTCGATCAGCATCATCTGCGGCGGCACCAGCGCCTGCATCGAGCCGATCCCGGCCAACATCTACACGCACAAGACGCTGTCGGGCGCCTTCTCGGTGCGCAACCCGTACCTCACGCGCCTCTTGCGCGAGAAGGATTCGGATACGCCTGAGGTGTGGCAGTCGATCGTCGAGCACGAGGGTTCGGTCCAGCATCTCGACTGCCTGACCGAGGACGAGAAACTCACCTTTCGCACAGCCTTTGAGATCGACCAGCGCTGGATCATCGAGTTGGCCGCCGACCGCGCGCCTTATATCTGCCAGAGCCAGTCGCTCAACCTTTACCTGCCGGCCGACATCGATAAGTGGGACCTGCACATGCTGCATTGGTCGGCGTGGCAGCGCGGCATCAAGAGCCTCTATTACTGCCGCTCCAAGTCGATCCAGCGCGCGGGCTTCGCCGGCAAGCTGAACGAGAAGGCCAAGGACGCGCCCCTCGCGGCCGCCGAACGCACCGACTACGAGGAATGCCTGGCATGTCAATGAGGGACCTGGGTGCGGTCGATCCGCGCACGCTGATCGGCAAGGGCCGTATTGGCCTTTTGGACGCAACCGGCACCTATGACGTCGAGCGTTATCCCTGGGCCTACGAATTCTGGAAGCGCCAGCAGCAGATCCATTGGATGGGCGAGGAAGTCCCGCTGGGCGGCGACATCAAGGATTGGGCGTCGGATCGCGTGACGGACCAGGAGCGCGCGCTCCTGACCCAGATCTTCCGCTTCTTCACCCAGTCGGACGTCGAAGTCGGCGACAACTATCTCAAGCGCTACATCCCGATTTTCCAGCCGCTCGAACTGCAGATGATGATGGCCGCGTTCTCCAACATGGAGACGGTCCATATCGATGCCTACGCGCTTCTTCTGAAAACGCTGGGCATGCCCAAGGCCGAGTTCGCGGCCTTCCGTGACTACACCGAGATGCGCGCCAAGGCCGACTACATGCACACGTTCGGCGTGGGCACGGTGGCCGACGTCTCGCGCACCCTTGCCATGTTCGGCGCCTTCACCGAGGGCATGTCGCTGTTCGCCAGCTTCGCGATGCTTCTCAACTTCCCGCGCCACAACAAGATGAACGGCATGGGCCAGATCGTCAGTTGGTCGGTGCGCGACGAGAGCCTGCACTGCGAAGGCATCATCCGTCTGTTCCATACCTGGAATAAGGAAACCGGCGCGCTGACCAAATCCGTGCGCGACGACATCCTCGACGTGGCCAAGACCATGGTCGGCCTCGAGGAACGCTTCGTCGACCTGGCCTTCGGCATCGGCGGCATCCAAGGCATGACGCCAGGGGATATCCACGCCTATGTGCGCTATGTCGCCGACTGGCGTCTGACGCAGTTAAAGCTCACGCCGCTGTTCGGCAACTTCGAAGAGACCGAAAGCGGCTACAAGCCGCTCAAGGCCCATCCCCTGCCCTGGCTGGTGGAAATCCTGAACGGCGTCGAGCACGCCAATTTCTTCGAGCAGCGCGCCACCGAATATTCCAAGGGCGCATCGCGCGGCAACTGGGACGGCGCCGACGGCGTCTGGTCGACTTTCGACAAGCTCCAGACCGAGCGGCCCCAGGCCTAAGCGAACAGATACGTCTTCAGGAAATCGCACGGCGCCTGGAACTCGGCCGCCGCGGCCGAGCCCGAGAAACGCGCGCGCGTGAAGCCGTGGATCATGCGCTCCGCCACGCGGAAGACGACCGGGGTTCCAGCCTTCTTCAGGCGCTGGGCATAGACCCGCCCGTCATCGGCCAGGCAATCGACCTCGGCGACATGAACATGGGCCGGCGGCAGGTGGGACAGGTTCTTCGCCTTCAGCGGCACGGCATAGGGATCGTCGATCGGCCGGCGCTTGCCGAGATAAAGGTCCCAAGCCTTATCCATGCCTTCCGTGGTGACCGGCGAATGGCGATAGGTCTCGTACGCCGGCAGGGTCAGTTCGTCGGTCAGGCACGGATAGATCAGCACCTGGGCGGAAATCTTCGGGCCGTTGCGGTCGCGGGCCATCAGACAGCACGACGCCGCCATGTTGCCGCCCGCGCTGTCGCCCCACAGGCCGATGCGCGTGGGATCGCCGCCCAGCTTCGCGCCGTGTTCGGCCAAATAGGAGATCGCCGCATAGCAATCCTCGACACCGGTCGGGAACGGATGCTCCGGCGCCAAGCGGTAGTCGATGCTGACCACCATGCAGCCAGTCTGCTGCGCCACGCCCCAGGCGATCGGATCGCCGCTGTCGAGGCTGCCTTTGATGAAGGCGCCGCCGTGGATATAGACCGCGATCGGTGATGGCTTGGGTGCGGCGCCCGGCCGATAGATGCGCACGGGAATATCCCAGCCCGTGCGCGGCAGCTTCACATCACGCACTTCCATGTCGGCCGGATAGGGCCGGCGAAGGGCCGCGTCGTAACTGTCCCAACTGTTCCGCTGGGCGTTGGAGGCAGCCTCGGTCGGTACGGCCTGCTTGGCCGCCACCAGCGGGGCCATGTCCGGATGCAGATTGAATTGGGTCATCGGGTCCATGGCAGCCTCCAAGATCAGCGCAACGGCGAGAAGTCGGTCGGGATCAGGATGCGGCTTTCCGCGCTCTCGATCAGCTCGGCCAGCTTGGGGATGAAGACCTTCCAACGCGGGTCAGCCGACAGCTTGGCACGCCGCTCAGCACGGTCGTTCAAATCCTTATAGCCCCACATATGGACGATGTGGCTCAAAGGCCCGATCTCGGTTTGGAAATAGCCGATCAGGTTACCCAGGATGGGCTGCTGGATGGCGATGCCCTCGTCCCGCACCATGGACAGATACTGGCCCATCTTGCCGTTCCGGATCTTGTAGGTGCGCTGTTCGACGATCATGTCTCTCCCCTTTTCCCAACCGTGGATCGGAACGATGGCGGGGCCGGCGGCAGGGCGCAAGTCCGTCGCCTTCATGGAAACGCTCGCGCATAATCCCGGCCCATGACCGGGGTTTCGTTCCTCCTGACCGTCTACAACAAGGCGGCCTATCTGCCCGCCGTTCTCGAGGCCGTGCGCGGTCAGGCGGGCGAGTTCTCGCGCGAGATCGTGATCGTCGACGATGGCTCGACGGACGGCTCGCTATCTGTGGCGCGTCGCATGACCGAGGGCTGGCCAGATGTCCGCATCGTGGCCCAAGCCAACGCGGGCGCCAGCGCGGCCATGAACCGCGCCGCCGCAGAAGCCCGCCTGACTTACCTCAAGCTAGTCGATTCCGACGACCTGCTGGCGCCATCCGCCACTGCCCTCCTGCTGCGCGCACTGACCGAAAGCAAAGCCGTGATGGCTGTGGGCCAGGCCCAGCCTTACGACTACCGCACGATCCCGGCGACGGCGGCGGACGATCCGGAATGGCGCGGCAGCCGCGTGATCGCCGATTCCCTGGCCGCGACGCTGCACACCTCGCGTTACAACCCCTCGGTCATGTTACTGCGGCGGGACGATTACTTCGCCGCCGGGGGCTGCGACCCGGATGTGACATGTCAGGAATACAGCCTGTCGCTGCCGCTCGCGCTGCGCGGCGACTTCGTCGAGATCCCCAACGTCGTCGCCCATGTGGCGCGCGGCGATTCGAATCGCCTATCCGCCAGCGCCAAGCGCGAGCTGGCCAACATCACGAAGGCCACCCTCAACTTCGTCCGCCGCCATCCAGATCTGCCGCTGCGCTATCGCCGCATGGCGCTGAAGAAAGCCGCCGGACGCGCGAAGCTGTGGGCGCGGCGCCACGGTGCGCCGGGCGGTTCATGGCCGTATGTCTGGCGTCATGCGCTGGCGCAGATGCCGCTGCCTCTCAACCACGTGCAGCACATCGAAAAATGTTTGCGCGCGTTCGAAGACGCGTGATCGCGCCCGTCAGCGCGCCGCGGCCACTTCGCGATAAATCTTCAGATAGTCAGCCGCCATGGCTTCCATAGCGAATTTACGCGCGCGCACCGGACCTTCTTCCGCCACCCGGGCACGATGGCTGGAATCCGCGATAAGGCGGCGAGTTCCGGCGGCGATGGCGTCGACATCGTACGGATCGACGTAGATTCCAAGATCTCCGGCCACTTCAGGTCCGCCACCAACTTGCGACGCCACACATGGCACGCCGCACGCCAAACTTTCGATAACGGGAAGGCCGAACCCTTCCTCCAGCGAAGGGAAGATCAATCCCAAGGAGCCGCGATAAAGCTCCGCCAGATCGCCGGGGCCACACCCTCGATCGAGAATAATCAGCTTGTCGGCCACATCGCTTTCACGGGCCAATACGCGCATGAGTTTCTGAAACCGCGGCGATGGAGAGTTCTGATAGGGCCCCACGGAAACCAAATAGGGGCATGTTCCTTCTCGCTTGAGCCGTCCGAGTGCGGAAATGAGTCCCACCGGGTTTTTTACGCCTGTTGGGACGCCGACATGCAGGAGATAGGGACCCGGAATCTTGAAGCGCGATTGCAGCGTGTCGGAAGTGGGCCCAGGCTTAAAAATCGAGAGATCGATGCCATTGTGAACCACCGACACTCGGTCGGATTGTCCATCAAAGTGCTTCATGTATTGCGTCGCCACCGCTTGCGATACGGCAACGATGCGCGTGGCGCGGCGAAAGCCGCCGTAAAGGTAGCGGCTCACGATCCCTTCGCGATCGATGCTTTCGAACAAGGCATGAAGTGTTACGACCGACGCTCCCGTGAAATGCCTCGGCGGGGGCGTTTGATCGGTCATATGGACGACATCGAGCCGCAGCGCATCAAGCGACAAAGCCGCTCTCACTTCGCTTTCGACCAATCTCACCACATTCCGCACACGCCCTGCGCGGCTCAAAATCGGACGAAGCTCTTGTATGCCGACCGCGTGGTACTCCGCGCTAGACGTTGCATCGAGAAGGGCGCGGAAACCAGCTGCTATTGGGCCACGATTCAGCAGCCCAACCAGGGTTATCCCAGACGCCGACGAGCCGAGCCCACGCCACAGATTTTCAATGACGGAACCGACGCCTCCAAGCGCACCCTCTGGAGAATTCTGATGAGCGCGCTGCAGCCACCGTAAATCGATCCCCACCCGCATTGTTACGTCGTCCGCGCGTGGCGTCCTTCAGACGCCGAGACACGCCGCGCGTGCGGGTAGAAAACTGCCGAAGAGACGACACCTATGGACATCGCAACTCTAAAACTATCGACGACGGGTAAACGAGGGCGAGTGAGGGCAAAAATGAACGGAAACCGCCTGAAACCCATTTCACCGGGCCGCAACATATCAGCAATAACCGCGCCAATTCACACACTTATACAAGAAAGCCTTGAAAAACATGGCTGCTTTTAAAGGCTTTAGGTCGAAACTGTCGTCAACGCTGCCGACATCTTTCGAGCAGCGGACAACAGCGGCTTGGCATAGCGCTTTTCCACCTCCGCCATGGTCATGATCTCGGCCACGACAATGACGTTCACGCTGGCCACCACGCGTGCGCCGTCCAGCACAGGTGCCGCCAACGCGCGGATGTCGGGGCGGTTCTCCCGGTCGCTGGTCGCATAGCCCTTCGAGCGAACCGACGCGAGCGAGGCTTCGAACCGCTTCAGATCCTTGGGCTGTCCGGTTCTCTCGCGCAACGAAGACAGGCAATCCCGCCGCTCCGCCTCAGGCAGGAAAGCGAGGTAGGCGCGGCCAAGCGCCGTGGGCGCGGCCGGCACACGAGAGCCCACTTGTCGGCTGATGCTGAGCACACCTGGCCTACGGCTGGTTTCCAGAATCACCATGGCGTCGCGGTCGAACACGCCGAGATCGGAGGGCCACGGAACTGCGGCTTGGAATTCGGCCAAAACCGGACCGATGGCGGCCACCAGATGGCGTCCTGGGTCGAAACGCCCCGCCAAGCTCAGGGCGCGCGCGGTCAGCGAATAGGCTGGACGGTCATCCGCCGATGCGCGGACATAACCGGCGTGGATCAGCGTTTCCAGAAGCCGCACCAGCGTAGCCTTTGGATATCCCGTCGCCGCGTGCAAATCCTTGATCGATGCCGCGCCCCGCGCCGCAACGGCCTCCAGCACGGCCATGCCGCGCAGGAGCGCCGTGACGGGCGCGTAGCTGGGCATCGATTCCCTAGCCGCGTCCGGCGGCCAGCGCCGCGTCGCGCAGCTTGGTCAGCGTCGTGCGCGTTGTGATGGCCTCCGGATCGACCACCATCTCCAGCACCGCGGGCTTGCCGCAGGCCAGGGCGCGCGGCAACGCAGCCTTGAACTGATCCAGCGTCTCGATCTTCTCGCCATAGGCGCCGAAGGATTCGGCGAACTTCACGAAATCCGGGTTGCGCAGTTGCGTGGCCGGATAGCGGCCGGGAAATTGCGTCTCCTGGTACATGCGGATGGTACCGTAGAGGCCGTTGTTGAAGACGAGATAGACGGCGTTGACACCGTATTGCACGGCGGTCGCCAGCTCGTTGCTGGTCATCATGAAACCGCCATCGCCCGCGAAGGCGATCACGGGCCGCTCAGGGGCCACGATCTTGGCCGAAATTGCCGCCGGCACGCCGTAGCCCATGGCACCGTTGGTCGGGCCCAGGAACGAGCGGAAGCGCGACAGCTCGACATAGCGGTTCACCCAGGTGGCGAAGTTGCCGCCGTCGGAGACGATGATCGTATCGCGCGGCATGGTTTCGCTGAGCCAGCGCGCCGCGCCACCGAGATCGAGCGAGCCGGGCACGGGATCGACCGCCAGTGTGCGCTCGTAATCCGCGCGCGCATCCTTGGCCCAGTGCGCCCAGGCGGGGTTGTCGATCCGGACCTTGCCCACGGCGGCGGCGAACTCCTCCATGCCGGAGCAGATAAGCTGCTCACCCTGATAGACGCGGCCCAGCTCCTCGGGATCCGCATACACGTGGATTAGGCGCTGGTCCGGCACGGGCGGCTTGATCAGCGTGTAGCCGGAGGTGGTCAGCTCACCCAGCCGCGCACCCACGACCAGCAAAAGGTCGGTGTTCTTCACCCGCTCGCCCAGGGTGGGCGCCACGCCCAGGCTTAGGTCGCCGACATACCCCGGGTGCCGGTTGTCGAAGAGGTCCTTGCAGCGGAACGAGACCGCAACGGGCAACCGGTTGCCTTCGGCAAAGGCGCGGATGCCGTCGACCGCACGCCCGGTCCAGCCGCCCCCACCTACGACCAGCAACGGACGCTTGGCCGTGCGCAGCCGTTCCTCCATTTCATTGATTGCAGCTTGCGTCGGCGCGGGGCGCACCAGCTTGTAGGGTGCCACGTCCGCCGTCTCGCATTCTTCAACACACATATCTTCCGGCAGCCCCAGCACCACCGGACCGGGGCGGCCCGAAACCGCGTTGTGGAAGGCACGGCTGACCATCTCCGGAATGCGGCGCGGGTCGTCGATCTCAGCCACCCACTTGGCCGTGTGGCCGAACATGGCCTTGAGGTCGATTTCCTGCAGCGCCTCGCGCTCCTTGGCGTCGCGGGTGACCAGGCCGACGAACAGGATCATCGGCGTTGAATCCTGCAACGCCGTGTGGACGCCGATCATGGCGTGGGACGCGCCGGGACCGCGTGTGACCAGGCAGATGCCGGGCCGGCCGGTCATCTTGCCGTAGGCTTCGGCCATGCTGATGGCGCCGGTCTCATTCCGCGTCGTGAACAGCCGGATCTTCTCGCGCGCGACATGCAGGGCATCGAGCACGCCCAGATAGCTCTCGCCCGGGACGCAATAGGCGATATCCACGCCGTGGATGAGCAACTGATTCACCAGCACTTCGCCGCCGGTGCGCTTCCGATTCGATGTCATCACTTTTCCTCAGTAGGACTTGGGCAGGCCGAGAACCTTCTCGGCGATGTGGTTCATGATCATCTGGGGGCTGATGGGTGCGATTCGCGGAATGAAGGATTCGCGCAAATAGCGCTCGACATGAAACTCGGCCGAATAGCCCATGCCGCCATGAGTCTGGATCGCCGTTTCGCAAGACGTGAAGGCAGCCTCGGCGGCCAGGAACTTGGCCGCGTTGGCCTCAGCACCGCATTCCTTGCCGGCATCGTAAAGCGCGGCGGCCTTCAAGGTCATCAGATCGGCGGCTTGCAGATTCATCCAACAGCGCGCGAGCGGATGCTGAATGCCCTGGTTCTGGCCGATGGGGCGGCCGAACACGACGCGCTGCTTGGCATAGTCGGTGGCGCGCTTGAGCGCGGCCATGCCGAGCCCCACAGCTTCCGCCGCGATCAGGATGCGCTCGGGGTTAAGCCCGTGGAGGAGCATCTTGAAACCCGTACCCTCCTCGCCCACCCGGTCTTCCTCCGGCACTTCGAGCCCATCGAAGAACAGCATGTTCGAATCGACCGCATGGCGTCCCATCTTGCGGATGACACGCGCCTCCACCTTGGAACGGTCGAGCCTGGCGTAGAACAGGCTTAGCCCCTGGGTTTTCTTCGCGACCTTATCCAAAGGCGTGGTGCGTGCCAGGATCAAGGCGCGGTCGGCGACCTGTGCAGTCGAAATCCAGATTTTCTGACCGCTGATCCGGTAACCTTTGTTCGTTCGCTCAGCTCGCGTCTTAATCTCGGTGGTGTTGAGGCCCGCGTCAGGCTCCGTGACGGCGAAGCAAGCCTTCTCATCGCCGCGGATCAGGGGCGGCAGGAAGCGCTGCTTCTGTTCCTCGGTGCCGAAGACCACCACCGGCTGCAGGCCGAAGATGTTCATGTGAACCGACGACGCCCCGGCCATGCCTGCGCCCGATTCGGCGATCGCGCGCATCAGGACGGCCGCTTCTGAGATGCCAAGCCCAGCGCCGCCGACCGATTCGGGCATCGCCACGCCGAGAAGCCCGGCCTCGGCCACCGCGCGATGGAAGTCGTGGGGGAAGGTAGCGTCCTCGTCGCGCTTCAACCAATACGCGTCGTCAAACCGCGCGCAGACCTGTTCGGCCAGTGCCCGGAGTTCCTGTTGGGCCGCGCCCGGTTCGAAATCCATGCGCTCTCCTCACGGCTTAGCTTTATTTCACTAGATGAAATTATATTCCAATATTAGGAAGGCGGTCTAGTCTACGCAAGCCCATCAGCGCGCTTGGAAATAGGACGCAGCAGCGCTTCCAGCGGTGGCGGCGCTTGAGCGAGATTCACCGGCGCCTTTGCCGACAACAGACCGTTGTTACTTTCTGACCAGGCCAAGGCGCGTGCTCAGCATCCGCAACCACAGGCGCGGGCGCACGATCGCCCGAATGTAGAGAACCGGATCAATTCCGGAAGCCAGAATGAATCGAAACCGCAGCCACGACGCAGCGGGCGGCACGGCAACACGACGTAACCGTAGGAGATCAGTGGAGACGTTGTTGAGGCCGGCACGGATGGTAAATCCTAGCGAGAAGAACCGGGCGGCCTCCACTGCGACCGAGTCATTAACGATGCCGTAAGGATAGGCGATTGCCTCCGGCGCCGTGCCGGTGATTTCGCGCAATCGGTGTGCGCTGCGTTCAAATTCCGCTGTCAGGGCTGAGGGTGACAGCGTCGTAAGATCGGCATGGGATGCGCCGTGCGAGCCAAAAGAGATGCCGCGGCGAGACCAAGACTCGATGGCTTCCTGGTCCATAAGCGGAAGTTGGGTAAAGCCATAAGGACCATCCCACCGGTTGGTGGCGCCTATAACGTCCGTGGGAATGAACACAGTTGCCGGCATCCGCGCCTCCGCCAACGCAGGTAAGGCATTTCGCTCCAGCTCCGCATACGCGTCGTCGAATGTAATCAGGGCCGGCCGCTTCAAGAACGGCTGGCCTGTGCGCAACCATGAAAGCCAATCGCTCGATGAAACAGGTGTGAAGCGGGAATCCGCGATCCAGCGCAAATAGCGTTGGAATTGTGCCGGCGGTACGGGCGCCAGCCCAACCTCGACATGAGCCGGTTCCGCGACCCGGTGGAAAACGAGGACGGGTAGAGCGACCCTATGGCGTCGCACGAGGAGACCAGCCATCGCGTCCGACATCCGGTTCATCGAGAAAACCGCAGGATGCGCGGAAGCAACCGGGTAAGGCTTTCCGAACTTTCCACCGATGGCGCGCTCTTGGGAAAGGCGGGGATGACATCATAGGTCGACCCGGCCAAGCGGCGCGCCACGCAGAGGATCTGATAACTGGCGTCATCAAGACGCACACCGCGCAGAGTTTCCGCGCCACGGTGAAGATAATCGTAGACCGCAATGGTCGGCCAACGCGTCAACCACGGATGCCGAACCAACCACAAGGCCTCCACTGAAAAGCCATTGGCCTCGTAAAAGGCAAGGAAAGCCCGCGGTGACGGCATGACGTAACCCGTCTCCACATGGTTCGACGACGGCAAAAAATGAATGATGCGGCCGCCAATCCTGACCATGCGTGCAACGCACGAAAGACTAGCCGGAAAATCGAACACGATGTCCGAAACGCCGCGGTCGAGCACGACATCGAAGCGATCTTCCGTGCCCGCGGGCGGCGTGGAATTATTGAGATCGTGGATAATCCCCGCACCTTCGTAAGCATTCGCATCGAGGCTTTGAACCTCGGCGAAGCCAAGCGAACGAAACAGCGCGTGATCGGAAAGCAAATTCCCGTCCGGTGCGGGAGTGGCAAGTGGGAAATTGCATCGCGCGGCGATGGAGCGCAGTTCGGCTGGCGAGACCGTCACATCTTGACGGCCGAGCGTTAGCAACGATCCCTCGAATTGCCGGCCCGCATTGACGCGAAACAGTACGGCAAGGTCGGTGGCGTCGATAGCCATCGTTCAATCCGCTACGCCGTGGGCGCGATAGCGCACGGAGAACGGCAGGGCCCGCGCCCGGATCGCGCGCTGTTTACGGTGCACGGTCAGCGCATGATAAATCGCATATGCCCACCGCGTGTCGCGTAGCCATGACGCGAGCGCGCCGGTCGTCTGCGCGGGCACGGGACTTGGGACACCGCTTTGCACCCAGGCCTCGGCATAGAAGCCGTGTTGCGGAATCGATCCGATAGTCGAATCGGACATGCGCGTCGCAACGCAAAAGACCCGATAGCGGGCATCGTCAAGGCCGCCATGCGCCACCTCTCGCAAGCAACCTGGCACGTAAGGAAGGGCTTCGGCCGAGCGCCCGTCCGGCGCGCAACGAACGAGCAGAAGCGCATCAATCCGCCATTTGTTGGCGCGGTAGTAATCGTGGAACAGCCGGGGCGAGGCCATGTAGAAGCCTTGATCCATGTGGTTCGCCGAAGGCACCGCATGAATGATGCGCCCGCCGACCGCGACCCGTTGGCCTAGCGCGGTAAGCGCCCCGCGAACATGAAACGCGCGCATGGACGAACCCAGATCGAACACCGCGTCGAAGGAATCCGACGTCTCCGCTTCCAGATCGGGAACCACGCGCACCTGCGCGAAGCCAGCGGCACGCAGCATGTCCGGCAACGACGGTGATGTAGGCGCCAGAAAGCCGAAATCCGCGAACGTCGCGGTAGCGTCACAAAGCGGTTCCCCCCCTACGGCCAGCGCCGCGCCGGCAAACGGCAGGCGACGCGCCTCCGCTAGAACGAAGGGAAGATCGAACGGGCCGATTCCCACAACCATCCGAGCGATGCGAAGGCGGCGCTTGCCGGCGGCCTCAGACCGCCTTCGCCTGATCCACGTTTACGACCAGGAGAGTCACCTCGTCCTCGGCGACGAACTCGTGCATCTCACCGGGACGGCGGACGACGAAGGAGCCGGGCGGGACTTCGACGCCGCGGTCACGGAAACGGCCGCTGACGACGTAGATCATCTCGGTGTACGTATGAGCATGAAGCGGCGAGACGCGACCCTTCGCCTTGAAGACGTTGGCGTCGATGCCGTCCGCCTTGAATAGAGGATGTTTAGCGAACTCGCCGGCAACGACCGGAATCTGGGTTTCCGTAACGTTGACCACCTCGGGCCGACTTTCCGCTTTACTCATCGCAATCCCTTTCACTCTCTGGCGTGCCGCGAGATTACATCCGAATCCGTGCCGGATCGAAAGGCTTTGACTACGGCCTAGACTGGCCGTCAGGCTTGCTAGCCATAGAGACCCGCCTCTCGCCCCTTCCGCTCAACTGGTGACACACGCGTGAAGATCCTCGATATCCTGTTTGCCATCGCGGTGCCGACCATCTGGGGGCTCGGCTTCACCCTCGCCAAATTCGCGCTGGCGGAGTTTCCCCCCATCCTGCTGATCGCGCTGCGCTTCAGCGTGACCGCATTGGCGCTGGTCTGGTTCGTGCGCATGCCGCGCAAGCTGCTGCCGCGCATCTTCCTGGTCTCTGTGGTCAGCGCGACGATCCAGTACAGCCTGACCTATACCGGCCTCGACGGCATGGACGCCTCCACCGCGGGCATTGTCATCCAGCTAGAGGTGCCCTTCGCCGCGCTGGTCGCCGCCGTCTTCCTCAAGGAGCATCTGGGCTGGCGGCGTGCCGTGGGTATGGCCATGGCGTTCGCCGGCGTGGGTCTGATGTGCGGCGAACCCAAGGTCCAGGAGAACATGCTGCCCGTGTTCCTGGTCATGGGCGGCGCGCTGACCTGGGCCATCGGCCAGGTCATGGTGCGCGCGCTCGGCCAGGTCGGCGGCTTCACCTTGATCGCCTGGGTGGCGGTCATGGCCGCGCCCCAGCTCTTCCTTTCGTCCGCCGTGTTCGAGAGCAACCAATGGGCGGCGCTGCAGAACGCCACCTGGATCACCTGGGCCGCCATCCTCTATCTCGGCCTGATCATGAACGGCGTCGGCTACGCCATGTGGTACCACCTCCTCGGCCGTTATCCGGTCAATCAGGTGATGCCGTATCTGCTTCTGGTACCCGTGACGACGGTCGCGACCGGCGTGCTGCTGCTGGGCGAGGACCTGACGTGGATCGTCGCCGCGGGCGGGCTCGTGGTGGTCGCGGGCATCGCCTTCATCACGGTCGATCTGGACCGGCTTCTGCCCGCCCGTGTGCGGACAAAGCGCGCATGACACCCTGCCCTTGTTCATGGTTTCCGGCGGGATTAGCCTGATCGTGGTCTCATGATCGACGTGCCTTCGGCCCCGAACGGATGCGGGAGGAACACGACCCGTGGATGGCTTTGTCGGCGTCAATGACGTCATCGCGCCGCGCCGCCTTAAGGCGCTCTCGGAACGCTCAGACGGGAAAGGACTCGTCCAGGCGGCGAGCCACTTGGGCGCGATCGGCGCCACGACCGCCTGCCTGGCGCTCACGTGGGGTAGCTGGTGGGCGGCGCCCTTCTTCTTCCTGCAAGGCGTGCTTCTGAACCAGCTCTATGCCGCCGAGCATGAGTGCTATCACGCCACCGCGTTCAAGAGCCGCTGGCTGAACGACTGGTTTGGCCGCCTCTTCGGCTTCATCAATTTCTATCCCAGCGACTACGACAAGTGGCAGCACTTCGCCCATCACCGCCACACGCAGGATTGGGAGAAGGACACCGAGCTTCTCAAGCGCAAGCCCTATGCCTCCGTGTGGTCCTTCCTCTGGGTGTTCTCGGGCCTGCCGTTTTTCTATTACCGCATCCGTTCGATCACGGGACACGCGTTCGGCCATATCCCGGAGAAGGTCTTCACCGAGCGGCAGACGCGAATCCTGATTCAGTCGGCGCGCCTGCATCTGGCGGGCTATACGCTGATTGCAGCCAGCGCCCTTGCGTTCCAATCCTGGTGGCCGCTGATCTATTGGATCGGCCCGATGATCTGCACGAAATGGGTCTATTGGCTGCAAGGCATCGGCGAGCACACAGCGACCACGCACCATCGAAACACGCTTCTGAACACGCGCACGTTCAAGACCAATGCTTTCATGCGTTGGGTGCACTGGAACATGGTCTATCACACGGTGCACCACACGTTCCCCAGTGTGCCGTTCCACCGGCTGCCCGAACTGCACCGCGAGGTGTCGGCGAAATATCCGCACCCGTTGCCGGAGGTGACGTATTTCGGTTGTTGGTTGATGCTGTTCCGCGCACTGCGCAGCGGACGGACCGAACTCGACCTCGTCGCCGAGGCGGATGCCGCCTATCTCGCGCGCATGACGAAGGCCCGCGCCGCGGAATAGACTTCAGGGACGCGCCCTGGAGACATCCGTGATCGACGGTCTGAACGTCACCAAGCGGCCCTCGCCCAACCATGGCGAACGCCGGCTGCCCATCGACATGATCCTGATCCACTACACGGACATGGAGAGCGCCGAAGCAGCGCTCGGCCGCCTGGAAGATCCCGCGGCGGAGGTCAGCGCCCACTACCTGATCGGCGAAGACGGCGCGGTTTACGCCCTGGTCGATGAAGCGCGGCGCGCCTGGCATGCCGGCGCGGGTTTCTGGGCCGGCGAAACGGACATCAATTCACGCTCCATCGGAATCGAGCTGCAGAATCCAGGTCATGGGTTGGGATACCGGGATTTTCCGCCTGCCCAAATCGCCGCTTTAGAGCAAATTTTGCGGTATTTAGTTACCAAGAACTCGGTCCCCATGAAGCATGTACTGGGGCATTCGGATGTGGCGCCGGGGCGGAAGCGGGATCCGGGGGAGTTGTTCCCCTGGCAGGCGCTGGCGGCGGCCGGGTTCGGACGCTGGCCGAGGGCGCGCAAGCCGGACGGCGGACCCATCATCGCGCCCGGCAAGACCCATGAGCTGGTGGCCGCGGCGCAGGAGGCTTTCGGGGTGTACGGGTACGGCCCGATCCGCATCACCGGCACCCTCGATGCCGCGACCGAGGCGATCGTGACCGCGTTCCAGCGCCACTTCGTGCCCGAGTGTTTCGCGGACGGCGCCGAAAGCCCCGGCCATCTCGGCCCCCTCACCCGCGCGCGCCTGGCCGGGCTCGTTGACGCGGGCGCGGCCAGGGCCTAACTAAGCCCCGCCAGACGGCCGGATGGCCGCCTTTGCATGCGAATGCAGGGGAGGAAAGTCCGGGCTCCATGGAAACACGGTGCCGGGTAACACCCGGCGGGGGCGACCCCAGGGACAGTGCCACAGAGAAGAGACCGCCACAGCCGACCCCGGGTTCGCCCGGGTAAGGCCGGCAAGGGTGAAACGGAGCGGTAAGAGCGCCCCGCGCCTCCGGTAACGGAGGCGGCACGGCAAACCCCACCGGGAGCAAGACCAAATAGGGACGGTACGCCGGGTGCAAGTCCGGCAAGCGGGTTTCCAAGCCGCCGTCCGGGTCGGTCGCGCGAGGCGCTCCGCGAGGGGCGTCCCAGATGAATGGTCATCCCCCGCGCAAGCGGGGACAGAACCCGGCTTACAGGCCGTCTGGCAAATTCTTTTAGGGTACTTAATTACCGCGAATTACCCGGCGCGCCAGACCGCCGCGCGGCCTGAAAACGGGCCGCGCCGGACGCAACAGCACGGTGGTGCGTCTGCACCGGCACGGTGGGACGCCTGCGCGGACGCGGTGGACCGGACGCGCGCCAACCACCCAGCAACTGCAGCCTCACGGACGGGCGTCTGCAAAGCCAAGCCGCGGACGCTCCCACGGGAAGTCTCGGCGCCGGCAAGTCACCGTCATTCCTGCGTTTGGGCGCAGAAAAGCACGGTTTTCTGCAACTCTGACACGCCCGCAGTTTTACTTGCGCTCCGCTCAAGTATTCCTTCGCACATCCGCCAGCGATTACTTGCGAAGTCTTGCAGCTCGTCTTCGAACCTCGCGCCTCGCTTCGGATTAGAAATCCTGATGAGAACATAGTGGGAACATATTTTTGTCGTATTTCCGGGACAGGATGCGCGGGTCGGAAGGGCGGTGAGGACTTGCGCTAGATCGGGCGGGGATTCAAAAACCGGCCACAAACTCTTGAAACTCACTGTCTTTTACTATTAGAAGTCATTGACGCCCATATAATCCCATGTTATCCCACGATGTCCCATGAAAGTACGCCCCAGAGGCGTGCCCGAACGGGATCCGATGTGAGACCCGGTCGGGGAGACGGGTCGAGGCCATGGGGTGGGACGGGCCTGTGCCTTTGTTCCTCAACACCCACGTGAACAAAGTGGACCGCAAGGGGCGGGTGTCCGTGCCTGCGCCTTTTCGCGCGGCCCTGACCGGCCAGGCCTTCAGCGGCATCGTGGCGTTCCCCTCGTTCCGCGCGCCCGCCATCGAGGCGCTGGACCGCGCCCGCATGGAAAAGCTTTCCGAAAGCGCCGACGATCTGGCGCAGTTCTCCGAGGCGCATGACGATCTCTCGGTCGCGATCTTCGCCAACGCGGCCGAACTGGCCTTCGACGGCGAAGGCCGCATCATGCTGCCCGAGACGCTGGCCAAGCATGCCGGCATCGACGAGATGGCCGCCTTCGTCGGCCTCGGCCAAACCTTCCAGATCTGGAACCCCGCGCGCTTCGACGAATACCAGCGCTCGGCCACCGGACGCGCCAAGGAAAAGGGCGCAGGACTTCTGCTGCGCCGCCCGGCGCCCGGCGGAGAGACCCCATGAGTTCCCGCGCCGCCGCTCCGGGCGCCCATGCGCCGGTGATGCTCGGCGAGGTGATCGATCTTCTGTCCCCCCGCAAGGGCGCCATCTATGTCGACGGCACGTTCGGCGCCGGCGGCTATAGCCGCGCGATCCTCGACGCGGCGCCGTGCCGCGTCGTGGCCGTCGACCGCGATCCCGAAGCGATCGGTCGCGCCAATGCGCTGAAGCAGGATTTCGGCGCGCGCTTCGCCATCGTCGAAGGCCGCTTCGGCGACATGGCCTCGCTCCTGGCGCCGCATCTGCCGAAAGGCGCCGACGGCATCGCGCTCGATCTCGGCGTCTCCTCGCCCCAGCTCGACGACCAGGCGCGCGGCTTCTCGTTCCGCGCCGACGGCCCGCTCGACATGCGGATGGAGAAATCCGGCCCCTCCGCCGCCGACATCGTCAACACCGCGCCCGAGGGCGAGCTGGCCGATATCATCTTCACGCTGGGCGACGAGCGGCATTCGCGCCGCATCGCGCGCGCCATCGTCGCTGCACGCCTCGAGAAGAAGCTGACCCGCACATTGGAGCTGGCCGAACTGGTGCGCGCCGCCGTGCCGGCCGCCGCGCGCAACGACGCCGCCATCCATCCCGCCACGCGCACCTTCCAGGCGCTGCGCATTCACGTGAACGACGAATTGGGCGAGTTGGACCGCGGCCTGGCCGCGGCCGAGACGCTTCTGGCGCCGGACGGCGTGCTGGCTGTCGTGTCGTTCCATTCCCTCGAGGATCGCAGGGTCAAAGCTTTCCTGCGGTCGAGAAGCGGCGGCGCGCCCCGCGCCTCGCGCCACCTCCCAACCGGGCCGGGAAGCGCCGCCGCGCCTTCCTTCGAATTGCTGACCCGCCGGGCGCTGCGCCCGTCGGACGACGAGGTCGCCCGCAATCCCCGCGCGCGCTCCGCCCGTTTGCGCGCCGGTCGCCGCACCCACGCCCCGGCTTGGCCGGATACGTCCTGGAGGAACGCCGCATGATCCGCCGCTCCACCATCCTGACGCTTCTGTTCGCCATCGCTCTCGGCTTCGGCCTGTTCCGCCTCACCTACGAGGTGCAGACGCTGGAAGGCGAGCTGGCGCGCGTGAACAAGGCGATCGTCTCCGAGCGCGAAGCCACCCACGTGCTGAAAGCCGAGTGGAGCTACCTGAACGAGCCCACGCGGCTCGAAGCGCTGACCAAGAAACACCTGAGCCTCAAAGCGACGCAGGACAGCCGCATCCGTACCTTCGCCGAGATCCCGGCGCGTCCGGATACGCCGGCCACGGTCGCCATCGACACCACGGCACCCGCGCCGGGTGCCACGACCGTCGCCGCGAACGCGGCCTCCGCCTGGGGCGACGCGCGGCCCACCCTCACCGCGGGGAAGCCGCTGCCGTGAATCAGCCGACCAAGCCGGGCCGTCGGACCGCCGCGCCCCCCGGGGGGCGCGTGGTGATCGACGGCGCGGCGAAGCAGGCGCTCGAGATCGGGCGCAACCGCCTGTTCGTCATCGCCGCCGTTTTCGCACTGGGCTTCACCGTCATCAGCGGCCGCGTCGTCGACGTGATGGCGCTGAAGGGCGCCGGCGCGCCCAAGAGCGCGGCCGCCGTCATTGAACAGCCCGACCGCGCGGCGATCCGCGACCGCAACGGCGAGCTTCTGGCGACCAGCCTCGGCACGGCGTCCTTGTTCGCCGATGCGACCCAGGTGCTCGACCCCGTCGCCGCCGCGCACCGGCTGAAGGAAGTCCTGCCCGAGGTTAACGAGGCGGATGTCCGCACCAAGCTGACGTCCGAGCGCCGCTTCATCTGGATTCACCGCAACCTGACGCCGCGCCAGCAATACGCGGTCAACCGCCTGGGCATTCCCGGCCTGTCGTTCCAGCGCGAGGCGCGCCGCGTCTATCCGCAGGGTGCCATGGCCGCGCATGTCGTGGGCTTCACCGACGTGGACGGCAAGGGCATCGCCGGCATCGAACGTTCCTTCGACGGCGCGCTGGCCGCGGGCACGGCGCCGATCGACCTGTCCCTCGACATGCGCGTGCAGCATGCGGTGGTCGACGAGCTGACCGCCGCGATCAAGGACTTCAACGCCATCGGCGGCGTCGGCGTCGTGCTGGATGTGCGCACGGGCGAAGTGCTGGCCCTGGCGTCCCTGCCCGACTTCGACCCCAACCATCCGGGCGACGTGAAGCCCGACGACCGCTTCAACCGTGCGACGCTCGGCGTCTACGAGATGGGTTCGACCTTCAAGACCTTCGTCATCGCCGACGCGCTCGATTCCGGCACGGCGACCTTGAAGAGCGGCTACGACGCCACCCACCCGATCAAGATCGGCCGCTTCACCATCGAGGACTACCACGCCAAGAAGCGCTGGCTGTCGGTGCCCGAGATCTACATCCACTCGTCCAACATCGGCGCCGCCAAGATGGCGCTGGACATCGGCACGCCCCAATTCCGCGCCTTCATGCACAGCGTCGGCTTCAACGAGCCGAGCCCGCTCGAAGTGCCCGAGGTCGGCAAGCCGATGGCGCCGGCGCAGTGGCGCGACGTGAACACGATGACGATCGCCTTCGGCCACGGCATGGCGGTCTCGCCGATCCAGCTGGCCAGCGCGACCGCCGCCATGATCAACGGCGGCATCCTCGTTCCCCCGACCCTCATCAAGCGCTCGAACATGGAAGGTGCGCTCGGCACCCGCGTGATCTCGCGCGAGACGTCGGCCGACATGCGCAAGCTGATGCGCCTCGTGGTCGAGCAGGGCACGGCCAAGTCGGCCGAGGTCCCCGGCTATCTGGTCGGCGGCAAGACCGGCACGGCCGAGAAGACCGGCGTCGGCGGCTACAAGAAGAAGTCGCTTCTGTCGTCCTTCATCGGCGCGTTCCCGATGAACGACCCGCGCTATCTGGTCCTGGTCATGCTCGACGAGCCCAAGGGCAACAAGCAGTCCTACGGCTACGCCACGGGCGGCTGGGTCGCGGCGCCGGCGGCGGGCCGCATCGTGCGCCGCATCGGACCGATGCTGGGCGTCGAGCCGGTCGACGACAGCACGCCCGAGATGAAGAAAGAAATGTTCGTGGTCGTCAATCCGAGGGCACCGACCCTTGCGTCTTATTGATCTGATGGCGGAGGCAGACGGCACCGTGAATCTGGACCCGGCAATCGGCGCGCTCGACGTCAGCGGCTTGGCCGCCGATTCGCGCGCCGTGCGTCCCGGTTTCCTGTTCGCGGCGCTGACCGGCAGCCGCACCGACGGACGCACTTATATTGCCGACGCGCGCAAGCGCGGCGCGGTCGCGCTGTTGGCGCGGCCCGAAGCCGCGGCCGACGCGCAAGGGCTGGCCTTTATCGCCGACGCCAATCCGCGCCGGCGCCTGGCCCGCATGGCCGCCCAGTTCTACGGCGCGCAGCCGCGCACGGTCGCGGCCGTCACCGGCACCAACGGCAAGACCTCGACCGTCACCTTCGCGCGCCAGTTGTGGACTTCGCTCGGCCTGCGTGCGGCCAGCCTCGGCACGTTGGGCGTGACCGCGCCCGATCTGAACGTGGACGAAGGCCTGACCACGCCCGATCCGATCGCGCTGCACGACACGCTGGCGAAACTGGCCAAAAGCGGTGTCGATCACGCGGCACTCGAAGCCTCGAGCCACGGGCTCGACCAGCATCGCCTGGACGGCGTGCGCATCGC
>CAYZFH010000002.1:0-39150 GCA_964477375.1 uncultured Rhizobiaceae bacterium | reverse complement strand
CCTCTCCGGAAACCGGCCACCCTGGGTGGCTCCAGAACCGGCCGCGCAAGCTTAGACCAGCGCGCGCGGATTGCCAGGAGGCTTCCCGCGTAACGAAAAGGGCGGGCCGGTCTCGCCCCTTCCGGAGCAACCGTACCCGCCCTTCCGGCGTGTACCTCCCGAAACCGTAAGCGGCCCTTATATTTTTTATTTCTGGACCGCGGATATCCCCGCACGTCCAGGGCCGATTGAGGGCGGACTATACTGGACCGGGCTTGAGAGCGCCAAGGGTCTGCAGAAGCGGGGGAATGGATGGTGGGCCGGGCAAGGATTGAACTTGCGACCCCCTGTACGTCAAACAGGTGCTCTCCCACTGAGCTACCGGCCCATGCCGTCGGGTGGCGCGGCGGGGGTGTACCATCCAAGACCCGCCCCTTCAACCCCACCGGCGCCGCTTCCCCTAGCGCACCATATAGGCAGGGTCCCGGCGCAGTAGCCCACGGAAGATTTCCCAGTTCACGGCCAGATGGCTGCGCGCGATCCGGTTGGGCGCCATCGGTGATTTCTCGCCCGCCCGCAAGGTGCGGGACAGCTCGGCCAGTTTGTGAAACGGCACGCCCGGGAACAGGTGATGCTCGGTGTGATAGGGCATGTTCCACATCAGCCACTGCATGACCGGCCCGGCATGGGTCGTGCGCGTGTTGAGGATGACATCGGGCACCTGGGGACGGGCGTAATGTTCAGTGGCGATATAGGCGCGATAGAAGGGTGTCGCCACCGTCAACGGCCCCAGCCAATAGATCAGCACGGCCCAGCTCTGAAAGGCGATCGAGGCGGCCGCGACCAGCGCGTAACCCGCGAGATAGAGGCGGGCTTCGCGCACCAGGCCCGGCCATTCCTCATCCGTCAGGAACGGCTCGATCTTCCGTCCCCGCGCCACGCGCAGCAGGACGCCGATGCGATAGGTCCAATAATCGATACCGGCCAGGAACCACAGATAGCGGCCGAGCGTCAGCTTGCCGTCGCCGAGAATTTCCGAATCCTTATCCGGGTCCTTCGTGTTGCGATGATGGGCGAAGTGCCAACTGCGCTGGTACTCCGTCGGAAAGAGGCGGATGAAGCTGGCCACGTGGGCGGCCAAATCGTTGAGCTGCCGCGTCTGGAAGGCCGTGCGGTGAACCAGCTCATGCTGGCCGGCATAGCCGTAGGCGAACAGCAATACGCCATGGGCGAGGAACACCGGCACGCACCACCAGGTGCCCCATAGGAAGAAAATGCCCGTGCCGGTTGCCGCCATGGCGGCGTACTGGCTGAAGAGCCGAACGGCGCCCTTGGCATCCGAGCGCCGCGAGAGGGCGCGCAACGTGCGGGCATCGATCAGATCCCGCCGGAACATCCAATTTTCCATGGTCCACCTCAAAGGCGCGGAAGAAGGTCAGCGTGCTCCTTCGCGTAACGCCGATAAATTTTATCCTTTTAAATTATTAGTTCTGATTTCATCAAACTATGCGAATCACGAGCAAAAACCCCTGAAAATCATGCGGGTTCATGGGCACCGCACCTCGGCGCGGGTGACAGGAAGGGCGGAATCCTTTAAACGAAAAATCCCATGGATGCGGCCGTCGAAATCGTCGCCGAGGATTGTCCGGCTTACGACATCCTAGCCCCCGTTGCCCAGGCGGCGCCCGTCGTGCTGGCCTCGCCGCACAGCGGCCGCGACTACCGGCCGGAGTTCCTCAAGGCCTCGCGGCTGCCGCTTCCCGTCCTGCGCAAGTCCGAGGATTGCTATATCGACGAGCTGTTCGGCGCGGCGCCGCAACTGGGCGTGCCCCTGCTGCGGGCCCATTTCCCGCGCGCCTTCGTCGACCCCAACCGCGAGCCGTTCGAGCTGGACCCCTCGATGTTCCAAGACGTCTTGCCCGACTACGTCAACACGACGTCGCCGCGTGTCAGCGCCGGGCTCGGCACGATCGCGCGGCTCGTGACCAATGGCGAAGAGATTTACGGCGAGAAGCTGCCCTTCGCTCAGGCCGCCGCCTGGATCGAGCGGAATCACCGCCCCTACCACGCCGCCCTGGCCGGGCTGATCATGCGGACGCGGGCGCGCTTCGGCACTTGCCTTCTGGTCGACTGCCATTCGATGCCCTCCATCGGCGGGCCGATGGACCGGGACGCGGGACGCCAGCGCGTCGACTTCGTGCTGGGCGATTGCCACGGCACGAGCTGCAACCCCGGCCTGGTGGACGCCGCTGAGGCCGCCCTGACCGACATGGGCTATAACGTCACGCGCAACATTCCTTACGCGGGCGGCTACACGACCCGTCATTACGGACGCCCGACCGAGGGCGTCCACGCTCTTCAGATCGAGATCAACCGTGCTCTCTATCTCGACGAAGACAGCCTCGAGCGACGACCGTATTTCCGTCAGCTGGCCCGCCATATGGGCAAGCTGACCGCGGCCATCATCGAGGCGACCTCGCTCATCCGTTCCTAGCAAGAGGCCTCCGGTGAACCGCAAGACGCCACGCGGCGCCCCCAAGGCGCCGCCCGTGAAGCGTGGTCCGTTGCTCATTCGCGACGCGACCGACGCTGACATGCCCGCGATCCATGCCATCTATGCGCACCATGTGACGCATGGCTTCGGCTCGTTCGAGGAAATCCCGCCCGACCTGGCAGAGATGGTTCGGCGACGCGCGGACGTGCTGTCGCGCGGCCTGCCCTACCTCACCGCCGTCGATCGCGACGGGCGCGTGCTGGGTTTCAGCTATGCGGCGCCTTACCGGATGCGCACGGCCTATCGCTACACGGTCGAGGATTCGATCTACGTCGCACCCGAAGCGGTCGGCCAAGGCGTGGGCGCGCGGCTTCTCAGGACCCTGATCGTGCGGGCGACGAAGCTGGGCTATCGTCAGATGATCGCGGTCATCGGCGACTCCGGCAATCGCGGCTCGATCCGCGTCCATGCCTCGCAGGGCTTCCGCAAATCGGCCGTCATGCAGGGCATCGGCTTCAAGCTCGGGCGCTGGGTCGACAGCGTGCTGATGCAGCGCCCGCTTGGTCCTGGAAACCGCCGGAAACCTAGCCGCTGACGTCCCAGGATCGCCTATAATCCCTGTAACCACCCACCCCTGGGGACTGCGCCGATGGCCGAAGAACAACACCGTTTCCGCCCCATTCGAGGCGATGTCCTGCCGCGCTTCGCAGGTCCGGCTACATTCATGCGGCTGCCGCTGATCGACGACCCCTCCCTGGTCGACATCGCAATCGTCGGCGTGCCTTGGGATGGCGGCACCACAAACCGGGCCGGCGCACGCCATGGGCCCCGCGAGATTAGGAACCAATCGACGCTGATGCGATTGGTTCACCACGTGACGCGCACCAAACCCTACGATCTGTGCAAGGTGGCCGACCTGGGCGATGTCGGGGTCAATCCGATCGATCTCGTGGACACGCTGGAGCGGGTCGAGACCTTCTACAAGCGCATCCACGCTGCCGGCGCCACACCCCTATCGGCGGGCGGAGACCATTTGATCACCCTGCCCATCATGCGCGCGATCTGCCAGGACAAGCCCGTCGGCATGGTCCATTTCGACGCCCACTCCGACACGTGGGACAGATACTTCGGCGGTCATAAATACACCCACGGCACGCCGTTCCGCCGGGCGGTCGAGGAAGGGCTGCTGGATCCCAAGCGCACCGTCCAGATCGGCATCCGCGGCTCGCTGTACGGCGAGCGCGATATGGACTTCGCCGAGCAGAACGGCATGCGAGTCATTTATATCGAGGAGTTCTACAAGATCGGCGTCGACGCCGTGATCGCGGAGGCGCGCCGCGTGATTGGCGACGGGCCTGTCTATATCAGCTTCGACGTTGACGGGTTGGACCCGGTCTATGCGCCGGGTACGGGTACGCCCGAGATCGGCGGCTTCACCACCTTCGAGGCCCAGCACATGCTCCGGGGCCTGCGGGGCCTCGACATCGTCGGCGCCGACGTGGTGGAGGTGTCGCCGCCGTTCGATATGTCCGGCAACACCGCGCTCGTGGGCGCGACCATGATGTTCGAGATCCTCTGCCCGATGGCCGAAGCCGTCGCCAGGCGCAAAGGCCGTGGCTGAGAAGACCTCCGAAAAGCGGGCGGGCGGCGAGGACCAGCCGGAAGCGGCCGGATCGCTCAAACCCGAGCGGACGGATAACGGCGTCGTCCTGAAATTCGCCGGCCGCTGGGATATCGCCACGGTTGCCAAACTCGACCAATCGCTCCGCGACTACGCAATTCCCACCGAGGGCGACGCCAAACTCGATTTGAGCGAGGTCACGGCGCTCGATTCCTCCGGCGCCTGGGCCATCTACCGGCTGTGGAAGAAGCTCCGCGACGGCGGCCGCTCCGTCGAGATCACCGGCGGCAAAGACGCTCACAAGGCCCTGATCGAACGGCTCGAGAAAGAACTCGGAAAGGAGCCAGGCAAGGGCGCGAAGCGGCGGCATCCAAATCCGATCGCGCATGCGTTGGACGAATTGGGCTCCAACACCATGCGCGCGTGGTCGGAGGCACAGGATCTTCTTGGCTTCTTCGGCATGATCATCGTCGGCATCGCCCGCTCCGTCGTCCAACCGAAGCGCATCCGCTGGACGGCGACGGTGAACCAGATCGAGCGTGTCGGCTTTAACGCACTGCCCATCGTCGGGCTTCTGTCATTCTTGATCGGCGTGGTGCTGGCGTATCAGGGTATCGATCAGCTGCGCGCCTTCGGCGCCGAAGTCTTCACGGTCAACCTGGCGGGCCTTTCGATCCTGCGCGAGATCGGCATCCTGATCACAGCCATCCTGGTCGCGGGCCGCTCGGGCAGCGCCTTCACGGCGCAGATCGGCACCATGAAAATTCGCGAGGAGGTCGATGCCATCCGAACGCTGGGCCTCGATCCGTTGGACGTCCTGGTATTGCCGCGAATTATCGCGCTGACAGTCACGATGCCGTTGCTGGGCTTCTATGCGGACATCGTCGGCTTGTTCGGCGCCGCGGTGGCGACCATGACGATCTTGGACATGCCGCCCCAGCAGTTCCTGCAGCAGCTTCAGGAAAACGTGCCGATCCGGCATTTTTGGGTTGGATTGGCGAAAGCGCCGGTGTTCGGCTTTCTGATCGCGATGGTCGGCTGCCGGTACGGCCTCAAGGTCAAGGGCAGCGCCGACGCCGTCGGCCGCCGCACGACCCAGTCGGTGGTCGAATCGATTTTCCTGGTAATCGTGTTCGACGCCATCTTCTCCATCGTCTATTCGCGGCTCGGGGTCTGATGGCCGAAGCCGATTCCAAATCCGGGCCCGCGATCCGCGTATCGGGCCTTAAGACCGAAATCGGCGGCAAGGTTCTGCACGAAGGGCTGGACCTTGAGATGAAGCGCGGCGAGGTCCTGGGCGTCGTCGGCGCGTCCGGCGCCGGCAAATCGGTGCTGTTGCGCACAATCATCGGCCTCAATCGCCACGCCGCTGGAACCATCGAGATCCTGGGCAAGGACGTCGACAAGCTGGACGAGGAAGGCTGGCGCGACCTGCGCATGCATTTCGGCGTCCTGTTTCAGGATGGCGCGCTGTTCAGCTCTCTGACCGTGGGCCAGAACATCCAGGTGCCCATGAATGAGTTCATGCCGCTGGACCCCGAGCTGCGGGATGAGATCACGGCGGTGAAGAACGGAATCGTCGGCCTGCCACCGGACACGGTCGACAAGTACCCGTCCGAACTATCGGGCGGCATGCGCAAGCGGGCGGCTCTGGCCCGGGCGCTTGCGCTGGAACCGGAGCTTTTGTTCCTGGACGAGCCCACCGCCGGTCTGGACCCAATCAGCGCCGCCGAATTCGACTCCCTGATGAGGAACCTTCAGCAGGCATTGGGACTTTCAGTGTTTCTGGTCACGCACGATCTGGACAGTCTTGTGTCCGTCTGCGACCGTATTGCGGTTCTGGTGGACAAGAAGGTCGTCGTCGGCACGCTCGAGGAACACATGGCTAACGAACACCCGTGGATCAAAGCCTATTTCCACGGACCTCGCGGCCGGGCGGCTCAGCAGTCGGCGGAAAAGAACGAAAAGAAAAAGGCCTGATCGCGCTCCATGGAACCCCATGCCCGGAACATGTTGGTCGGCGGTTTCGTCCTGGTCCTGGTGGCCGGGCTGGTCGGCTTTGTCATCTGGCTGGGAAAATTCCAGCTCGAGCAGCAATACGCCTACTACCGCATCTATTTCGCGGGCTCCGTTACAGGCCTGAACGAGGGCAGCAATGTCCGCCTGCAGGGCGTTCCTGTCGGTACGGTCAAGACCATCCGCATCGATCCGCAGAACGTCCAGCGCATCGAGGTTATCATCCAGGTGGCCAAGGCCACCCCGATCAAGCAGGACGCCGAGGCGTCCCTCGGCATGCAAGGCATCACCGGCATCGCCTATATCCAGATCCATCCGGGTAAACAGGAATCGCCGCCTTTGATGGCGCAGGCCGGCCAAGACATGCCGGAAATTCCCTCGAAGTCCTCCCGGATCGAACAGATTCTGGACAGCATTCCGGCCGTCATGGCGCGCGTCGAAAAGTTCCTGAGCGACGAAAATCAGAAGGCCGTCACCGACACGCTTCAAAACGTCGTCAAGCTGACGGGCGCCCTCGCCGACAAGTCGGAGGACATCGGCAAGCTGGCGACCGAAGGCACGAAGACGATGCACGAGCTGAGCGATGCGGCGCGTTCGGCCAAGGCGCTGACCGAGGATCTGCGCAAGGAGCTGGCCGAAATCAGCCCGGATATCCGCAAGACCGCGAAGGAAATTCCGCCGACGATCGAGGAAGTAAAGGCCGCCGCCGCCGCGGGCAAGGCGATGGCCACCCAAATCGACGAGATGATCGCGGAAAACCGTGGGCCCATCCGCGACTTCTCGGCCGTGGGTCTCTACGACCTCACGCAGCTCGTGCAGGATATGCGTACGCTGGTTTCGACCTTGAACCGCGTGTCCGAACGGCTCGAGGCCGATCCCTCGCGCTTCCTATTCGGCGATGCCAACGAATCGGGATACAAAGCGAAATGATCCGGTACTGGAACCGTCCGTTCACGCTGTTGGCCCTGCTGGCGTCCCTAAGCCTCGCGGGCTGCATCAACGCGGAGCTGCCCGGGGGTGGTCCGGGGCCGAAGCTGTATGAGCTGTCGCCCAAAAGCACGTTCGATAAGAACGTGCCCGACGCGAAGTGGCAACTCGTGGTGGCCGAGCCCGTTTCGGCCACTCACATCAACACCACGCGCATCGCGCTGCGGCCGCAGCCGTTGGCGGTGGAATATTATAAGGACGTGGCCTGGGCGGATCGCGCGCCGCGCATGATCCAGACCCTCATCATCGAATCCTTCGAACGCACCAACAAAATCCAGGCGGTCGGCCGCGACGGCAGCGGGTTGCGCGCGGACTACACCCTCAAGACCGAACTGCGCGAATTCGTCGCCATCTATGGCGAAGGGACGAACCCGCAGGTCCTGGTCCGCATGAACGCCAAGCTGGTCAAGATGCCCGAGCGCGTCATCGTCGCGGACGATACGTTCGAGGCGCGCATTCCCGCCACCGGCACCAATATCGACGCCATCGTCGATGCCTATAACGAAGCCACGGGCAAGGTGCTGAAGCGACTGATCGACTGGACGCTACGCGAAGGCAAGGCAAAGAACTCTTAGAAATCGTCGGGGGCGCCATGACCACGAGGCCAGAACTCCAGGGCAGCTTCGGCGCCGTCTCGTCGACCCATTGGCTACCCTCCACAGTCGGCATGGGGATGCTGGAACGCGGGGGCAACGCCTTCGACGCCGTGGTCGCATCCGGGTTCGTCCTGCAGGTGGTGGAGCCCCATCAGAACGGCCTCGGCGGCGACGTGCCTCTAGTGGGCTACGATGCGCGTCAGAAACGCCGCTTCGTCCTGTGTGGCCAAGGCCCGGCGCCCGCGCGCGCCACCATCGCGGCCTATCATGCCGCCGGGCTCGACGCCGTGCCCGGCACGGGCTTGATGGCCGCCGTGATACCGGGTGCGTTCGACGCTTGGATGCAGCTTCTGCGCGATCACGGCACCATGCGCCTCCGCGACGTGCTGGAGCCGGCCATCGGCTACGCGCGCAACGGCTATCCCGTCACCAAGCAGCTTTCGAAATACATCGGCGGTGTCGCTGAGGTGCTCGCGACCCATTGGCCGGCTTCCGCCGCCGTCTATCTGGTCGGCCGCGCGGCGCCCGCGCCGGGTTCGATCCAGCGCAATGAGAAGCTGGCGGATACCTACGAACGGATATTGAAGGAAGCGGAGTCCGCGAAGGGCGGACGCGAGGCGGAGATCGAAGCCGCCCGTAACGCCTACTATCGCGGCTTCGTCGCCGAGGCGATCGGCAGGTTCTGCGAAAGCGAACGGCCCGACGGCACCGGCGGGCGGCAGCGCGGCCTTCTCGCCGCGAGCGATCTCGCCAAATACAAAGCGACTTACGAAGCACCGGCGGAATACACCTATCACGGCATCACGGTCGCCAAGACGGGCGCATGGGGCCAGGGGCCTGCGTTCCTGCAAACCCTCGCGCTGCTGGAAGGCTTCGACATCGCCTCGCTCGAGCCCAACGGTGCCGACTTCGTCCACCTCCTGGCCGAATGCCTGAAGCTGACGATGGTGGACCGCGACGCCTATTACGGCGATCCGGACTTCGCAGACGTGCCGTTGGCCGCGCTGTTGAGCAAGGACTACAACGATTCGCGCCGGAAGCTGATCGGCAAGACCGCTTCCTTAGAGCTGCGGCCGGGTTCGATCGGCGGCAAGCCGGGCCGCTTGCCCGAGGCGCTGTTCCGAACGCCCGACCCAACGCGCCGCAGGACGGCGGGCGAAGGCGAGCCCAATCGCGTCCACATGGGCGCGGAGAGCGGCGATACCGTCAACGTCAACGTGATCGACCGGCACGGCAATTTCGTGTCCGCGATGCCGAGCGGCGGCTGGCTGCAAAGCTCGCCGGTCATCCCGGAGTTGGGCTTCTGCCTCGGCACCCGCGCCCAGATGTTCTGGCTGGAGGAAGGGCTGCCGTCGAGCCTGGCACCGGGTAAACGCCCCCGCACGACGCTGACGCCGGGCCTCGCCTTCCGAGACGGCAAGCCGTTCATGGCCTTCGGCTCACCCGGCGGCGACGGGCAGGACCAGTGGGCGCTGCAGTTCTTCCTGCACCATGTCCATCACGGCATGAACCTGCAGCAGGCCATCGAGGCGCCGGCCTTCGTGACCGACCATCCGCCAAGCTCGTTCCACCCGCGCGAAGCGAAGCCGGGTCACCTGGCGGTCGAGGACCGCTTCGGCGAGGAGACCATCGCGGAGCTGCGGAAACGCGGGCACAAGGTCGAGGTGCAGGACGGCTGGGCCATCGGGCGGCTGCAGGCCTGCTCGCAGGAAGACGGCCTCATCCGCGCCGCCGCCAATCCGCGCACCGGTCACGCTTATGCCGTGGCGCGCTGAATAAACCTCAGTAAGAGCGCGGCATGCCGAGCACGTGCTCGGCCAGGAACGAGAGGATCAGGTTGGTCGAGATCGGCGCGACCTGATAGAGCCGCGTCTCGCGGAACTTGCGCTCGACGTCGTATTCCTCGGCGAAGCCGAAACCGCCATGGGTCTGCACGCAGGCTTCGGCCGCGGCCCAACTGGCTTCCGCCGCCAGCATCTTGGCCATGTTGGCTTCGGCGCCGCAGTTCTCGCCCGCTTCGAACAGGCGCGCGGCCTCCCGCACCATCAGTTCCGCCGCGCGCATCTGGGCGTAGGCGCGAGCGATCGGGAACTGCACGCCCTGGTTCTGGCCGATCGGGCGGCCAAAGACGACGCGCTCCTTGGCGTAAGCGGCCGATTTGTCGATGAACCATTTGGCGTCGCCCACGCATTCCGCCGCGATCAGGATGCGCTCAGCGTTCATGCCGGAGAGGATGTAGCGGAACCCCTTGCCCTCCTCGCCCACCAGACTGTCGGAGGGAATCGGCACGTCGTCAAAGAACACCTCGGTGGTCGAATGATTCATCATCGTCCGAATCGGACGGATGGTGAGACCATTTTTGAGCGCCTCGCGCATGTCGACAAGGAAGATCGAGAGCCCATCGGTGCGCTTTTCGACCTGTTCCTTGGGCATGGTGCGCGCCAGAAGCAGCATCAGGTCCGAGTGCGCGGCACGCGAGGTCCAGATCTTCTGACCGCGCACGATGTAGCGGTCGCCCTCGCGCCGGGCGAAGGTCTTGAGTGAGGTGGTGTCCGTGCCGCTGCCGGGCTCCGTCACGCCGAAGGCCTGGAGCCGCAGCTTGCCGGAGGCGATCTCGGGCAAATACTGGCGCTTCTGCGCCTCGCTGCCGTGCCGCAGCAAGGCGCCCATGATGTACATCTGCGCGTGGCAGGCGCCGCCGTTGCAGCCCGCGTGCTGCACTTCTTCTAGGATCGCTGCCGCGGCCGACAGCGACAGGCCCGAGCCGCCGTATTCCTCTGGGATCAGGGCCGAGAGGAACCCAGCCTCGGTCAGGGCCGCCACGAACGCCGCCGGATATTCGCTTTCGCGGTCCATCTTCCGCCAATACTCGCCCGGGAACTGCTCGCAGAGGCGGCGGACCGATTCGCGGATTTCCACGTGGTCGGATGAGGCGGTGGCGGACACGGCAGACTCCGGGTGCGGGGACGATGGCCTTCGATACCCCGGCATGGGCGGGGCTGCCTATAGCAAATCGCTATGGCTGGTCGCGCAACACGGCAAGGTTGCGAAGGCTGCCGCCGCGCTAGAAACACCCCACGGCGAAACGCGCCTGTAGGAGACACCATGGACGCAACGGTCGACACCCCGACGGAGAACTGGCCCGACGCCATCTACCGCGTCCTGAAGGACGCCGATGTGCGCCAAGCCTGCTATGTGCCCGATGCGGGCCACACGCGGCTGATCAACCGTCTGATCGCCGATCCCGACGTGGAAACCACCGTGCTGACGACCGAGGAGGAAGGCATCCCGATCGCCGCCGGCGCGTGGCTGGGCGGCCAGCGCACGGTGCTGCTGATGCAATCGAGCGGCGTCGGCAACACGATCAACATGCTGTCGCTGGTGGCGACCTGCCGCTTCCCGTTCCTCACCATCATCACGATGCGCGGCGAATGGGCCGAGTTCAATCCGTGGCAGGTGCCCATGGGCGCGGCCACCGAGGCGTCGCTCACGCTGATGGGCGTGCGCTGCATGCGCGTCGAGAAGGCCGAGGATGTCGAGGAGACGGTTTCCGCCGCGGCGGCGCTGGCCTACGAGGCCGATCAGCAGATCGCGGTGATCCTGTCCCAGCGCCTGCTGGGCCGGAAGAAATGGGTGGAGAAGTGACCATGGCCAAGTTCGGAACCCTGGACCGCCGCGCGGCGGTGAAGCGCCTGCTGGACCAGCCCGGCGAGCTTCTGATCGTCACGGGCCTGGGCTCGCCCGGCTACGACGCCTTCGCGGCCGGCGACCATGACGGCAGCTTCTATCTGTGGGGTGCCATGGGCGGCGCGGCCATGATGGGTCTCGGCCTGGCGCTGGCGCAGCCCAAGCGCCCTGTGCTGGTCCTGACCGGCGACGGCGAGCAGCTCATGGGCCTGGGCGGTCTCGCCACCATCGCCACCAAGCAGCCCAAGAACCTGAGCGTCGTCGTGCTCGACAACGGCCATTACGGCGAGACGGGCATGCAGTTGAGCCACAGCGGCCTAGGCGTCGACATCCACCGCATGGCCGAAGCCGCGGGCTTCTCCGCCGCGCGCGAGATCACGAGCCTGGAGGAGATCGACGCCTACCGCGCCGAGATCCGCAGCATCGGCGGCGGGCCGCGCTATGCCACCATCCGCATCGCACCGGGCAATCCCGCCCGCGCTTTGCCCAACCGCGACGGCGTGTTCCTCAAGAACCGCTTCCGCGCTCATCTCGGCCTGCCTGTGACGTAAGCGGCGGCCTAAGACTTCAGGATCGCGTCGCTGATCTTCTCGGCCATCATGATGACCGGCAGATTGAGATTGGCGCTGGGGATCGTCGGGAAAATGGACGCATCGACGACCCGCAGCCCGCCGACCCCGTGAACCCTGGCGTTCGCGTCCGTCACCGCCATCCGGTCCTGCGCGCTGCCCATCCGGCATGAACAGGACGCGTGCCAGACCGGGATCACGGTGTCTTTGACGAACGACTCAAGCGCTGAATCGTCACTCAGCACGTCTTCGAGTTCGCGCGCCTCTTTGATGAAGCGGTCCAGGAACATTCGGCGCATAAAGCCGGGGCCGTCCATCACCCGGCTTCCGATCCCCGTCAAAACCCTGTTGCGGAGATTGGGGACACCGAAGCTGCGGACACGCGAGCTATAGCTCGCGGGAAACGTCTCTTCGGAAATGTCCCGGACATGGCGCGAGGCCTGGATCGCCGCCATGCGCCGGAAGCCGTCTTTCAAACGAACGACGTCGCGATAGTCCGAGAGGAGATTGAACTCGACCAGCGGCTCGTCCCGCCAATTCGATGAGGCAAGGCGGATGGTGCCGGTTTCCGAGCATGTCTTGTTGATGATCATCATGCTGGTGCCGAGCTGATCGCCGATGGAATGCCAGGCGGACTTGCTCGTGATCACCCCGATCAGATCGCCTTGCGGCAAGCCGGGAAGACCGGACGAAAGCCGCAATCCCAGATGGTGATGCCGGCGCGTCCGGCCGTTGACGCGGGCCTCGGGCTTCAAGAAGCACGCGAGCGCCACAGCGGGATGGTCCATCAGCTGCTGCCCCACGCCGTCGAGACGCGCGGTGACTGGGATCCCCAGGTCCTTGAGCCCGGCGGCAGGCCCGATGCCGGCCCGCAAGAGATGCGCGGGCGAGTGAATGGCCCCGGAGGATAGAATGACCTCCCGCGCCCGGAATTCGACCGGTTTTCCCTCGACCAGCGCCTTCACGCCGACACAACGCGTCCCCTCCATCGAAAGTCCCGTGACGTTCGTCAGCGCGGAAATTGTAAGGTTGGCCCGGGCGCGCACCGCGCGGTCCAGATAGGCAAAGGCGGTGGAAACCCGCTGGCCGTTGGCGTTGGTCGTCGGGAACCGGAAATAGCCATCGGCAAAATCGCCGTTCTGATCCGCGACCTCGGGGAAGCCCGCCTCGGCGAAGGCTTTCATGAACGCCCTGGCATGCAGGCTCAGTTTTTCCAGCGGAAGACGTTCGATCTGAAGCGGGCCGTCCTTACCATGAAGCGGTCCACCGAAATCGACGTCGGTTTCGCATTTCTTGAAGTACGGCAGGACATCGTCCCAGGCCCAGCCTTTGACGCCGAGCGACTCCCACGAATCATAGTCGGACGGCATGCCGCGATTCGCCAACTGGCCGTTGATCGACGAGCCGCCGCCCATGACCCGCGCCTGTTCGTATTTTTTGACCGGCGCCGGCTGATCGTTCGACGGCAATTTCGTGGTGACCCGCAGGGCATTCCAAAGATAGTTCGGATTGATGTAGGCCAGACCGGGATAGACATCGAGGATGTCGGCAGGAATATCGTCGGGCGGCAAATCCCGTCCCGCCTCGCACAGCAAGACCGTGTTGGACGAACGTGCCGAAAGCCGGTTGGCCAGAACACATCCCGCACTGCCGCCACCCACGATGATGTAGTCATATTGCTTCACGGCATCACCCCGTCATCCAACACGCGCGGATTTTTTCGCAGGCGCCGCCACAGCGCTCCAATGACCGTCCTTGCCCACCGCGGCGACCTCGGCGCGGATCAGGCCGGCGATGGATTCGGTCGCCAAGGATGGCGCCCGGCCGGTGGGGAACGCCAGAACCAGTTCGCGCGGCAAGCGCGGCGCCGTGATCGGTGCAGCCTCCAGCCGTCCGTGGCGCAGCTCGCGGACGATGGCCGAAGGCGGCAGCACGGTGTAGCCCTGCCCGTTCTCAACCACGTCGATCTGAACGCGGAAGGAATCCGTTTCCAGAAGGACGTTGAGCGAAAGTTTGCGCTTGGCCGCCGCCGTGTCGATCAGCGTGCGCAATCCGTGCGGCGGGCTGGGCAGGATCAGCGGCTGGCGGGCCAGCCATTCGATCGACACGCTTTTGCGCTTGGCCAGGCCCGAGCCGCGCCCACCCACCACCACCAACTCGTCGCGCGCCAGGACCTCGGTCCGCAGATGCAGATCCGGCCCGCGCCCATAGATCACGGCCAGGTCCAGTTCGCCGCGGTGGAGCCATTCCAGAAGATGCCCGCCGAAGCTCTCGACGATGCGCAGACTGATACCGGGCCGTTCGCGCAAGACCACCTGGGCCAAGCGGCTAGCCAAGACGGTGCTGACCGTCGGCACCACGCCCAGCACCACCTGCCCCGACGGCGTCCCCGACAGCGACGCCACGTCGTCACGCACCTGCTCCAACTGGCGCACGAGGCCGCCGATGCGCGCCAGCAGCACCTTGCCCGCGTCGGTCAGCGCCATGCCGCGGCCGTTGCGCACGAACAAGGGCGTGCGCAGCTCGTGCTCCAGCAGCTTGATCTGGCGGCTTAACGCCGGCTGGGCGATGCGCAACCGGTCGGCGGCCTTGGAGAGGCTGCCCAGCTCGGCGACCGAGCGGAAGGTGCGAAGCTGGCGAAGCTCCATGGGCGGACCATTCCCCGTTTTGGAAATCCGAGGTCTAGACTATACCGGAAACGCATAGCTGGGGATGAGTCCCCCGGGGGTCCGAAAACCGCGGAATCCCGCTATGATGCGGCCACGCAAAGGGAGGCATTTGAGATGGCAAGCACCGCGAAGGGCCATGGGCCCAACCAACGCCGCGTGGACCTGAATTCGGACATGGGCGAAGGCTATGGCCGCTATACCTGCGGCGACGACGCGGCGCTTTTGGAGATCGTCTCCTCCGCCAACGTGGCCTGCGGCTTCCATGCGGGCGACCCCGAGATCATGGCCGAGACGTTTAAGACCGCGAAGCAGCGCGGCGTCGCCATCGGCGCCCATCCCGGCTTCCCGGACCTGTGGGGCTTCGGCCGCCGCCGCATCCCCTATACCACGGCCGAGATCGAACACATGGTGGCCTATCAGGTCGGCGCGGCGCTCGGCATGGCCGCCTATGCGGGCCACAAGCTCACCTACGTGAAGGCCCATGGCGCCCTCGGCAATATTTCGGAGACGGACCAGGATGTGGCCGACGCCGTCGTGCGCGCCGTGAAAGCCGTCGATCCCAACCTGGCATGCCTGGCCATCGCGCGCAGCGCGCAGACGAAGGCGGCCGAGAAGTTCGGCATGAAGCATTTCGCCGAAATCTTCGCCGACCGCGGCTATACCGAGGACGGGCATCTGGTGTCGCGGAAAGAGCCCGGCGCGGTCATCAAGGACGCCGAGACGGCGGCCAGCCGCGTGGTCTCCATGGTCGAGGAAGGTGCGATCATCACCGTCTCCGGCGCGCGGCTGAAGACGCCGATCCATTCCATCTGCGTCCACGGCGACAGCCCGCATGCGCTGGGCATCGCGCGCTTGGTGCGTCAGCGGCTGGAGCAAGCGGGCGTCGCCATCGCGGCCTTCGCCCCGGCCTCCTAATCGTCACGCCCATCTGAGCGTCTGTCATGTCTATTGCGCCACGCTTTCTCGATGCGGGCGAAGCGGCCCTGGTCGTCGAGTACGGCCTGAACATCGACCCGGCCATCCACGACCGGGTGATGGCGCTCGACGCCAGCCTGGCGGCGAAATCGGTGCGCGGCATCCGCGAGACGGTGCCGACCTTCCGCTCGCTGATGATCCACTACGATCCGCTGACGCTCGACCGCACGTCGCTGGTGAAGATCGTCGAATCGCTCGACGCGACTCCCGCGCCCGCCGCGCGCAAGCGCTGGATCGTGCCCTGCTGCTATGACCCGGTGTTCGGCGAAGATCTGGGTCACATCGCCAAGGAAAAGAACCTGAGCGTCGAAAAAGTGGTCGCGCTTCACGCGGGCGCAACCTACCGCGCCTATATGTACGGCTTCGCGCCCGGCTTCTGTTATCTCGGCGGTGCGCCGGCTGAACTGACGCTGTCGCGCCGGACGACGCCGCGGCCGCCGACCCTGTCGCAGGTCATCATGATCGCGGACGGCATGAGCATCATCACCACCATCTCCATGCCGACCGGCTGGTGGCTGGTGGGACGTACACCGGAGCGTTTCTTCTCGCGCAACCGCAACCCCGCTTTCCTGGCCGAAGCGGGCGACCAGATCAAATTCGAGCCCATCGACCGCGCGACCTATGACGCGCTGGACGCCCGCGCCGAGAAGGGCGAAGTCGTGGCGCGTTCCGAGAGCGCGTCGTGACCGGTCTCAAAATCCTCACCGCCGGACCGGGCGTGACGCTCCAGGACCATGGGCGCGACGGATATCTGCGCTATGGCGTGACCGCGGCCGGGCCCATGGACCGGCTGGCGCACGCGACCGCCAACCTGGCGCTCGGCAACGAGGCGGGCGCCGCCGCCATCGAGATCTCGCTGGGCGGCATCGAGGTCGCGGCCGAAGGCGGCCCCCTCTCCGTCGCCATCGCGGGCGGCGGCTTCGAGGTGCTGCTGGACGGCGTGAAGCTGCCCGGCTGGGTCCGGCTCGAACTGACGCCGGGCTCGAAGCTCACCGTACGGGCAGGCATTGGCGGCGCCTGGACCTACCTGGCCGTGGCCGGGCAGATCGACCTGACGCCCTTCCTCAACTCGCTTTCGACCCATACACGCTCGGCCCTGGGCGGCCTCGAGGGGCGCGGGCTCGCGGCGGGCGACCTGCTGCCCATTACGGCTGCGAAAGCCCCGGCGGGCGCGCCGGAGCGCCTGCTAACGCCGTGGCTGCAGCGCCCCACGGATGTGATCCGCGCCGTGCTGGGGCCGCAGGACGATTACTTCTCGGAAGAGCAGATCGAGGTCTTCCGCCAAGGCCCCTGGACGGTCTCGCCGCGCAGCGACCGCATGGCCTTCCGCCTGGACGGCCCGCGCCTGACTCATGCACGCGGCTTCAACATCATCTCGGACGGCATCGCCATGGGCTCGATCCAGGTGCCGGGCGACGGCCAGCCCTTGGCGCTGATGGCCGACCGGCAATCGACCGGCGGCTATCCCAAGATCGCCACCATCATCGCGCCCGACGTGGGACGCCTCTCGCAGTTGCGCCCGAACCAGGCGTTCCGCTTCGAGACCGTTTCGGTCGAAGACGCCGTGGCCGCGCGCCGCACGGATGCCGAGGCGCTCGCGACACCGATGGAAACCGAGCCGGTGATCCGGCGCGAGTTCCCCTCCGAGTTTCTCTTGAGCGTGAACCTGATCGGCGGCGCGACAGCGGGTTGAAAAAGCCCGTCACCCCGGACTTGATCCGGGGTCCAGTGGAGGCCGTCAGGCCGACGAGAGGATTCCCAAGCGCGTCCCGCGACTGGATGCCGGCTCGGAGGCCGGCATGACGAAAAACTACGGCAGCGTGAAGCCGTGGGCGTAGGGATCGCGGTCGTCGATGAAAATCGTGTTGTAGCCGGTGATGCGCGCCCAGCCTTCGATGCTGGGGATCACGGCCGGATGGTTGCCCACTTTCGCCAGCCCTTCGACGCGGCCGCGGAACAGGCTGCCGATGAAGCTTTCGTGGACGTAATCCTGTCCCTGCTTCAATTCGCCGCGCGAGTGAAGCAGCGCCATGCGCGCCGAGGTGCCGGTGCCGCACGGGCTGCGGTCGATGGCGCGCTCGGCAGTGAAGACGGCGCTTTTGCCGTCGGCGCCTTTGGACGGCTTGCCGGTCCACATGATGTGCTCGACGCCGCGGATCGTCTCGTCCTCAGGATGCACGCACATGACGGCGGCGTTCACGCGCTCGCGGAATTTCGGCGACAGGCGGATGATGTCGTTGGCCGTCATGTGCTCGAGCCCGCGATAGTTCGTCTGCGGCTCGACGATGGCGTAGAAGTTTCCGCCATAAGCGATGTTGATGGTCAGTTTGCCGTATTCCGGGCAATCAACCTCGATACCCGTGGCGTGGACATAGGACGGCACGTTGACGATGCGCACCGTGTCGACATGCTCGCCGTTCTGGACATAGGTGGCCTCGACAACGCCTGCCGGCGTGTCGAGTCGCAGCTTGCCTGGCGTCTTCGGCTGCACCAGGCCGCGCTCCAGCGCGACCGTCACCGTGCCGATGGTGCCGTGGCCGCACATGGGCAACGAACCGCTGGTTTCGATGAAGATGATGCCGAGGTCGCAATCGGGCCGCGTGGGCGGATAGAGGATGCTGCCCGACATCATGTCGTGGCCGCGCGGCTCGAACATGAGGCCCGTGCGCACCCAGTCGTATTCGTTGAGGAGGTGCTGGCGCCGTTCGCTGGCCGAAGCGCCCTTCAACGGCGGCGCGCCGCCCGCCACCACCCGAACGGGACAGCCGCAGGTGTGGGAATCGATGCAGAAAAAAGTATGGCTGGACATGGCGCGCACTCCCGCACGGCCCGGTCGGGCCGGATAAAAAGCATGTTGCACAAGGGCTTATCTATTGCAATAGATCGCCCCTCAACCCCATCGCAGCCCAAAGGAACGTCATGAGCGGCACGGGTCACGTCACCATCATCGGCGCCGGCGTGGTCGGCATGGCAACCGCCCTGACCCTCCAGCGCGAGGGGCGGCAGGTCACGGTCATCGACCGGCTGCCGCCAGGCGAAGGCTGTTCCTTCGGCAACGCGGGCGGCATCGGCGTGGACCACGCCTTTCCGGTGGCCACCCCCGGCATGTTCAAGCGCATCCCGCGCTATCTTCTGGACCCCTTGGGGCCGCTGGCGCTCAAGCCGAGCTATTTCCCGAAGCTGATCCCCTGGCTCCTGCGCTTCCTGCCCACGGGCACCACGTCGCGCATCGGCGACACCATCGAGGCGCTGGGCGCCATCCAGCACATCGCCTACGACTGCTGGCAGCCGCTGCTGAAGGACGCACGGCTTCTGGACGAGATCAGCCATACGGGCTGCGTCAACGTCTATGAGAACGAGGCCAATCTGGAAGCCGACCTGCCGATCTGGCAGATGCTGTGGGAGCGCGGCTACAAGAGCCAGCGGCTGAACACGTCCGAGCTTCGCCAGATGGAGCCGGGCCTGCCACACAAATACACCTGCGGGATTTTCGAACCCGAGTTCCGACATGTGGCCGATCCGTTCAAGATCGTCACGACCCTGGCCGAGACGTTCCAGCGCAACGGCGGCACGATCCTGCGCGAGATGGTCAGCGCCATCGAAATGGGACCAGAAGGTCCGCGCAGCTTGCGCACCAACCGCGGCGTGCGCCCGGTCGAGAACCTGGTCGTCGCCGCCGGCGCCTTCTCGCACCGCTTGGCGAAGCTGATGGGCAGCAAGGTGCCGGTAGAATCCGGCAAGGGCTATCACGTCACCCTACCCAATCCCGGCTTCGAACTGCGCCGCTTCCTGGTCGCGGCCGAACACCAGGTCGCCATCACGCCCATGTCGATGGGACTGCGCTTCGCCGGCACGCTGGAGTTCGCGGGCGTCGATTCCCCGCCTGACTGGCGCCGCGCGGACGCGGTGCTGAAAGTGGCTCAGCGCGTGTTCCCGGGCATCCAGACCGAGGGCTATACCCAGTGGAGCGGCGACCGGCCGATGATGCCGGATTCAGTTCCGGTGATCTCGCGCGCGCCGCGCTTCCGCAACGTGTACTACGCCTTCGGCAGCGGCCATTACGGCCTGACGCAAGGGGCTGTGTGCGGACGCCTGATCGCCGACATGATGGCCGACCGGCCGACCGTGATCGACGTGAAGCCCTACCGGATCGAGCGGTTCTAGATTCCGACGATGGCCAAGCCGCCCGCAATGGGCACGGACTGGCCGGTGATGAAGTCGGATTCGGACGACGCCAGGAAGGCGACCGCATAGGCCACATCGATGGGATCACCATAACGGCGCAGCGGAATCTCCTTCTCCGCCCGCTCGCGGATGCCCTCCCAGCCGCGGTTGCGCACGGCAAGCTCCGTGGCAATCGGTCCCGGGCAAATGGCGTTCACGTTGATGTTCCAGGGTGCCAGTTCCTTGGCCCAGGCCTTGGTGAAACCCAGCAACGCGGACTTGGCCGCGCAGTAATGGGCATCGCCCACCGTCGCAATCATGCCGGCGGTCGATGCGATGTTGATGATCTTGCCCGCCTTGCGCGCCTTCATGCCGGGCACCAGCGCCTGGGTCGTGAAGAAGCTGCCCTTCACATGCACGTCGAACATGCGGTCGAAATGGGCTTCTTCCATGGCCTCCAGATCGCGCTTCTCGTGGATGCCCGCGTTGTTGACCAGCACGTCCACGCGGCCCCACTTGGCCTCGGCCTCTCCGGCCATGCGCTTGCAGTCCTCGGGCTTGGCGATATCGCCGACGACGGCGAAGGCCTGACCGCCCGCGCCCACGATCTTGGCCGCCGTCTCCTCGGCGGTTTTGCCGTCGATATCCTGCACGGCCACGCGCGCGCCGCGCGATCCCACCAAAAGCGCGTCCTCACGCCCCATGCCCGCGCCGGCGCCGGTGATGTAGACGACCTTGCCGTCGAGGCTGGCCGAGGAGCGGTTGTCTTGCGCGGATGCCATGGGGACCTCAGATGCCGACGATGGTGGTGCCGCCGTTGATGGCCACGGATTGGCCCGTGATGAAGTCGGATTCGGACGAGGCCAGGAAGCCGACGAGATACGCCACCTCGACCGGCTCGCCATAGCGGCGCAGGGGGATTTCCGTCTCCGCGCGCTTCTTCGCGCCTTCGATGCCGCGGGCGCGGATGACCATGTCGGTCATGATCGGGCCCGGGCTGATGGCGTTGACGGTGATCTTCCAGGGCGCCAGTTCCTTGGCCCAGGACTTGGTCATGGCCAGCACGGCGCCTTTGGAACCGGAATAGTGCGGGCTGCCTCCCTGCCCCACCATGCCGGCGGTCGACGCAATGTTGATGATCTTGCCCCCGCCCTTGGCCTTCATGCTCTTGATCACGGCCTGAGTCACGAAGAACAAGCCCTTCACGTTGATGTCGAACATCCGGTCGAAGCTGGCTTCGTCCATCTGTTCGGAATCCTTGAACTCGTGGATGGCGGCGTTATTCACCAGCACGTCGACGCCGCCCCACTTGGCCACAGCCTCCGCGACGTTGCGCGCCGATTCTGCGGGCTTGGCCAGATCGCCGACCAGCACCAAGCATTCGCCGCCGGCTTTGCGGATCTCTTCCGCGGTCGCCTCGGCCGCCTTGGGGTCGATGTCCTGCACGCCCACGCGCGCGCCGCGCTCCGCCAGGAAAATGGCCTCAGCCTTGCCCATGCCGGCACCCGCGCCGGTGACGATGGCAACCTTGCCGTCGAGCCGCGCGCTCTTGCGTTGATCCGTTGTCATCTTCGCTGCCTCTTAGAATCCGACGATGAATTCGCCGCCGTTGGGCGACAGGACTTGTCCCGTGATGAAGTCCGATTCCTTGGATGCCAGGAACGCGACCGAGTAACTGAACTCGACCGGCTCGCCCAGGCGGCCCAGCGGGATCAGCTTGTCGGTGAATTCCTTCAACTCGGCGGCCGAGCGGTTCTGCTTGGTCATCTCGGTCATCACCATGCCAGGGGCGATGGCGTTCACCGTGATGTTCCAGGGCGCGTATTCCTTGGCCCAGGATTTGGTCACGCCGAGAAGCGCGGCCTTGGCGCCGCAATAGTGGCTGTCGACCGGATTGCCGACCATGCCCCAGGCCGAGGAGATGTTGATGATCTTGCCGGACTTGCGCGATTTCATGCCCGGGATCACGGCCTTGGTCGCGAAGAAGGTGCCCTTCACATGGACGTCGAACATCTTCTCGAAGTCGTCGACCGTGACCTGCTCGATCGTGCGGCGGTTGTGGATGCCCGCGTTGTTGACCAGGACGTCGACGCGACCGAGCGCCTTCTCCATCGCGGCGAACTCGCGCGCGACGGCCGCCGTGTCCGAGATGTCGCAGGCCACGACATGCGCCTTGCCACCGGCCTTGGTGACCAGGTGCGCGGTCTCCTCGGCCTTCTCCTTCTGGATGTCCTGCACCACGACATGGGCGCCGCGCTCGGCCAGAAGCTGGGCATGAGTCTTGCCCATGCCCATGCCGGCGCCCGTCACCACGATGACCTTGCCGTCGAGGCGCGCCTCGGGCCGATTCGCCGCCATGTACCGCTCCCGACTTAGAGAATGATGTAGCCGCCGTTCACGAACAGGTTCACGCCGACGACATAGTCGCTCTCGTCGCTGGCCAGATAGCAGAAGGCCTTGGCGATATCGACCGGCTCCGCCGCGCGGCCGAGCGGGACCTTGGCCGCCTCCTCGGGCAACCAGCCCGCGTTCTTGGCCTTCTCGGTCGCGACCGGGCCGGGCGAGATCGTGTTGACGTAGATTTTGTGGGGCGCGCCTTCGAGGGCGAAGCTGCGCGACAGGCTGACCACCGCCGCCTTCGACGCCGCGTAATGCGAATTCTTCGGGTGCGCCTTCCAGGCATCGATCGAGGCGATGTTGACGATCTTGCCGCCGCCCTTCTCTTTCATGTGTTTGAAGGCCGCGACGGTCATGTGGTAGAGGCCGCGCACATTGACGCCTAGCATCTCGTTCCACTCGTCGTCGGTGATCTCGAGGATGTGCTTGCGGACATAGACGCCGGCCACATTGCCGAGTGCATCGATGCGGCCGAACGCCTTCACGGCCTGATCGAAGGCCTTGTAGCAGTTGGCGCCGACGCGCAGGTCGACGGCGATGCCGACGGCCTCACCGCCCTTGGCCTTGAGGCCCGCGACGGCCTTGTCGATGACGGCCTGCTGGACGTCCATGATCGCGACCTTGGCGCCGCGCTCGACCAGAAGCTCGGAGATCGCATAGCCGATACCCTGCGCACCGCCGGTAATGACAACCGCCTTGCCTTTCACTGCACGCCTCCGTCTTGGGGAATTCCTGGGGCGCCGGACGGCGCCGTTCCGTTACGGCTTATCCCAGCGTTTGGAGGCGCGCAAGCAGCGCCCGGGAGCGGTATTACGATGCGCGCCAGCGCTGGGCGATGATAACCCCGGCCAGGATCACGAGCCCGCCCAGGAGCTGCATCGCGGTCGGATAGATGCCGAGCGCCATGGCGATGCAGGCCGCGAAAACGGGGCTCAGGTTGGAATACATCGACCCCACCGTCGCGCCGAGATGCCGGACGCCGTAGTTCCACAGCATGACCGCGAAGCAGATCGAGGTGATGGCCAGATAGGTCATCAACAGCAGCGAACGGGACGACAGGTCGACGTGAAAATCGACCAGCCCGACCAGAAGCGCCGCGGCCCCGAGCGGAACGGTCAACAGCGCGCCGGCGCCGATCGTGAATGTGGTGGCCGCCAGGGTCGAAAGGCCGGGCAGCCAGCGCGGCAGCATGATCGAATACCAGGCGAAACAGACGACGCAGGCCAGGGTGAAAATCTCGCCACCGCGGAACTCGACCGCGCCGTCCTTCATCGCGACCAAGGCACCGCCGACCAACGCCAGAACGGCGCCGACCAACGTGCCGGGACCGAGCCTTTGCCCGATGGTCACGCGCGCGACGAAGGCGGTCACGATCGGCGAAGTGGTGAAAACGAACGCCGCTGCGATCGGCCCGGCATACAAAATGCCCAGCGTGATGCCGACGCAGAACATGCCGAAGCCGATGCCGCCCAGAAGGATGATCCGCCCCCACGGCAAGGGGCGCATGAAAGCGGCCGTGCCCTCGCGCAGGAGCAGCATGAGCGCCATGATCGTGGTGCCGAGCAGAAGCCGGAAGGTGGTGAGCGAGAAGACGTCCCAGCTCCGGACGAGCTGCTCCATCACGCCGTAGAAGCTGCTCCACAGCAGGACGGCCGCGCCCAGGCTGGCATTCGCCGCGAGCCTGAGGCGCCCGGAAGCAGGATCCGTCACGGAAAGCGAGGGACGGCAGGCGTGCCCGTCAGTCGACCTTCTCGTCCATGTGGCGGTCGCTCAGGTCGAGCCAGATGGTCTTGGTCTCGGTGTACTGGTCGTGAGCCTTGAGCGAGTTGTCACGGCCGCCGAAGCCCGAGAGCTTGTAACCGCCGAAGGGCGTGGTGATGTCGCCCTCGCCGTAGCAGTTGACCGTAACCGTGCCGGCCTGGAGCGCCCGCGCGACGCGGTGGGCCGAGCGGACGTTAGAGGTGAAGAGCGAGGCCTGGAGCCCATAGCTCGTGTCGTTGGCGACCTGGACGGCCTCCTCGGTCGAGTTGACCGTGAGGACCGAGAGCACGGGGCCGAAGATCTCTTCCTTCGCGATGGTCATGGAAGGCTTCACGCCGTCGAAGATGGTCGGCGCGATATAGAGCCCCTCGCCGTCCTTGATGGCGTCGCCGCCGGCCGCGACCGAGGCGCCTTCCTTCTTGCCCGTGTCGATATAGCGCAGGATCTTGTCGTACTGCTCTTTCGAGATGATGGCGCCGAGCGCGTTGGCGGGATCGAGCGGATAGCCCGTGCGCCAATCGCGCACGCGCGCCACGACCCGCTCCATCAGCTTGTCCTTGATCTTGCGATCGACGATCAGGCGCGAGTTGGACGAGCAGTTCTGGCCCATGTTCCAAAGTACCGAATAGACGACGTGGCGCGCCACCTCGTCCAAATTCTCGGCGTCGGCCAGGACGACGGACGGGTTCTTGCCGCCGCATTCCAGGACCGTGCGCTTCAGGTTGCTCTGCGCCGAATACTCCAGGAACTTGCGGCCGATCTCGGTCGAGCCCGTGAACGAGATGCCGTTGATGTCTGGGTGCATGCCGAGCGCGCGGCCGGTGACCTCGCCGGGGCCGGTGACGACCGAGAAGACTCCCGGCGGAATGCCGGCCTCGAGCGCCAGTTCCGCCAGGCGCAGCGTCGTCATGTTGGTCTGCTCGGCGGGCTTCACGATCACGCTGTTGCCGGCCGAAAGCGCCGGCCCGATCTTCCACGCCACCATCATCAGCGGGAAGTTCCAGGGCAGGACGCAGGCTATGACGCCAAGCGGCTCGCGCACGACAAGGCCGAGCGCGTCGTCGCCCGAGGGCGAGACCTGGTCGTAGAGCTTGTCGGTCGCTTCCGCATGCCATTCCAGGCAGTGGAGCGTCTCCGGCAAATCCACGGTCATGATGTCGCGGATGGGCTTGCCGCTTTCCACGCTTTCCATGACGGCCAGCTGGAAGCGGTCGCGGCGGATCAGCTTAGCCAGTTGGATCAGACGCTTCTTGCGCTCGGTCGGGTGCATCTTCGACCACACGCCGCGCTCGAAAGCTTCGCGCGCCTTGGCGACCGCCGCGTCCACGTCAGCCGCATCGCACAGCGCGATCTCGGTGATCTTCTTGCCCGTGGCCGGGTTGTGCGTGTCGAACCGCTTGCCTGCCCGCGCGGCCGTGAAGCGGCCGTTGATGAAGGCGTTGTTGGGCAAGTCCATGCGGTCCGCGATGGACTGGAATTCCTCGCGGGTCAGAAGATCGGACATGGTCACGGTTCCTTAAGCGCGGAGTTGATGCACCTTGGCGGCGGGGTGCTTGCTTTCTTCCTGGATGGCGCGCACCGCGGCCTGGCCGTTGAGAAGCGCGTCGCGCAGCTCGCGCGCGAACTCCTTCTTCAGCGGCTGCAGCGGACGGCGCACGGCACCGGACGGCAGACCCTGGATGTCGCAGGCGTATTTCACGCACTGCAGGAACTTGCCGCCGCGCTCGAGCACGCTGAACAGCGGCATCATGGCCATGGTCATGCGCCGGCCCTTCTCGAAGTCCTTCTCGACGACGCAGGCCTCCCAGATGGCGATGGCTTCCTTGAGGACGCAGTTGGCAGCGCCGCACACCCAGCCGCGCGAGCCCCAGACGAAGAACTCGAGCACCTGGTCGTCGGCGCCGCAGATCAGCTCAAGCTGCGGGAACTCGCGCGCGATCAGGTGCACGCGGTTGATGTCGCCGCTGGTCTCCTTGATGGCGAGGATGTTGGCGTTCTGCGCCACGCGCGAGAGGAACTCCTCGCCCATCTCGACGCCCGTCCGGCCCGGATAGTTGTAGAGCATGATCGGCAGGCCCGCGGCGCGCTCGATGCGCAGCACGTGGAGCGCCAGCTCCTTCTCGGTCGGCAGAGAATACGGCGGTGCCGCGATCAGGAGGCCGTCGGCGCCGATCTCGCGCGCGGCCTCGGCGAAGCCGCAGCACTCCTTGGTCGTCATGGCGTTGACGCCAGCCAGCCAGGGCACGCGGCCTTTGATGAAAGCCTTGGCCTTGCGGAACTGGTCGAGCCGCTCTTCCTTCGACAGCGCGTAGACCTCGCCGGTCGAGCCGCCGATCACGAGCCCATGGACACCGTTGGCGATCTGCCAATCGATCATCTCGTACCAGGCTGCCTCGTCGATCGTCTCGTCGTCGTTGAACGGCGTGATCACCGGGGAATAGACGCCATCGAAGCGCATGGAGGACTCCCTGTTCCGGGCGTGAAAATCGGCCCCTGAAAGGGCCGCGAATATGGCTGGGATGGTACCCCCAACAACCGCCCGGCGACAACGGCCAGGCCAAAAGCGAACGGCCGGCCCCTTTGGGGCCGGCCGCCGAACGGAAGCGCCTGGAAAGGCCGCTTAGCCCAGGTAGGCCTTGCGGATGTCCTCGTTGGCGATCAACGTCTTGGCGTCGCCTTCCAGCACGATCTGGCCGCTTTCCAGCACGTAGCCATAGTGGGCGATCTGCAGCGCCACATAGGCGTTCTGCTCGACCAGAAGGATAGTGACGCCGGTTTTGTTGATCTCTTGGATCGATTCGAACACCTGGTCGACCAGGATGGGCGCCAGACCCATGCTGGGCTCGTCCAGGAGCAAGATCTTGGGGTTCGACATCAGCGCGCGGCCGATGGCCAACATCTGCTGCTCGCCGCCCGAAAGCGTGCCCGCGATCTGGGTAAGACGCTCACGCAGACGCGGGAACATCTCCAGCACGCGCTCGCGGTTCTGGGCGTTCTTGGCCTTGTCGAGTTGGGTGAAGGCGCCCATGGACAGATTTTCGTCGACCGTCAGGCGCGAGAAGATGCGGCGGCCCTCGGGCACCTGGATGACGCCCTTGGGCACCAGGAGATGCGGCATGATCTGCCGGACGTCCTCGCCGAAGACCTTCACCATGCCCTGGCGCGGCGCCAGGATGCCGCTGATCGAATTCAGCGTCGTCGTCTTGCCCGCACCGTTGGCGCCGATCAACGTGATGATCTTGCCTTCCTCGACATTGAACGTAATGCCGTGAAGCGCGCGGATATTGCCGTAGTAGACGTTGATATTGTCGACTTCCAGGATCGCCATCTCGATCTCCTAATGCCCCAAGCCCAAAGCCAAACCGTGGCTCAGGTCATGTGGCCCACTCCGCTCTGGCCGAGATAGGCCTCGATCACCTTCTTGTCCCGCTTCACGTGATCCGGCGGGCCTTCGGAGATCTTGGTGCCATGGTCGAGAACGGTGACAGTATCGGACATGCCCATGACCACGGGCATATGGTGTTCGATCAAAAGGATCGTGATGCCGAGCTGATCGCGCAGGCCTCGGATGAAACCGACCATCTCGAGGCTTTCCGACGGGTTCATACCCGCGGTCGGCTCGTCCAGCATCAGAAGCTTGGGCTTCATGGCCAGCGCGCGGGCGATCTCCAGCTTGCGCTGGTCACCGTACGGCAGGTTGCGGGCCAGGATGTCGCCCTTGCCGCGCAGGCCCACATATTGGAGCAGCCGCGTGGCTTCCTCGACCGCCTTCTGCTCGTCGTGCCGCGAATGGCGCGAGCGCAGAACCGCGCCCCACCAGCGCGACTTCAGATGCATGTGCATGCCGACCAGAATGTTCTCGATCGACGACATGTTCTTGAACAGGCGGATGTTCTGGTAGGTCCGGCCGATGCCGCGATAAGCGACGCGGTCCGGCGTCATGTTATCGATCCTCTCGCCCGAAAGGCGGATCTCGCCGCCTTCGATCGGGAAGAAGTTCATGATGCAGTTGAAGACCGTGGTCTTACCGGCGCCGTTGGGGCCGATGATGCTGTGGATCGAACGCTCCTTGACGTCGAGGTCGAGGGCGTCGATGGCCACCAGACCACCGAACCGCTTGGTCAGCGCGTTGGTCTTGAGAAGGGTCTGTCCTGTCGTCATCGCATATCTCTCGATCGATAGCTTGGCATGCGCAACATCATGTTTTCTATCAGGACGTGGCGCGCATCTGCGCCTCGGCCTCGGCCGCGGCCGCCAGTTCGCGCTTACGAACCGCGGACGGCCAGAGACCCAAGGGCTTCACCCGCATCATGACGATCAGGACGAAACCGTAGGCCAGGAAGCGGTATTCGCCGAACTCGCGCAGAAGCTCGGGCGTTCCGATCAGCATCAGAGCACCCACGACGACGCCCGGCAGACTGCCGATACCGCCGACGATGATGAGCGCCAGGATGTTGATCGAGATGAGGAGCTGGAAGCTGTGCGGGAAGATGGACCCCAGCATGACGGCGAAGATGGCGCCCGCCAGGCCCGCGAACCACGCGCCCAGGCCATAGGCCAGAAGCTTCACATTGACGAGATTGATACCGAGCGCCTGCCCGACATCCTCGTCCTCGCGAATGGCCATCCAGGCTCGTCCAAGGCGCGAGTTCTCGAGCGCCCAAGCGAAGTAGGCCGCGATGATCGAGGATATGAGGGTCAGGTAGAACAGATGGATCGGATCGTTCAGCTCGAAATCTCCGATCCACGGACGCGGAATGTGCAAGAGACCCTGCGAGCCGCCGAGCAACGGTGACGCCATGTCCGACAGGACGACCACGCGGATGATTTCGCCCAAGCCCATTGTGGCCACGGCCAAATAGTCGCCACGCACCTTGAGCACGGGGATGCCGAACGCCAAGCCCATCAGGAGCGAGGCGAACATGGCCAGAGGCAGCGCCTCCCACCAGGTCAGCGGCCGGTCGAGCAACAGGATCAAATGCTCGTTGTCCGCCGTGAACAAGGCGATCGTATAAGCGCCGGTGGCGAAGAAGGCCACGAAGCCCAGGTCGAGAAGGCCGGCCAAGCCGACTTCCAGGTTCAAGCCCATGCCCATCAGCACGTAGAGGCCGACCAGCATCAGCACCTGGCCGAAGAACGAACCCGCGGCCATCGGGAACAGCAGGAACAGGACGACCGCGATGGCGTAGAGGAAGTACCGGATCGAGCGCTGGCTGGACTGGGACTTGGCGCGGTGCTTGACCATCACGGCCTTGCCGCGGACCACCCAGAAAAGAGAAATCACGAAGCCCAGGACGAACATGGTGATAAAGCCCCTGAGCGTCTGGCCTTCCCATGTGAACATGTAGTCGCGGATCGGATCGACGGTTTCGTACTGCATCGCGAGCTGGAGCAGCTCGGCGAACAGGCCGATGAAGAACGCCGTGGCCAAGCCAACGATCAGCGGCTTGCGCAACAACGGCGGACTTTCACGGATCATGGCGCCGATCATGGCAAGCACCCCGCCCGCCACGATCGTGACGAGGCAGGCCGTATAGGGATCGAAGCCGTAAGTCAGGAACGCGAGCAGCTTTGGCGACAGCGAAACAAACATGTTCCGGATGTCGAACGTCGCCATGATCAGGATGAGGATACTCAGCATCACGCCGGAAACGACGCCGACGAGGAAGCCCTGGAATATGCGTCCGGCCACGCCCAGCTTCGGCGACCGCATGCAGATGAGGGCGCCGACCGTGAGCATCATGCCGATGAAGGTGGCATGCGCCAGCGACAGCAGGTTCTCGATGATCCACCGTTCCATGAACTGGTTGATCAACCCGAACACGCACAGCGCCACGACGGTTCCGCCGCCGATCAAACCGCACCGCAGTGTGCGGCGGAACTGAGACTGTTCGATGTCCTTGTGCTGGAAGGACGAGGCAACAACTTCAAACGACATCTTTCAACTCTCCCGTTCGGCCGATTGCGCCGTGACGATCGAAACTGTTTCCCTTAGGCCCGCTGGCGCGCCAGACGCTCGCCGAGGATGCCTTGCGGCCGGAAGATCAGCACCATGACCAGCATGGTGAAGGCGATCAGGTCGCGAAGCTGATAGGGCGCAACGATGCCCAGGCCGTCCAGGAACAAGGCCGGCCCCAGGGATTCGACCACGCCGAGGAAAAAGCCGCCGAGCATGGCGCCCGGCACGTTGCCGATGCCGCCCAGCACCGCGGCGCTGAACGCCTTGATGCCCGGGAAGAAGCCCATGAAGAAATAGACCTGCTTGAAGACGAAGGCATAAAGCACGCCGCCGATGCCGGCCATGCTGCCGCCGAGAATGAAGGTGAAGATGATCACCTTGTTCACGTCGATGCCCATGAGGGCCGCGGCATCGCGATCCTCGGACACGGCGCGCATCGCGGTGCCCATCTTGGTCTTGTGGACGATGATATAGAGCGCATACATCGCCGCCAGCGCCGAGATCACGACCACGAATTGGATGCGCGGGAAGTTGAAACCCATGATGTTGACGACGACGTCGAACCACCGCACGTCCGGATAGGCGCGCACGGACGAGCCGTACATGCCGCGGAAGGCGTGCTGGAGGAAGAACGACGCGCCGATGGCGCAGATGAGCGGCGCGAGCGAGCGCACGGCGCGGAAGGGCCGGTAACAGATTCGTTCGACGATCAGCGCTATACACGAACAGACCGTCATCGCGACCAGCGAGATGACGACCATGCCGACCAGCAGATATTCGTCGAGGAAGCCGGATTTGGCCAAAGGCGCGGCCACGAAATAGGCCGTGAAGGCGCCGGTCATGAAGATGTCGCCGTGGGCGAAGTTGATCAGGCGCAGGATGCCGTAAACCATGGTGTAGCCCAGCGCGATCAAGGCGTAGATGCCGCCGATCGTGAGGCCGAACATCACCATGCTGACCCATTGCTCGGTGGTGTAGCGGTCCTTGATGACCGTGCCGATGGTGCCGGCGATGACCAAGATGATGATGACGGCCCGCATGAGCCATAGAGTGACGTCGACGTAGGTAACTTGTTTCAGTCTCTCGAGATTCATGTCCTGCGCCCCGCGGGGAAATCGAACGAAAGAAGATCTGCCAGATGGATCAAGTTAAGAAGAGCCGGGAGATAGGTTTTAACCTATCTCCCGGTTTTCATATCAGTCTTAGAACTTGTCAGGATAGATGCGCTTCGGATTCTTGCCGGGCTCCAAGGTCTTCGGATCCGGGTTCGTGTACTGGTAGATGGCGAAGTTGTACACGCCGCAGTCGCCGTACTGGTCGCACGTGATCTTGCCGGTCACGCCCTGCATGTTCTTCGTCGCGAACATGGCATCGCGGAGCGCCTTGATCGGGATGTAGGTGGTCCCGTCCTTCTCCGTCACCGCCACCTTCTTGATGGCGTTGGCGGCCAGCATCATCGCGTCGTAGCCGTTGCCGTGGAAACCCTGGATCGGGTACTCGCCGAACAGCTTCTTGTACTTCTCACGCATGGCTTTGTAGCCGGGGCCCTGGGCCTCGGGCTCCTTCTCCGTGGTCGAGATCTCGAAACCGAGGAGGTCCTTGCCCGAGGCTTCCATGAGCTGCGCGCCCATCGAGGCATCGGAGCCGATCAAAGCCACCTTCTCCAGGCCCGGCACTTCCTTCTTCTGACGGATCAGATAGGAGGTCACGCCGACGAAGGTCGGGGCATAGATGAAGTCCGGCTTGGACGTGGCGATCTTCGTGAGCACCGGACGCATGTCGGTGTCGTTGGGGGCCACGGCTTCGTCGGACACAATCTCGCCGCCCAGCTTCTTGAAGTTTTCCTGGAAGACGCGGACGAGCTTCTCGGCGTATGGGCTGCCGTCGTGGATCGTGGCAGCCTTCTTGTAGCCGCGGACCTTGTAAGCCCAGTTGGCCACTTCGCGGCCGGCCCAAAGGTCGTTGTAGACGATGCGGACGAGACCGTCATAGGACGGACCGCGATCCGGAGCCGTCAGCACGGGCGAGCTGGCCGCCGTGGCGACGTCCGGGATACCGGCCTTCCACAGGATCGGCGCCGCCGGACGGGTCGCGCTGGAGCACGCACCGCCGAGAGCCACGACAACCTGCTGGTTCGCCGCGATCTTCGTGGCCGCCGTCTGGCCGCCTTCCGCGTTGCAACCATCGTCTTCGTGCATGAACTTGATCGGATGGCCGACCAACTGGTTGCCGAGGTCATCGGCCGCCACGACCGCACCGCGCTGGGTGTCGAGACCCAGCGCCGTGTCGGCGCCGGAAATCACGTGATAGGTGGCGATGACGATCGGCGCACCCTTCGGAATCTTCACAACGCGGATCGGGTCTTCAACCGGACCGACCTTGACGGCCCATGCGGCCGATGAGGCCAATGCGCCAACCGCGACGATCGACGCCGCGGCAAGCGACTTCAAAAAGAATGACGGTTTCATTATTCGCGAACCTCCATCTTGAACCAGACGCCCCGACATGCCCGGACGGGCACGTCGGTTACCGACCTGCTGCGAGATACGCGCCGGAGGCTTGGTCCACCTGAGGGCAAATGTCTATCGAAGGTGGGATCGGCTCTTCACCGCCGGTGAGCGGATGCTGGAACCATTCATCATCTTCGATGGCAAAAGAGCGCCGACCAAACGGCTCCGAAAAATCGGACCCGAACCTATGCCGGACGTTCCCCCGTGAGGTGGCTACCTCCTTGAACGCAACGGCGTACTGCCGCCCCTGTACCCCGCCCTGGTGAACGGAATTCCGTCCCAGGATCTTGTTGCAGGGAGGCTACGCATTCGGTGGTTTGGTTGTCAACGCCTTGGACCAGAAAGTCCTTTCGAATCTCGGTGTTCGGATTGGAGAAACAGTCATGACGCACATGCACATAACTTTCCCGCATCGCACGCTGTAGCTCATCGTGTTTCTGGAAAAGTAAGGGGGCGCCGTTAGGCGCCCCCTTCCCTCAAGGCTCTCGAAGGTCGCCCGCGGTTAGTTCGACGGATAGACCTTTTTCGGATTCTTCCCAATGTCGAACGTACTCGCATCGCCACTGGTGAACTGATAGACGGCGAATTTGAACTCGCCGCAGTTGCCGTTCTGATCGCACTTGATCGGCCCACTCATGCCATCAAACTTCGGCGCGTCGAAGATTGCATCCCGCAGCGCCTTGCGGCCGATATACGTGTTGCCGTCCTTGTCCGTCACGGCAACCTTCTGAAGAGCGATATCGAGCAGGCGCCCAGCATCGTAAGCCTGGGCGTGGAAACCCTGGATCGGCTCTTCGCCGAACATCTTCTTATATTCGGCCACCAGCTTCGGATAATCCTTGCCCAACGCATCTTTCGAGACGTCAGGGAAGGTGATCCGGAATCCGACGACGGCATCGCCGGCCGCCGTCACCATGTCCTTGGCCATCAACGAACCGCCGCCGATGATCTCTTTGGTCAACCCGGCGGTCTCCTTCGCTTGCCGGGTGATATGACCGGCGGCGGCAATGAACGTCGGGTAATAGAGAACATCAGGCTTCGCGGTCGCGATCTTGGTCAGTACGGGCCGCATGTCGACGTCGGTTGGAGAAACGGCTTCCGACGCGACTACTTTGCCGCCCTTCTTCTCAAATTCCGTCTTGAAAGCGGCAGCAAGCTGCTGGGAGTACGGGCTGCCGTCATGAATGGTGGCAGCCGTCTTCCACTTCTGCACGTCATACATCCACTTGGCATCGCCCTTGGCCTGTTCGGCATCGCTGTAGATCGTACGCGCGAAGCCATCGAAGCTCGGGCCACGATCCGCCGCCGTCAAACGGGGCGCCGTGCAACCCGTGCAGACGTTGACGATGCCTTGCTTCCACAGAATTGGGGCTGCCGCCGTCGCCGCAGACGAACATGCGCCGCCAAGCACGGCGACGATCTGCTGGTTGGCCGCCAGCTTCGTTCCCGCGGTCTGGCCGCCCTCTGCGCTGCAGAGATCGTCCTCGACCGTGAACTTGATCGGATGCCCGACCAACTGGTTCTTGACCTGCTGGAAATACACTTCGACAGCGCGCTTGGAATCCAAGCCAAGCGCCGTATCGGCGCCCGAGAGAACCCAATAACCGCCGACGACGATCGGCTGCCCCTTGGCGATCTTGACGACGCCGAGCGGGTCATCGACCGGTCCAACCTTGACGGCATGCGCAGGCGTCGAAGTGATCGCGCCGACGCCAAGAATGGCCGCAACCGCAAGCCAACTTAGAAGCTTCGCTTTCTGCATTTTACCACCCCTCAAGTGTTCGCGCGGCTAAGGGCCGTGCTCCCCAGCAACGCGGCATCCCCCTCGGAAACCGCGCTCGCGCCAACCCTTCGCCCGATCACCTTCATCGGGGCATCGAGGGACGCGAGTAAATCCTCCCATGAATCATCCGGTCGTAGCCAGATGCCCAGGCCTCGCGCGAAATCGAACAACAAACAAAAAGGGGCGCCTTTCAGCGCCCCTTTCGTAGTCAAGTTACGTTTTGGTTATTTCGGATAGATTTTCTTCGGGTTCACGCCGATGTCGAACGTGGAAGCGTCCGCATTGGTGAACTCGTAAGCAGCGAACTTGAACTTGCCGCACTGGCCGTTCGCGTCGCACTTGATCGGACCGCTCATGCCTTCGAACTCGGGCATGTTGAACACCGCGTCGCGCAGCGCCTTGCGGCCGATGTAGGTGTTGCCGTCCTTGTCCTTCACGGCGACTTTCTCGATTGCCATCGTGAGGAGCTTGGCGCCGTCATAGGCCTGGGCGTGGAAGCCCTGGATCGGCGCTTCACCGAACATCGCCTTATATTCGGCCACCAGCTTCGGATAGTCCTTACCCATGGCTTCCTTGGAAACGTCCGGGAAGGTGATGCGGAAGCCCTTGGCCGCCGCGCCGGACGCCGTGATGATGTCTTTCGTCATCATCGAGCCGCCGCCGATCAGGTTCTTGGTCAGGCCCGCGGTTTCACCGGCCTGGCGGGTGATGTGACCGCCCGCCGCCACGAACACCGGATAGTAGACAACATCCGGCTTCGCCGCCGCGACGCGCGTCAGCACCGGCCGCATGTCGACATCGGTGGGCGACACAGCTTCCGCCGCGACGAGCTTGCCGCCGACCTTTTCGAAGTTGGTCTTGAACTCGGCCACGAGCTGCTGAGCGTACGGGCTGCCGTCATGGATGGTCGCAGCGGTCTTCCACTGCATCACGTTGAACATCCAGTTGGCATCGCCCTTGGCTTGCTCAGCATCGCTGTAGATCGTGCGGGCGAAGCCGGCAAAGTCGGCGCTGCGATCGGCCGCCGTCAGTCGCGGCGCGGTGCAGGCCGTGCATATGTTGACCATGCCCTGCTTCCACAGGATCGGCGCGGCCGCCGTGGTCGCGCTTGAGCATGCGCCACCCAACACACCGACGATCTGCTGATTGGCCGCCAGCTTCGTACCGGCCGTCTGGCCGCCTTCGGCGTTGCAGCCGTCGTCTTCCACGATGAAGCGGATCGGGTGACCGGCGATCTGGTTGCCGATCTGCTTGAAATAGACTTCTTCCGCGCGCTTGGAATCGAGACCGAGCGCCGTATCAGGGCCCGAAATGACGTAATACGCGCCGATGGTGATCGGCTGACCTTTGTTGATCTTGACCACGCCGAGCGGGTCGTCGACCGGTCCGACCTTGACGGCCATGGCGGGCGCGGAGGCTAGGGCTCCGACACCGAGAATGGACGCAGCGGCCAGCCAATTCACGAGCTTGGTTTTCTGCATTGAACCACTCCTCAACTCATTCGCGCAGCTAAGGGGCCACGCTCTCCCGGTAACGCCGGTAATTCGGCCGGCGCCTCTGCTCCCCCCAGCCCGATCGCTTTTTTGTGATGATCGCTTTGTCGGCCGTGGTTCGCGAAACATGCCACGAGTCCTTGCGCTCTGGCGAGGGTTGCAGGGTCAAGTGAGCCCGCGATTCGTGTTCGCGCGAAGGCATCTTTGGCCACAATGCCGCCGCGCCGCTTTCCCGCAATGCGAGGCGCCGTGTCCGCACCACCAACATTAAATCCATGAATAGAAAGAAAAAGGGGCGCCTCGCGGCGCCCCTTCGCAGTGCAACAAAGACACCCGGCGTTATTGGGTCGGGAAAATCTTCTTAGGATTCTTGCCGATCTCGAACGTCGAGGCGTCGGCATTGACGAACTCGTAAGCAGCGAACTTGAACTTGCCGCACTGGCCGTTCGCGTCGCACTTGATCGGACCGCTCATGCCTTCGAACTCGGGGGCGTTGAACACCGCGTCGCGAAGGGCCTTGCGGCCGATGTAGGTGTTGCCGTCCTTGTCCGTGACCGCGACCTTCTCGATCGCCATCGACAGCAGCTTGGCTGCGTCATAGGCCTGGGCGTGGAAGCCCTGGATGGGCTCTTCGCCGAACTGCTTCTTATAGGACTCGACGAGCTTCGGATAATCCTTACCCATGGCTTCCTTGGAAACGTCCGGGAAGGTGATGCGGAAGCCCTTCGCCGCATCGCCGGAAGCCGTGATGATGTCCTTGGTCATCATCGAGCCGCCGCCGATCAGGTTCTTGGTCAGACCCGCCGTCTCTTTCGCCTGGCGGGTAATCTGGCCGCCCGCCGCGACGAACACCGGATAGTAGACGACGTCCGGCTTCGCCGTGGCGATGCGCGTCAGCACCGGACGCATATCGACATCGGTCGGCGAGATGGCTTCGGCCGCGACGACTTTGCCGCCGGCTTTCTCGTAGTTCATCTTGAACTCAGCCACGAGTTGCTGAGCGTACGGGCTGCCGTCATGGATGGTTGCCGCCGTCTTCCACTTGTTGACGTTGTACATCCAATTCGTGTCGCCCTTGGCCTGCTCGGCGTCGCTGAAGATCGTGCGGGCGAAGCCGTCGAAGTTCGGGCCGCGATCGGCCGCCGTCAGACGCGGCGCGGAAGACGCCGTGCCGATGTTGACCATGCCCTGCTTCCACAGGATGGGCGCCGCCGCCGTGGCCGCGCTGGAGCAAGCCGGGCCGAGCACGCCGACGATGTTCTGGTTCGCGGCGAGCTTGGTGCCGGCCGTCTGGCCGCCTTCGGCGTTGCAGCCGTCGTCCTCGACCACGAAGCGGATCGGGTGACCCGCCAGCTTGTTGCCGATCTGGGTGAAGTACACTTCGGCCGCACGCTTCGAATCGAGACCGAGCGCGGTGTCCGCGCCGGACATGACCCAATAGCCGCCGATCGTGATCGGCTGGCCCTTGTTGATCTTGACGACACCCAGCGGATCGTCGACCGGACCGACCTTGACCGCAAGCGCGGGCGTCGCGGCCAACGCGCCGGCGCCCAGGATGGACGCGGCCGCCAGCCAGTTGGCGAATTTTACTCGTTGCATCATTCACTCCTCGTTTGTCGGTGCGGCCGAAAGGACCGCACTCTCCCAGTGACGCCCCGTATCGTCGGGGCGCGTGTTGAATCCTCAGCCTGGTTCGGAAACGCGATGCGAAGGGCTACGGACTTCGAAAAGCTTGCCATGAATCCGCCGCGCGTGGCGAGGGAGACGCGGCGTAAAAAAAGGGGCGCCCTTCGGCGCCCCTTCCATCAACAATGCAAATCCGCCCGTTTTTACTGCGCGGGATAGATCTTCTTCGGGTTCTTGCCGGGCTCGAAGCTGGCCGGGTCCTTGTTGGTGAACTGGTAGACGGCGAACTTGAACTCGCCGCACTGACCGAACTCGTTGCACTTGATCGGACCCGAGACGCCCTCGAAGCGCGGCATGGAGAACAGCGCATCGCGCAACGCCTTGCGGCCGATATAGAGGTTGCCGTCCTTGTCCTTCACGGCGACCTTCTCGATGCCCATGACCAAGAGCCGTGCCGCGTCGTAGCCCTGCGCGTGGAAGCCCTGGATCGGGTCCTCGCCGAACATCTCGCGGTAGTTCTTGACCATGTTGGGATACTCCTTGCCCAACGCTTCCTTCGACACATCGGCGAAGGTGATGCGCAGGCCGACCGCGGCTTCACCGGCCGCCGTCAGGAAGTCCTTGGCCATCAGCGCGCTGCCGCCGATCATCTGGCTGTTGAGGCCCGAGATCTCCTTGGACTGGCGCGTGATCTGGCCGGCTGCCGCGACGAAGACCGGATAGTAGACGACGTCCGGCTTGGCCGCCGCGACGCGCGTCAGCATCGGGCGCATGTCGACGTCGTTCGGCGCCACGGCCTCCGACGCGACGACCTTGCCGCCGAGCTTCTCGAAGTTCTCCTTGAACACGGCCACGAGCTGCTGGGCGTAGGGGCTGCCGTCATGAACGGTCGCCGCCGTCTTCCACTTCATCACCTCGTACATCCACTTCGCGTCGCCCCTGCCCTGGTCCGAATCGCTGAAGACCGTGCGCAGGAAGCCGTCGAAGTTCGGGCCGCGGTCCGCCGCCGTCAGGCGCGGGGCCGAACAGGCGTTGCAGATGTTGACCATGCCCTGCTTCCACAGGATCGGCGCCGCCGCGGTGGCCGCACTGGAGCAGGCCGGGCCGAGCACGCCGACGATGTTCTGATTAGCCGCGAGCTTCGTGCCCGCGGTCTGACCGCCTTCGGCGTTGCACTGGTCGTCTTCGACGATGAAGCGGATCGGATGGCCGGCGATCTTGTTGCCGATCTCCTTGAAATACACTTCCGCGGCGCGCTTGGAATCGAGACCGAGCGAAGTATCCGCGCCTGACAGAACCCAGTAGCCGCCGATCACGATGGGCTGGCCTTTGCCGACCTTCACGACGCCGATGGGATCGTCCACTGGGCCGACGGTGACGGCATGGGACGGCATCGCGGCGAGAGCGCCGGACGCCAGCACGGCCGCAGCCGCAAGCGACTTGAACAAACTTACGCGTGTCATTTCAGTTCTACTCCTCCACAGCATTGAGCGCTTTCAGCACCGGGCGCGCGTGACCCGGGCAAGGCCGGACGAGCCGGCGCCGCCGGCCGAACGCAGGCGTCGCTCGACGCCGGCGCAAGGCCGTGTTCATGAATGGGGTGTCAGATCGGGTGGGAGATGGCGGAAAGCCTAAGCATTGGTCGGCTGGAACAACAGCCGCGCCGGTTTGGCCGAGCGGCTTAATCTGCGCGATTATGGGGCGGGTCCGCGCCGTGTCAACGCGACGGCGGCAAATACTCTCTTGCCATGGACAGGGGCATGAGCGGTCGGCAAACTCCGCCCGCGGCGCGAAGGCTTGATGGGGAGAGCGCGATGTCGGCGGAAAAGCGGCTCGAACAGCTCGGCATCCAACTGCCGGACTT
>CAYZFH010000001.1:3366-50437 GCA_964477375.1 uncultured Rhizobiaceae bacterium | reverse complement strand
GCCGACAGGCCCGCCAGCACCCAATCGTTGATGCGGTAATCCGCGCCGACCGCGAAGGTATAGACCTGACCGCTGGACGCGATCGCCGACTGGTTCTCCGAGAAACCCGAGCCCGAGAAGTTGGACCACAGGCCCAGGCGGTTTTCGCCGGTACCCGCCGAGGCGCCCGTGCCGTTGTTGGCGAAGCCGCCGCCCATCCGTTTGCCGTTGGGAGCCTCGCCGCTTTGCATCGGCGTGATTTGAATCCGGTCCGGATTCATGCCGCTGGCCTTTGCGAGGTCGTTTATGAAATTCGTTTTGAAGCCATTCGACACGGTGTTTGACGTGTTGGGGCCGGCAAATTGCAGGACGACAGAGGAGGAGACCGGCGCGGAAGAGGTCTGATACTCCGCCAAGGCGACACCTGCGCCGAGGGCCGTTGCGGTCACGAACGCAGCGACAGCAAAAACCTGTCTGATCACCGATATCTCCTGGGAAAAATCCAAAGAACACTATAGTGACGCGCAAAACCGCAGGTCGAGGGGGAAGCATCCCGTTTTCCCCCAGATCTGGTATGCCCTTGTCATTTTTTTATTTCCTCTAAAGAGCGAGGAACTCGGCACCCATGGCCCGGTTATCTCCGCACGGCCGCGCCGGCGACGGGCGCGGCCATCGCGCGCGGGAGATCCAGCATGGCAAAAAGCACCTCGACGAAAACCCCGAAGAGCCGCCAGGGCCGGGGCGGAGAGACACATCAGGAAGCCAGCGCCGCCAACGGCATGGACATGCTGACCACCAACCAGGGCGTGGTCGTTTCCGACAACCAGAATTCCCTGCGCGGCGGACTGCGCGGCCCGACGCTGCTCGAAGACTTCGTGATGCGCGAGAAGATCACGCATTTCGACCACGAGCGGATCCCCGAGCGCATCGTCCACGCACGCGGTTCGGCCGCGCACGGGTATTTCCAGCTCTATAAGCCGCTGCCCCACCTGACGCGCGCGGCGTTCCTGAACGACACCAAGGCCAAGACGCGCGTCTTCACCCGCTTCTCGACGGTCGCGGGCGGCGCGGGCTCGCCCGACACGGTGCGCGACGTGCGCGGTTTCGCGGTCAAGTTCTACACCAGCGAAGGCAATTTCGACCTGGTCGGCAACAACATCCCGGTCTTCTTCATCCAGGATGCGATGAAATTCCCCGACCTGGTCCATTCGGTGAAGATGGAGCCGGACCGCGGCTTTCCCCAGGCGGCTTCCGCCCACGACACGTTCTGGGATTTCGTCGGGCTGATGCCCGAAAGCATCCACATGCTGATGTGGGCCATGTCGGACCGGGCCATTCCGCGCTCGTACCGCATGATGGAAGGCTTCGGCGTCCACACGTTCCGCCTGGTGAACGGGAAGGGCCAATCGACCTTCGTCAAGTTCCACTGGCGCCCGACCATCGGCGCCGCGTCGCTGGTATGGGACGAGGCCGTGAAGCTGATCGGCGCGGATTTCGATTTCCACCGGCGCGACCTGTGGAACGCGATCGAAATGGGCGCCTTCCCGGAATACGAATTGTGCCTGCAGACATTCGACCAGAAGAAGGCCGATTCGTTCGGGTTCGATATCTTGGATCCGACGAAATTGATTCCGGAGGAGGTCGTGCCGATCCAGCCCGTGGGCAAGATGGTGCTGGACCGCAACCCCGACAATTTCTTCGCCGAGACGGAGCAGGTCGCCTTCCACCCAGGCCATGTCGTGCCGGGCATCGACTTCACCAACGATCCGTTGCTGCAGGGCCGCCTCCACTCCTATCTCGACACGCAGTTGAGCCGCCTGGGCGGACCGAACTTCCACGAGATCCCGATCAATCGGCCGGTTTGCCCCATGCGCAATTTCCAGCGCGACGGGCAGCACCGCATGCAAGTGCCGAAAGGCCGCGTGGCCTATGAGCCCAACAGTCTGGACAATGGCGGACCGCGCGGCTGCCCCGTACACGGCTTCACCAGCGTTGCCGAGCCGGTGCGCGGCGAAAAGGTTCGCGAGCGGTCGGAGACCTTCGCCGACCACTACACCCAGGCGCGCCTGTTCTGGAACTCGATGACCGAGCCGGAGAAGCGGCATATCGCCAGCGCCTTCGCCTTCGAGCTGGGCAAGTGCGAGGTTGTCGCCGTGCGCACGCGCATGCTGGGCCATCTGGCCAATGTCGACGGCGACCTGCACGGCCGCGTGGAAGCGGCGCTGGGCATGGAAGGCCAAGCCGACACCATCGCGCCCGTTGTTCAACCCAAGACCATGAAGCCTTCGCCCGCGCTGAGCCTGATCGCCAAGGCGCCGGAGACGATCAAGGGCCGTACGATCGGTGTGCTGATCACCGACGGCACCGACGCGAAGCTTCTATCGGCCTTGAAAAAAGCCGTCGAGGGCGAAGGTGCTGCTCTGCAGATCGTGGCGCCGAAAGTCGGCGGCGCGACGCTTTCGGATGGCAAGCGAATGCCGGCGCATCACGCGCTGCCGGCCGGCCCGTCGGTGCTGTTCGATGCGGTCGCGCTGCTGCCTTCCGACGAGGGGGCTGAGATGCTGGTATCCGAAGCCGCCGCGATCGACTGGCTGCGCGACGCCTTCGGGCATTTGAAAGCGATCGGGCATGTGCCGGCCGCCGATCCGCTGTTCGACAAGGCGGGCATCGGCACCGACGCCGACGAGGGCACGGTCTCGCTGGCCGGAAGCGGCGGCATCAAGGCGTTCATCGCGGTGGCCAAGAAACATCGCATCTGGGACCGCGAGCCGGAGCTGCGCAAGCCCGGCACGCCAACGGCGGAAAAGCCGCGGAAGCGCGGCTAGATTTTTCCGGAACGAGAAACCCCCGCCGGGTTCGCCCGGGCGGGGGTTTTCTTTTAGACGTCGAGGTGCGGCTGGCCGTAGTTGGTGCCGTTCCACTCGTACCAATAGGCCTGGTTGGTGCCCCAAACGCTGATGTCGTGGATCTCGCTGGACTTGAAGGTCACCGAGTCGTTGGTCGCGGTGATGGTGATCGTCCAGGTGCCGTTGTTGTTGTTCGTGAAGGCGATGTCGCTGGGCGTGATGTTCTGCGGCGGGGCGTTGAAGCCGTAGTAGATCTCCAGCGCGTTCGAGCCGGTGCCGCCGTCGTTGATGGTGGCCTGGCCGTCGCCGCGGCCGAAGAAATACGTGTCGTAGCCTTCGCCGCCCGACAAGACGCTGACGCCCGGGCCGGCATAGAGCTGATCGTCGCCGTTGCCGCCGAACAGCGTATCGTTGCCGCTTCCGGCCCACAGCGTGTCGTTGCCGCCGCCGCCATACATCGTGTCGTTGCCGGCGCCGCCGATCAGAAGGTCGTTGCCTTCGTATTGGCTGCTGTAACCCAGGTTCAGATCGCCATAGATGACGTCGTTGCCGTCACCGCCGTACAGCGTATCGTTGCCGCCGCCGCCGAAGATGGTGTCGTTGCCCTTGTCGCCGTAGATGATGTCGTTGCCATCCAGCGGATCGTAATAGTTGAAGCCCAACCCGCCCCACAGGATGTCGTCGCCGTCGCCGCCGTAGATCAGGTCGTTGCCCGCGCCGCCGAAAACAGTGTCCTTGCCCGCGCCCGCGTCGATCGTGTCGTTGCCATCGCGCGAATCGTAATAGTCGAAACCGCCCCACAGGACGTCGTTGCCGTCTTCGCCGAGGATGAGATCGTTGCCGCCACCGCCATAGACGGTGTCGTCGCCCTTGCCGCCATAGATCAGGTCGTTGCCGTCCTGGTCCGAGTATGAGGCGAAGTCGCCGTAGATCAGGTCGTTGTCGTCGCCGCCGGTGATCGTGTCGCCCGCGCCGCCGCCATAGATCGTGTCGTCGCCCTTGCCGCCGTCGATCGAATCGGCGCCGTCATAGGCGGTCGGCGAATCATAATCGCCATAGATCAAATCGTTTCCGTCGCCGCCCTGGATACTGTCGGAATCGTTGCCGCCATAGACGGTATCATCGCCCTTGCCAGCGTCGATCGTGTCGTTGTGCCAGCCCGCGGGGCGCGAGCTGGTGTTGGCGTACCAAAGGTCGCCGAAGATCAGGTCGCGGCTGCCGCTGCCGAAGATGATGTCCCGGCCGCCGCCGCCATAGAGCGTGTTGTTGCCGGCCGCGCCGCCATAGATGACGTCGTTGCCGTCCTGGTCCTGATACCAGCCTTCGTCGCCCCACAGCACGGTGCTGCCCGAGCCGCCGAAGATCGTGTCGCTGTCGACGCCGCCGAAGATGGTGTCGTTGCCCGCGATGCCGGACAGCGTGTCGTTGCCCGCATAGCCATAGATCAGGTCGGCCTGGATTGTGCCGCTGATCGTGTCGTTGCCGGGGGTGCCGTAGAAGGTCGCCATGATAGGGTTTAAGAGCAACCCGGATGCCACCGTTAAGGCAAAATCATGGCTGCGGAAGAGGAACAAAAAATATTTTTAATCAAATACTTAGTTCATTCCTACGCTTCGCGAACAACGGTCTATTGTGCGCCGCATCATTAAAAGATTTCCAATTTGCAAAATGCGAGAAGTTTTGGAACCTAAGACCCTTTTGCCCAGGGGGCTTAGCCGCGGTTTAGGCGACCTCTTTGCGAAAGAAGCCGCGCGCGAAGGCCAGGAAGGCCTGGGCGATGGGGCGCGGCTTGTGCTCGGCCAGATGCACGGCGGCGATGCGCGCGGGCTGGACCGAATCGCGCAGGCGCACGGCGGCGATGCGCTTGCCGTCGTAACTGGCCGAGACCTTCAGCGGCAGGGTCAGGATCGAATAGGCCAAGCCGTTGCCGACCAGGCTGCGCACCGTCTCCATCGAGCCCGTGCGGTAGCGCACGTTGGGGGTGAGCCCCTGCGAGGCGAAGACCGAACCGAAATAATCCTGGCTGATCGGAAGATCGAGAAGCGCGCAGGGTTCGTCCGCAACCTCGCGCAGATGGATCGCGCCGCGCTTGGCCAACCGATGCCGCGCGGACAGCAGGATATAAGGCGGCAGCTCCAAAAGCGGCTCGACCGCGAAGGGCCGCGGCAGCATCAGGTCGTAGGTCAGCGCCACCTCCAGCTCGCCGTTGACCATTCCGCGCATGAGATCGGGCTGGTCGCCGTCGCGGAAGGTCACGTCCGTCTGCGGATACTGCGCGAGGAAACCGCTGAGAAGCGCGGCCAGATAGCGCGGCGCCAGATAGCCGAGGCAGCCGATGGCCAGGCTGCCGCGCGTTTCCTCCGCCACGCCCGAAACGCCGTCGGCGAAGTCGCCGACATGGGCCAGAAGCTTGCGCGCCTCGCGCAGAACCGTGGTGCCGGCGGGCGTCAGCGCCACGCCGCGCGAATGCTGGCGCACGAAGAGTTGGGTGTTCAGCGCCTCCTCGATCTGGGCGATCGCGAGGGAGACCGAAGGCTGCGACACCTTGAGCGCGCGCGCGGCCGCGGTGACGTTGCCGTGGTCGGCGGCGGCCACGAAATAGCGCAGCACGCGCAGAGATATATCGATCAAGTTTCCTGATCCCGATGATTGAGAAACTATATTTCTCTATCGACCTGGGATTTGCAACGCTGCCGCCCGCGCGCCGCTCCGGGCGCGCGCAGGGGAGGACCAGCCGTGATTCGCAACCAGATTCCGTGGCCCGATGGGGCGCGCTGCGCCGTCGCTTTCACCTTCGACATGGATGCCGACAGCATCCTGCATCTGGCCCACCACGCCTCGGCCGATACGCGCGTGGCGTCGATGTCGGGCCTGCGCTATGGGCCCGAGGTCGCGGTGCCGCGGCTGGTCGACATGTACCGGCGGCACGGCATCAAGCAGACCTTCTTCCTGCCGGCCTGGTGCATCGAACGCTATCCGGCCGCGGTCGAGATGATTCTGAAGGACGGGCACGAGATCGCGCATCACAGCTATCTCCACGAGCACCCGAACGAGCTCGAGCCGGACGAGGAGCGCTATTGGTTCGAGCGCTCGATGGACGTGATCGTGAAGGCGACCGGGCGCAAGCCGCGCGGCTACCGCGCCGCGACGTACAAATTCTCGCGCAACACCCTCGATATCCTGTTGGATAACGGCATCGAGTACGACGCGTCGCTGTTCGGCGACGACATTCCCTACATCATCTCCAACAAGAAGGGCTCGGTGGTCGAACTGCCCTCGCACTACGGGCTCGACGACTGGCCGCATTACCAGGTCAGCCGCGACTTCAACTACATCATGGCCGTGAAGGCGCCGAGCCAGGCCTATCAGGTCTTCCTCGACGAGTTCGAGGCCGCGTGGGAATACGGCGGCCTGTGGATCAGCGTTTGGCACCCGTTCCTCTCGGGGCGCCTGGCGCGCGCCCATTGGATCGACAAGCTGATCCAGCACATGGAACGCAAAGGCAAGGTGTGGTTCGCGCCGCTGGAGGAGATCGCGGCGCATGCGCGCAAGATGGCGACCGAAGGACGCTGGCAACCGCGCGTCGATCAGCTTCCCTACTACACCGGCCCCATCCCCGAACTCGGCGACGTGAAGCCGGACAAGGTGCGGCCATGAACAAGCCGATACTGCCCGCCACGGGCGAATGGCTGATCGGCCGCGCGGTCGAACGCACCGATCCGTGTCTGCGCACGGGCGCCCAATACATCGAGAGCCTGCGCGATGGGCGCAACGTGATCCTGGGCGGGCGCGACGTGAAAGACGTGACCGAGGAGCCCCAGCTCCGGCGCGGCATCGACACCTTGGCCGGAGTGTTCGACGCGCAATTCGATCCCGCGACGCGCGAAGAGGTCACCTCGATCGAGCCTAAGAGCGGCAACCGCATCGCCACCGGCTGGCTGGTGCCGCGCAGCAAGGACGATCTGAAACGGCATCTGGCGACGATCCGTTTCTCGACCTTGCAGACGTTCGGCGTCTTCGGCCGGCCGCCCGATTACGGCCCGGTGAAAGCCATCGGCTTCATGGCCTTCAACCACCTGGTGAAGAAGGAAGAGCCGGGCGCGATCGAAAAGATCGAGCGTTTCATCGAGATCGGCCAGCGCCACAACCTGGTCAGCGCCGACATCATCATCGACGTCCAGACCAGCCGGAAGCTGCCGATGCCCGAGCAGGAAGGGCGCCTGCGCGTGATCGAGCAGCGCAAGGACGGCGTCATCGTCTCCGGCATCAAGGCCGGCAACTCGGTCATGGCCCAAGGCAATATCGGCACCATCTCGATGCCGCCGCCCAACCCGACCATGCCCGAGGAGTGCATGCTGTGGTCGGTCGTGCCCTCGCACATCGAGGGCATCAAGAACATCCTGCGCGAGCCCGCGACCACCGGCCTCGAGCATCCCGAAGACCATCCGCTCGATTCCTGCGGCGAGGAAGGCGACGGAATGCTGCTGTTCGACCGGGTCTTCATCCCGGACGAATACGTCTTCAGCTTCAAGAACCAGGCGACTTCGGGCGCTTACTACACGCTCGGCCGTTTCGCCCAGTTCAAGATCGCCGCGCGCCTCTCGTACCGGGCGGAGATCTTCGCGGGTGCGGCGCAAGCCATCGTCGATGCGCTGGGCACCGACCATATTCCCGGCGTCCGCATGCTGGTGGCCGATGTCTGCGCCTATGCCGCCACCTTGCGCGCCTTCATGGTCGCAGCGGTGGAGCGCGCGCAGCCGACCGAAAGCGGCGTCGTCCTGCCCGACCCCGTGATGGTCACGGCCTGCCGTCTCCACTCCGTGGTCGGCCTGCCGGGCATCATGCAGAATTTGCGCGAGCTGTCCGGCCAGGGCCTGATCAGCCGGGTGCCGCGCGCGACCTGGGAGCGGCAGGATATTGGCCCGCTGCTCGACCGCTATCTGCCCGGCTACAAGATTTCGGCGCGGGAGAAGAACCGGCTGTTCAACCTGATCTGGGACATGTCGTCGAGCGGGGCGGCCCTGCGCATCGCATTGTTCGAGAATTTGAACGCGACGCCGGCGGCGCCCTTGCGCGAAGAGCTCTACCGCACCTACGACCGCAGCGAGGGGCTGGCCATCATCCGGAAGAAGGCCGGACTGGACTGACGCCTAGGCGGCCTGCGGCCTCGAGCCCTTGATTGTGACCCGCATCATCTGGCGGGCCTCGACGCCATAGTCGTTGGCGGCGTAGTGGATCGTGCAGCGATTGTCCCAGAAGGCCACATCGCCCTCGGTCCAGCGCCAACGGACCTGGAAATTGGCCTGCTCGCAGTGGTCGCAGAGCATGGCAAGTAGGTGGCGGCTTTCGATGTCCGACACGCCGATGATGCGTGCCGCATAGGCGCGGCTGATGAACAGCGCGCGCCGGCCGGTTTCCGGATGGCGGATGACCATCGGGTGCACGGAGCCCGGCTTCTCGACCTTCATTTTCTTGAGGCGCTCCGGCCCATCCTTGGTCGCCGGGTCCAACAGGAAGGGCGTGAAGGTGGGCACACCATCATGCAGCACCTGAAGCCCCTCGATCATCGTCTTCATGCGATCCGAGAGGGCCTCGTACGCGGCGTACATGGAGACCCACAGCGTATCGCCGCCGATCGGCGGCAGCGTCATCGGATGAAGGAAGGAGCCGAGCGGCGGCGTCTCGTCGAACGAAACATCCGAGTGCCAGATGTCGTTGTAGTTTTTGCCGCCCTTGGCCGCGCGCGCCGTGACCAGCATCACCTTCGTGTTGTCGGGATGCTTGTCGAGGCCGGTATGGGGCGGCTCGATCTCGCCGAACTTCTCCGCCAGGGCGGCGAAGCTGTCGGCGCTCAGCCTCTGCCCGGGGAAGAAGACGACCTGGTGTTCCAGGAACGCCTTGCGGATGGACGACACCTCGAACGGGCTGAGGCTGTTCAGATTGATGCCGGAGATTTCCGCGCCCAGATAGCCGGTCAAGCGCCGGACCGTCATCGCGTTCATGGCGTCGCCTCCATCGTTCTACGAAAGCATCCCGGGATCAGCCGTCGGCCTTCACCCCGTGCAGCCGGTCGATATGCGCCAGATAGTCGCGCACTTCCTTATCCTGGCGCGCCTGGTCCCAGCCCAGGATTGGCGCCACCTCCTGCGCCGCGCGGCGGGCAACCTCGCGCCCCATGGTCTGGGTCCAGCCCGCGCCCACGCGGCGGAACATCAGGTCGACGAGCGTCATCGGCTGCTCGTTCTTGGCCGCCGCATGCAGGTGGGAGAGGCGCGCATCGGGCCAATGGTTGAGAAGCGCGGGCGAGTCGTCCTTCGGGTACGGCTTGGCCGCGTAAGAGATCTGCTGCGGCTGGCCCGAGGGCTTGAACTTCTTCTGCACGGCGGTCGCGAGCTGCACACCCGCCAGGCGGTGCGACTGGATAGGCGAGGACGTCATGGCGTACATGCCGGGCAGGCCGTCGGCCTCGAGGTCATGCAGCGTGTGGCCGCGCTTGCCCATGGGCAGATCGGGATCGTAGGTCAGCGGGCGCACGCCGGCCCAGGAGAACAGCACGTCCTTGCGCGTGAGGCCGAGGCCGGGCAAGAGCGCGTTGGTCTCGTGGATCAGGTGCTCCTTCTCCTCCTCCGTCGCGCTGATATCGTCGATATCGCCCTCGTATTTCGTGTCCGTCGGACCCGTGTAGTGCATGCCGCGCCAGGGGATGACGTAGTGCGGCTCGCGGTCCGTCGTGTGGGCGATGACGCCCATGTTTTCGCACTCGGGCGGCAGCCGGAACATGATGTGCGAGCCCTTGGTGCCCAGGATCTTCCGGCGCGCGTGCTCAGTCGCCAGCTTGTTGATCCGGTCGGTCCAGATGCCGCCGGTGTTCAGCACGACCGGCGCCTCGACCGAGGCCTTGGCGTTCGGATCGAAGGCGTCGGCCAGATCAATGCGCCAGTGATCGTCCTCGCGCACCATCTTGGTCGCGGGCGTGTAATTGCGCACCACGGCCCCCATCCGCTCGGCATCGAGCAGCGTGTCCATGGCGATGCGCTCGGGCCATTCGTAGCGGTATTCCCGGTAGCTGAACACCGAGGTCAGCTTCTCGGGATCGCGCAGCCATTTGAGCAGCGGCATCTGCAGCGCTTCCTTGGCCGGAATGCGCTTCGGATCAAGCGGCACGTCACCGGGGCCGAGCGCCGCCAGGAGCTTCATGCCGACCGTGACCTGCCAGGGCTTGTAGATGCTGTCAGTGTAGACCGGGAAGCAGAAGGAGAAGGCGCGCACGCGCTCCGGCATCGTCGTCGAAATCTGGCTGCGCGCGTTCATGGCGTCGCGCGCGCGGCCCAGGTTGCGGATCGTGTCCTTGGGCTTGGTGAAATAGTCGAACATGCTGGGCTTGCGGTAGCCCAGACCCTCGCCCGGCTCGATGAAGCGCAGGCCGCAATGGAGCAGGCGGCTGGAGCGGCTGGACGAACCGGCGGCGAAATCGCCCTTGTCCACCACCAGCACCTTGTAGCCCGCGGCGGCAAGGTGATGCGCGCCGCTGGACCCGTTCACGCCCGCGCCCACGACGATGGCGTCGAATTTGCGCCCGTCGAGTTCCTTCAGAGCCATCCGTTTCATCGGTCTTTCCCCCAACCCTGCCTGCGGCGAGAACAGCCTTCCCGCCATTCTATTTGACGGACCATCTAAACGGCCCACATTCTGGCCGTCCAATAATCTAACAAATGCGGGTCATAACCAAATGGGTATGGCGAGCCTGCGCCGCCGGCACATGCTGATTTTCCAGACCGTGATGCGCGCCCGCTCGATCACCGAGGCCGCGCAGCAGTTGGGCATTTCCCAGCCGGCCACCTCCCGCGCCCTGTTCGAGCTGGAGGAGCAGGTCGGCTTTCCCCTGTTCAACCGCTCCAGCGGGCGCACCACGCCCACCGTCGAGGCGCAAAACCTGTTGCCCGAGATCGACGAGCTGCTTCTCCATCACGATCTGGTCGAGGGCCGCATCAAGGCCGTCCGCACGCGCAACGAAGGCACCCTCGCGATCGCGGCGCCGCCCGGCTTGGTGACAGCCTTCCTGTCGCGCGCCGTGGCGCGCTACGCGCAGCGGAAACCGAAGGTCAGCATCCGGCTCGAATCGCACGCCATGACAAGGATCGCGGAATCCGTCATCCGCCACGAGGTCGATTTCGGCTTCGTCTATTCGCCGACGGACCTTTCCAAGGTGCGCTCGATCCCCATCTGCCGGTCCGAGATCGTGTGCGTGTTCCCGCCGGGACACCGCCTGGCGCAGAAGCGCGTCGTCGCGGCCGGAGATCTGATCGGCGAGCGGATCGTGACGCTGACCGTCAACGCGATGACCGGCATGCTGATCCGCGAAGCCCTGCGCCCGGAGCAGATGGACGCCATCATCGAATCCAACCTGTCCCTGACGGCGCTGACCATGGTGACGGAAGGCGGCGTCGTGGGGTTGGTGGATTCGGCGTCTCTCGCGGGGCCGTTCAGCGGCCTTGAGATCCGCCGCTTCAAACCCAGCATCGACTTCCGCATCTTCGCGATCGGCTCGCGCTACCGCCCGCCGTCGCGGACTGCGCAAGATTTCTTCACCGACCTGAACAAGGTCTTGAAGGAGTTGGCCCGCTCGGTGCCGTCGGTGCATCTGACGGGCGCGGCTCTCCGCTTCTAGACGCCTATTGCTTGGCGTCCGAATGGATCAGCCCATCGGGCCCGCGCAGATGCTGGTGCGCGATATAGGCCACATAGTCCTTGGCTTCCTTCATGACCCGCGCCTCGTCCCAACCCATTTCGGGCGCGATGGCGCGCGCGGCCTTCTCCGCCGCTTCGCCCGCCATGGTGCGCGTCCAGTGCGCGCCCACGCGGCGGATCGCATCCACCAGCGTCGCGGGATATTCGTTCGCCGCGACATGCTTCAGGTCGGAGACCTTGGCCGTCGTCCAATGGTCGAGCAGCGGCGGCGAATTCTGGTTCTCCGGGAATTTGCGCGCCGAATAGTCGATCGCCTGCGGCGTGCCCGACGGTTGGATCTTGCCCTGCACCGCCGCGCACATCTCCTGGCCCGCCGAACGGTGGGTCATGATCGGTCCCGCCGTCATGGCCAGAACGCCTGGCATCCCTTCCGACGCCAAATCGTGCACCAGCCGGTCGCGCGAACCTTTCGGATAACGTTCGTCATAGGTCAGCGGCCGCACGCCCGCCCATGAGAACAGGATGTCCGAGCGCTTCAGGTTGAGCGACGGGAACAGATAGTTGGCCTCGGCCAACAGCCAGTCGATCTCGTTATCGGTCGCCCGGATGTCGTCGATGTTGCCTTCGAACAGCGTCTCGGTCGGGCCGAAATAATGCAGGTCGCGCCAGGGGAAGCAGTAGAGATGCTCGTGCTCGCGGTGGTGGCCCATGACGCCGCGATACTGGCATTCGGGCGGCAGCTTCACCGCGAAATGCACACCCTTGGTGCCGCAGATCTTCCGCTTGGCCGAATCGCCCGCCAGCTTGTTGACGCGGTCGATCCAGGTGCCCGCCATGTTGAGGACGACCTTGGCCTTCACCGTCGCTTCCGCGCCCGGCTGCAGCGAATCGGCCAGCGAGACGCGCCAGCCCTCGCCGTCGCGGCGCAGCCCCGTGACCGGCGTGTAGTTGCGGATGACGGCGCCCATGCGCTCTGCGTCCAGCACCGCGTCCATGGCCACGCGCTCCGGCCAGTCGAAGTGATACTCGCGGAACATGGCCGCGCCCTTCATCTTGTCCTGGTCGCGCATCCAGGACAGCAGCGGCTGGTTCTTGATCTCGGCCGGCTTCAGGATCTTGAAGTCGATCGGCACGTCGCCCGGCCCCATGATCTCGAGCATCTTGAATGCGAGCTTCACCTGCCAGGGCTGGTAGTAGTCCGTGCCGTAGATCGGGAAGGCGAACTTCAGTTCGCGCAGATGCGGGGACGCCGTGTTGACGAACTGGCTGCGCGTCTTCATGGCCTGGCGCGCCATCTTGAGCGAGGCGAACAAGAGGTCCGGCTTGGCCATGAACTGCCACATGGACATGCCGCGCTCGAGATAACGGATGCCGCAGGAGAGCATGCGGCTGGAGCGGCTGGAGGCGCCGGTGCAGAAATCGTTCTTCTCGACCAGGAGAACGGAATAGCCGGCCGCCGCCAGATGCTGGGCCGACGAGATGCCGTTGAGGCCCGCGCCGATAACAGCCACGTCGAACTGCTTGCCGTCGAGTGTCCCGAGCGCTTGGCGTGCCATGAAACTCTCCCCCGTGCGTGGCGATATCGACGAGCATATCGGCCGCGCGTCCCCCAAGCCAACGCGCGGGCGCGAATAGCGATTGCCCTGCGATAGGCGGGAGCGGCATCCTCCCCCGCCGGAGCAGGTGAGACGATGGACGGCAGGAATTCCGCGGCCCCGAACGAGGTGGACGTGGCCGTGATCGGCGGCGGCGTGGTCGGTATGTGCGCCGCACTGTACCTGGCGCGCGCGGGCCGCTCGGTTGCTGTCTTCGACCGTACCGAGCCGTGGAGCGACGCCTCGGGCTCCAACGCCGGCACCCTCTCTATCCAGGCCATGCGCGTCGAGGTGCTGGCCATGGCGCGCCTCGGCATCACGCTGTGGAAGCGGTTCCAAGAAGAAGACGGCATGGAGGTCGGCTTCCACCGGCTGGGCGGCTTTCTGGTCGCGACCGACGATGCCCACATCGCGCATCTGCGCGACTACGCCGCCAAGCAGGCAGAGGCAGGGCTTGAGCTGGAGTGGCTGGAAGCCAACCAGATGCGCGACCGCGGACCCTGGCTCGGCCAGGGCGTGCGCGCCGCCACCTTCTGCGATGAGGATTCCCACGCGAGCCCGCTTTTGGCCGGCAACGAAGTGGTCGCCGCCGCGCGGCGCGCGGGCGCACACGTCTCGTCGCAGACGCCGGTCGAATCCATCGCACGCGAAGGCGCGGGCTATGCGGTGAAGACGCGCTTTGGCGTCACACGCTGCCGCGCCGTTATCGTCACGGCGGGGCCGTGGTCGGGCGAGGTTGCGCGCATGCTGGGCGTGACGCTGCCGCTCTATGTCGACACCAACATGCTGACCATCACCGAACCCGGACCCAGGGTGTTCGACCGTGTGGTCAGCCATGTGGCCGGCATCCTGACGCTCAAGCAATACGAGAACGGCACCTGCATGATCGGCGGCGGCTGGCAGGGACGCGGCGTGTTCGCGACCGGCCAGCGCAAAACCGATTACGACCGGCTGCGCCAGAACTGGGCCACCGCCACGACCGTGGTGCCGGGCTTGGCCAATCTGCGCGCGGTGCGAAGCTGGGCCGGGTTTCAGGCCGTGACGCCGGACGCGCTGCCCGTGATCGGCCGCCTGCCCGGCCACGACCAGGCCTATATCGCGGCCGGCGCGCGCGGCGGTTTCCACATGGGGCCGGCGCAGGCGCTGGCCCTGTCCGAGATGATCCAGGGCCGCGCGCCGCCCTTGGACCTGGCGCGCTTCAATCCCGGCCGCTTCGCATGAGGCTCGACCGCGCGGCCTAGTTCCGCTTCACTGGCGGCACCAACGGGGATAGGGCATGAACGACGACGATCTGGTCCTGCAAGCCAACGAGGCCTTCTACAAGGCGTTCTCGGACCACGACATAGCCGCCATGGAGAACCTGTGGGCCAAGCGCGCGCCGGTGGCCTGCATCCATCCGGGCTGGGGCGCGCTCACCACCCGCGAAGCCGTGATGACGAGCTGGCAGGGCATCCTGTCCAGCACGAACGCGCCCAAGGTGACCTGCCGCGGCGCGCGCGCCTTCGTGATCGGCGACGTGGCGTTCGTGATCTGCTTCGAGATGGTGGACGGCGGCTATCTGATCGCGACCAACATCTTCGCGCGCGAGGACGGCGTCTGGCGCATGACCCATCACCAAGCCGGCCCCACCAACGACGCACCGCCCGAGGAAAAGCCGGTGCCCACCAAACCTTCCAAGACGATCCACTGACGGAGAGCACGATGATCGAGCGGCGGAAGATCAAGCACATCGCGCTGGTCGGCACGGGCACCATCGGCGGCTCGTTCTGCGCCCATTTCCTCGCGCGCGGCTATCAGGTGACGGCGACCGATCCCGCGCCGGACGGCGAAGCGAAGCTCCGCGCCTTCGTCGCGCGCATCTGGCCGCAGCTGCGCGAGATCGGCGCGACGAAGCTCGACGCGCCGCCGCCCTTCGCCTTCGCGCGCGATGTCGCCGCTTGCGTGAAAGACGCCGATTTCGTGCAGGAGAACGCGCCGGAGACCGAAGCGCTCAAGATCGACGTGCTGGCCGAGATCGACGCCGCGTTTCCCAAGGAACGGGTGATCGCCTCCAGCACCTCGGCGCTGGTGATGACGCGGCTGGCGCTCAAATGCGCGCATCCCGAACGCTGCATCCTGGCGCACCCGTTCAACCCGCCGCACCTGGTGCCGCTGATGGAGCTGGCCGGCGGCGAACGTACCGATCCCGCGGCGATCGACCTGGCCGAGGCGTTCTATGCCGAGGCCGGCCTCAAGCCCGTGCGGCTCAAGCGCGAGATCTACGGCCACATCGCCAACCGCCTGCAATACGTGGTCTGGAACGAGGCCGTGCAGATGGTGCTGCAGGGCTATTGCACCGCGGCCGACGTGGACGCCGCCATCACGGAAGGACCGGGACGGCGCTGGGCCTTCATCGGCCCGTTCCTGTCCTACATGCTGGCGGGCGGTGAAGGCGGGCTGAAGCGCACCTTCGAGATCTTCGGTCCGCGCGACACGATGGCGGTCGACCGCGCTTCGCGCATCCGCCTGACGCCGGAGCAGCAGAAGATCCTGATCGATCAGGTCGAGGAGATGCTGAACGGCCGCACGCCCGCCGACATGGCGCGGGCGCGCGACGCCCGGCTGGTCGAGCTGGCCAAGATCAAGAACGCGTTCGAAAAGAACTGAAAACGGTGGGCGGCTTTCCGGCTGGCTGACCCGATTCCGTTGCGCAGGCAGTATCAGCCCCTGCCTTCTTTACCTTTCATAAGTCGTGCCAGAGGCGCGGGGCGCGCGCCGCGCAGACAGCAACGCATTCCACAGGTTACGGCTTCTTGACGCCGGCGCGTCAGCCCCAGAGGGCGGCGTCCGCGGGATGGACCGTGCTGCCGTCATAGCGCAGGCCCGCATCGCGGTCGCGCGCGAGGAGAAGCGGCCCGTCGAGATCGACGACTGCGGCGCCCTGCGCCACGAGGACCGCGGGCGCCATCGACAGCGAGGTCGCGATCATGCAGCCGACCATGACGCCGAAGCCCTTGGCCTCGGCGGCAGCGCGCAGCTTCAGCGCCTCGGTCAGGCCGCCGGTCTTGTCGAGCTTGATGTTGATCATGTCGTAGCGGCCGACCAGCTCTTCGATCGTGCTCGCATCGTGGCAGGATTCGTCGGCGCAGACCGGAATGGCACGCTTGAGCGAAGCCAATGGCGCATCCGCCTTTGCGGGCAGCGGCTGCTCGATCATGGTGACGCCAAGCCCCGCCAACTCCGGCACAAAGCGCGTGAACTGTTCGGGCGTCCATGCCTCGTTGGCGTCGACCACCAATTTGGACCCCAACGCGTTGGCGCGGACGGCACGCACGCGATCCAGATCGCCATCGCCCGTCACCTTGAGCTTGAGGAGCGGACGGTGCGCGTTCGCCGCCGCGGCACGCCCCATAGCCTCGGGCGCATCGAGCGAGAGCGTGTAGGCGGTGGTAAGCGGCTGGGGCGCAGGTAAGCCAGCAAGTTCAAAGGCGCGCCGTCCAGCGCGCTTGGCTTCCAGGTCCCAAAAGGCGCAATCGACAGCATTGCGCGCGGCGCCGGCCGGCAGCGCCGTCTGCAACCCGTCGCGGTCGAGCCCACCCGCCAGGCGCGCGCGCAACGATTCGATGTCCGCGATCACGCCTTCGACCGTCTCGCCATAGCGGGGATAGGGCACACATTCGCCACGCCCGATATGGTCGTCGCGCGTCAGCTCGACGACGACGACTTCGGTCGCGGTGCGGCTGCCGCGCGAGATGGCGAAGGTGCCGCGGATCGGCCAGGATTCGCGGCGGACGTCGAGATCCGTCATCGAACTACCAGAGACGGTCGGCGATCTTGGCGACGCCCTGGCGCACCGGATCGACCGTGGGCAGGCCGTGCGCGTCCTCAGTCTTCTTGATCTCCTTCAGCGCATCGGCCTCGGACATCTGCGAGGTGTTGAGCGCGATGCCGACGAACTTGGCGGCCGGATTGGTCAGGCGCGCGGCGGCCAGATTGGCTTCCATGCATTCCTTGATGCCCGGCAGCTTGTAGTGCGGCAGGCCGCGCACATGCTGACGCGTCGGCTCGTGGCACATGACCAGCGCGTCCGGCTGCGAGCCGTGGATGAGGCCGAGCGTGACGCCGGCATACGAGGCGTGGAACAGCGAGCCCTGCCCTTCCACCAGGTCCCAATGGTCGGGATCGTTGGGTGGCGACAGCTCTTCGACGGCACCCGAGACGAAGTCGGAAACCACGGCGTCGATCGATACGCCGCTGCCGGCGATGAAAATGCCGGTCTGGCCGGTGGCGCGGAAATCTGCCTTGCGGCCGCGTTTCTTCAATTCCTTCTCGAGTGCGAGCGTCGTGTACATCTTGCCCGACGAGACGTCGGTGCCAACGGCCAGGAGGCGCAGACCAGGCCGCTTGGCGCCGGTGCCGAGCGGGAAAGGCTTCGTCGGGTGGCGCACGTCAAACAGTTGACGGCCAAGGCGCGCGGCCGTTTCGCGCAGCTTCGGCACTTCGGACAGTTTGTTGTGGAGGCCCGCCGCCAGATCCATGCCGCGCTCCAGCGCCTCGTTGAGGACCGTGGTCCAAGCGTCGGAAATAATGCCGCCGCGGTTGGCCACGCCGACGATCACCGTCTTCACGCCCGCCTTGGCGGCATCCGCGATGGTCAATTCCTTGAGGCCGAGATTGGCGTTGCAGTCCGGCAGGCGAAGCTGCCCCACGCACCATTCCGGACGCCAATAGGCGATGCCCTGGGCGGTCTTGGCGGCGAGCTGGTCACGGGCGTCGCCCAGGAACAAAAGATACGGCGTCTGGATTTGCATGGGGGTCCCCTCGGTTGGCCGCCCATGTTTCCAACAGCGGCCCCGAACCTTCAAGGCCCGACACGCGGAATCTGGCGAAAAAACGGCCTTTCGCGCGATTGACGCCCGCCGCCCGGTGGGGTCTTTATGGCCAACCTGTTGGGAGTTTTCGCCGTCCATGCGACCGCATCACGAACGCATTTCCACGCTTCTGCGGCGCATCGCGGACGAAGGCCATCCCGAAGATCGCCTGTCCTTCGCCGATCTGGCGGAGGAGTTGGGCGACCGGGGCTTCGGCGTCATCCTGTTCATCTGGGCGCTGCCCAACATGATCCCCCTGCCCGGCATCTCCTCGCTGTTCGGCATGCTGATCGTGATCACGGCCGGCCAGATGATGTTGGGCCAAAAGCGCCCGTGGCTGCCCCGGAAACTGCTCGCGCGCGATGTGCGCCGCGCCGACTTCAAACGCATGGCCGACCGGGTGCGCCCGTCCATCGAACGCTTCGAGCGCTACTGCAAGCCGCGCCTGACCGTGACGCCGCAGGGGCTGGCCGAACGGCTGCTCGGCCTTCTCTTGGTCGTGCTGGGCTTCGTGCTGCTGCTGCCTCTCGTGGGCGCCAATCTTCTGCCCGCCATCGGCATCGCCATCGTCTCGCTCGGGCTGATCGAAGCCGACGGCGTGACGGTGCTGGCCGGCGTCTTGGCCAGCGCCGTGGCGCTTGCCGTCTTCGCCGCCATCGTGGGCACCGGCTTCTATGCCGTGACCCGTTTCTTCCAACAGCTCCAGGTCTGGTGATGGCGGAGCAACAGGCGCAAGGCTTCCGGCCGCGCTGGATCGGCGCGCTTGCGTTCCTGCTGGCCGCATTCGCCGCCGCCGTCGGCTGGTGGTTCGAGGGCCAGCCGGTCGCGGGAATTCCCGACGCGCCGACCGCCAAGCTGCGCTGCGTATCCTACGCGCCGTTCCAGGGCTGGCAGACGCCGGCCGATCCGGAACTGATGATCCCGCCCGCGCAGATGGAAGCCGACCTGCGCTATCTGGCGGAACGCTTCGATTGCGTGCGCACCTATTCCACGGCCCATGGCCAGGACGCGATCCCGCGCCTTGCACAGAAGCTCGGTATCAAAGTCATCGTGGGCGCCTGGATCGGCCGCGAGGCCGACCGCAACGCGCGCGAGCTGCAAGAGGTGATCGAACTAGCCAATGCCTATCCCGACACGGTGCGGGCGCTGGTCATCGGCAACGAGACGCTTCTGCGCCAGGAGCAGCCGCCCGAAGCGCTGGCCGCGATGATGAACCGGGCGCGGCAGGCGACCAAAGTGCCCGTCACCTATGCCGATGTGTGGGAGTTCTGGATCCGCAATCCGCAACTGGCCGAAGCGGCGGATTTCGTGACCATCCACATCCTGCCCTATTGGGAGGACGAGCCGATCGGCATCGACCATGCGGTCGACCACATCGCCAACATCCTGTCGATCGTGCAGGGCAAGTTCCCCAACAAGAAACTTCTGATCGGCGAAACGGGCTGGCCAAGCGAAGGGCGCATGCGCGAGGCCGCGCGGCCCAGCCCCGCCAACCAGGCGCGTTTCATCCGCGGCTTCGTCAATCTCGCCGAGGCCAGGGGCATCGACTACAACGTGATCGAAGCCTTCGACCAATCGTGGAAGCGCGCGCAGGAAGGCACGGTCGGCGGCTATTGGGGCCTCTATGACACCGCGCGCCAAGCCAAGTTCCCCTTCATCGGGCCTGCCGGCGGCGACGCCTTCTGGCTCAAACGGCTCGCGGTCTCGCTGGTCCTTGGCGCGCTGCCGGTCCTCTACGCGCTGCGCCGCGGCCGGCGCTTTTCAACCGGCGAATGGCTGGTCTTCACATTCGCCGCCGTCGCGGCGGGCTGCATCGCCGTCGTGCAGGCACGCTTCGTCGCGATCACCAGCGTCACGTTACGCGACTGGGGCTTCGGCATCGCGGGCATCGCCTTGTCGCTGGCGACAGCCTGGACTTTGCTGCGCCATGCCGCGCGCGGCGCGCTGTTCTGGCGCTATGCAGGCGACGGCTACCGCGCGGCGCCCTTGCGCGATGTGTTGGCGTGGCCGCGCCATTTCTGGGCGGCGCCCTTCACGCCGTCGCTGTGGCTCGGCGTCCTGCACGGCGCATCGGTGTTCGCCGCGACCGCCATCGCGCTGGCCCTCGTGTTCGATCCGCGCTACCGCGATTTCCCGACCGTCGCATTCCTGATCCCGGCGATCGGCTTCCTGGCCGCCGATTCGCGGCTCGCGCCGGGGCGCGCGGAGGAACGCTGGCTGGCGTGGCTCCTGGCCGCAGCGGCCGTGGTGGGCGGTGTGCGCGAAGGGTTCGAGAACTGGCAGGCCTGGGGCTGGACCGTGACGTGCCTGGTCCTGGCCTGGCCCTGGCTCGGTTTGCGGAAGCGCGCCTAGGGCCGGACGAGACGCAGCAGGCCGAGCAGGACGGCGACCGACGCCAAGCCGGTGTTGTAGAGCACCAGCCCTGCCGCCCCCACGATCAGCGCCACGATGGCCGCGGGCTTGCCGCCGAACAGATGCGCCAGGATGCCGGCGGCCAGCGCCGCGTACCCGAAGCCCTCAGCGCGGAAAAACTGCACCAGCGAATTGCGCGCCGCGCACCAGGACGGCGGCGTCATCGCGATGCAGGCCTGGGCCATCTGGCCCTCGATGATGATGAAGCGGACGGCCAGCGCGGCGGCCACGACCACGAGCGCCGCAAGGACGCCCGCGATCAGTGTTCCGCTCGACCGTTCCGCCGCAACCGCCGCCATCCGGCCTCCGTCAGCCCGCCGCCTTGATGTGGTCGGACATCTTCTCGCCGATCATGATCGTCGAGATGTTGGTGTTGGCGCAGGGCACCGACGGCATGATCGAGGCATCGACCACGCGTAGGCCTTCGACACCGTAGACGCGGCCGTGCGGGTCGGTCACCGCCATGCGGTCGTCCTTGCGGCCCATGCGGCAGGTGCCGCAGGCATGCCAGTCACCCTGCACGCCCGCGCGGATCCATTCCTCCATCAGCTTTTCGTTCTTCTGGATCTCGTGCAGGTCGAAGCGCTTGTCAACGGCCTGGTTGATGACGAAGTCGCGCGCCGGACCGCCCAGGTCGAGCAGCTTCGCGGCCATGTTGGTGATGAACTTGTTGATACCCGTCTCCGGCTGCAGGTTGCGGACGGAGTCGGCGTAAATACCCGGCCAGGCGGAGTGATACATGTCCTTGACCGGCTTGTTCATCAGCACGTCGTAAACGAAGCGCGCGGCCCACATCGTCCGCTGCAGATCGCGCGGATCGGACAGGAGGTTGAAGGCCACGATCGGCTCGTCGTCCGGCGAAGTGGTCTTCAACCGCACGAAGCCCTTGGAATAGGCCTTGTTGGCGCCGAACTGGATGGTCGCGATCTGCTGGCCCATTTTGCTCCATGAGAAGCGGTTCGAGACCGACAGCTTCATGTCCATGGGCGTGCAGCCCTCGAACTTGGACGACCAGCGCATATGCAACATGAAGTTGCAGCGCAAGGTCTCAGCCATGCGGCCCTCGGGCTTCAAGTGCAGGCCGTAACCGATCAGCGGATGGTCCTGCAGGTTCGAGCCCACGCCCGGCCGGTCGACGCGCACCGCGACGCCGCGTTCTTTCAGATGGTCGGCCGGACCGATGCCCGCGCGCATCAGCATGGCGGGCGAATGGATGGCGCCGCAGGAGACGATCACCTCGCGGCCTTTTATCACATCCGTCTGGCCGCCCCGGCGCACCCGCGCGCCCACGACACGGTTGCCCTCGAAGACGAGGGAGTCGACGAAACTGTGTCCGCTGATGTGAAGGTTCTTGCGCTGCCGCGTGGCGCCGTCGAGATAGCCGGTGTTGGTCGACACGCGGTGCAGATAGGCGTTGTTGCGCGTGAAGGGGAAACAGCCGTCGACGAAATTGGCGTGGCAATCGTCGTAATAGGGAATGCCGCGCGCGCCGACCGCGTCGCGGAAGGCCAGCGACAGACCGCCCCAATCTTGCGGGAAGATGCGGTGGATGGGAATGCGCCCCTGTTTGCCGTGATAGGGGCCGTCGAAATCCTGATCGTGCTCGAGCTTGTTGAAATAGGGCAGCACCTCCTTGAAGGTCCAGCCGTCGGCGCCGAGTGACGCCCATTCGTCGTAGTCGGAGGGGATGCCGCGGATCGCGACCTGGCCGTTCACGGCCGAGCCGCCGCCGATCACTCGCGCCTGCTCGTAGCGGCGCGCCTTGCCCGTGGCCGCGAGCTCGTCGACCGACTTGTTGCCGATCGGGTCCATGAAGGCTTCGAGCTTGGTCCAGTACCGCTTGTCCTCGAAATAGTCGGGCAGGAAGGATGCCTCGTAGAGCGACTGCGGCATGTGCTCGGGCGACTCGTTCGGCCCAGCCTCGATCAGACACACGGTCTTGTTCGCGTTTTCCGACAGGCGGTTCGCGAGCACGCAACCGGCGGACCCGCCGCCGATGATGACGTAGTCGTATTGCACGGGAGACTCCCCTTATTTCCCTTTGCGGGCCCGCAGCTTAGCCGCTGGACGGGCATGGGGCCAAGCGCCTGGGACCACTTTTGCAACCGCGGCAAACCCGTCGGACGTATAGGCCGTATTGCGCCTGTCAAATGCGGCGCGCATCTTTTTGGCAGGGGGCATTCATCTTCGCCCCCGTCCCGGTTCCCAAGGAGACGATCATGAGCGAAACCAAGCAGACCATCCACGCGTTCGCGCCAGCAAGGCGGCCCGCGTCCCGCAAACTGGAATACGCCGGAAACCTAGCCATCCAGCCGCGCCCCTCGCCCGCGCCCGAACTGGGCGAGGCCGGGCAACTGGCCGAGCTTGACGTGCGGCTCGACGCGCCCGCGCGCATCTTGTGGCAGCACATGAAGCCCGCGGGACGCCCGAGCTTCACCATGGGGCTTCTGTCCGACATGCGCACGGCCCAGCGCTGGGTCGAATCCACCTTCGCCGAGGACGCAAACGCGGGCGAGGCGCCGATGCGATATGTCGTGATGGCGTCGCGCATGCCCGGCATCTTCAACCTGGGCGGCGACCTGCCGCTGTTCGTGGAGCAGATCCGCGCTAAGGACCGCGCCGGCCTCCGCCGCTATGCCCATGCCTGCATCGACGTACAGTACGCGCGGGCGATCAACATGAACGCGCCCGTGGTCAGCATCTCGCTGGTCCAGGGCGACGCGCTCGGCGGCGGCTTCGAATGCGCGCTGGCCGCCGACGTCATCGTGGCCGAGAAAAGCGCCAAGTTCGGCCTGCCGGAAATCCTGTTCAACCTGTTCCCCGGCATGGGTGCTTACAGCCTGTTGGGCCGCCGCATCGGCCCGGCGCGCGCGGAGGAAATGATCCTGTCCGGACGCATCTATTCCGCGGAGGAGCTGAAGGCGCTGGACGTGATCGATGTGGTCGCGCCGGATGGCCAGGGCGAGGAAGCGGTCTATGACTTCGTCGAGCAGCGCGACCGCAGCTTCAATGCCCACCGCGCGGTGTACAAGGTGCGCCGCATGGTCAGCCCGGTCTCGCATCAGGAGCTGCTGGACGTCACCGACTTGTGGGTCGAGACGGCGCTGACGCTCGAGAACAGCGATCTGCGGAAGATGGAGCGTCTGGCCGCGGCGCAGGACCGGCGCTGGGCTTCCATTAGCAACTGAAGCTGGCGGCAACTAAGGCTGAGCGGGCGGGGGCCGGGCGGCTCCCGCCGTCAGGAGGGGTGCGAGCGTCCGTAGCGTTCGGCCAGATGGCGCGCGACCACCGAGCGGTAGCGCGCGAACTCCTCAGCGATCTGTCCGGCTTGATCGGCGCCCTCGCCGCGGAGCGAAGCCGCCCCGCGACGGTCGAAGCCCGAGCAGACGCGATGCAAGCGCACAGCGCCCACATTGGCGGCGCTGCTACGCAGGGCGTGGAGACTGTCGCGGAAGGCCGGGACATCGTCGGCGGCCACGGCGGCGCGCAGATCGTCGATCACCTGTTCGGCATCGGCGATGAAATCATCGATCACCTCGGCCACGAACGCGCCCCCCTGCCCCAGCGCGTGCAATTCGTCCAGCGCGCGGAAATCCACCACGGGCTGCGCCTCGCTTTGAAAGCGCGGGTGCTTGGTGATGTCGGCCACCCGGCCCGCATCGGCCTCGGCGGGCGCCTCGGCTGAAGCGGCCAGCGCTTCGATCGTCGCCAGCAAGCGCGCGGTATCGACCGGCTTGGTCAGATAGGCGTCCATGCCCGCATCCTCGCAGCGCTTGCGCGCCTCGGGCGTGGCGTCGGCGGTCAGCGCAATGAAAGGCAGGCGCCGCTCATCGAGATGCGCCATCCGGTATAGCTTGACCGCGTCGAGCCCGCTGGTGCCCGGCATGTTGACGTCCATCAGCACGACATCGAACGGCTCGGCGTCCAAGAGGTCGAGCGCCTCGTCGGCGGTGCCGACCAGAACCGGGATATGACCGCCTTTCTCCAGGATCTTGGCCGTCACCTTGCGGTTGACCGGATTGTCCTCGGCGATCAGCACGCGCAGCGCGCGGCGCGGCAGGGCGGCGCGAACCAAGGTCGCGGCGTGGCGGGCGGGATCGAACGACGCCGCGGCGCGCAGCGCGTTCTCGATCGATTCAGCCGCGAGCGGCACGGGCACGCTCGCGACATACCCGCGGATCACGGCCTCGCCAGCAGTTCCGCGCAACAGGATGAACTGGCAGGTGCGGTCGCTTGCCCGGACCGCATCGACGATGCCGTGGGCCTCGACCCCCGGCGCGCGCGCATCGACGAGAACGACCCGGTAAGCCATGCCCGCGGCGGCTGCGCCCGTGGCCTCCTCGATGGCCTTGCTGGCGGTCGGGGCCAGGGCGGACTCCATGCCCACGCGCTCGACCAGGGGCAGCAGTTCGCCGGCCAGAGCGCCGTCGGCCGTAAGCACGAGGGCGCGGCCTTCCAGCGCGGCGGCGGCGGCCTCCGCACGCATGGCGACGGGCAACTTGATCCAGAAGGTGCTGCCCTCGCCCACCATGCTTTCGACGCCGATCTCGCCGCCCAGAAGACCCGCGAGCTGCTTTGCGATGGCCAGGCCCAGCCCCGTGCCGCCATAGCGGCGGTTGGTGGCGTCGTCGGCCTGGGTGAAGCTGTCGAAGATGCGCTGCCGGTCCTCGGGCCGGATGCCGATACCCGAATCGATCACGCGGAACAGAAGCACGGCCTTGTCGCCCTGCGTGTCGACCGCGTCGACCGACAGGACGACGTGGCCGCGTTCGGTGAACTTCACCGCGTTCGATAGGAAGTTCATCAGCACCTGGCGCAAATGGCGGATATCGCCGCGCAGGGCATGGGGCGTGTGGGCCGTGAAATGGACGCGCAGGTCCAAGCCCTTGCCCGCGGCCTGGGGCTGCACGATCGACAAAAGATCCGCCATCTCCGCGTGGAGATCGAAATCGGAAACCTCGACCGCGTATTTCTGCGCTTCGATCTTTGAGAGATCGAGGATGTCGTCGATCAGCGACAAGAGCTGGCGGCCGGAGCTGCCGATCGTGTGCGTCATGTCGCGCTGTTCGGCGTCGAGCGTGGTGCCGCGCAGAAGGTCGCTCATGCCGATGATGGCGTTCAACGGTGTGCGCAGCTCGTGGCTCATGTTGGCCAGGAAGCGGCTCTTGGCCTGGTTGGCGTCCTCGGCCAGCGCCTTGGCCTCGGTCAGCTTCTTGATCAGCGTGCTGACATAGGCGGGCAGCACGACCAGCGCCAAAAGAAGGCCGATCGAAAGCGGATGGCTGATGCTCCAATACTCGTTGGTCAGCGTGACGGCGAGGAAGCCGAGGATGCTGAACAGCGCCGCGGGGCGCAGATACGCGACACCGTAGCGGAAGCCGTAGCCGAGGGTGATCCAGAGATAGATCGGGTAGATGCCCGCACCCGCCTCGCCGCCGAAATACATGAGGACCGACAAGGTCGTCTGATCGCCCACCATGGCGAAGATGCGGCGCGCGACCGACTTGCCCGGCCGCGCGACGATCATGCCGACAATCAGGACGGCAGTTGCGAGATAGAAGCAGGCGAACAGGAAGCCCGCGTGGTAGTCGACGCCCACGAGAGTCGTGCCGTCGTCCAGGATGTAAAAATAGAGCGCCAGCAGGCTGACGATGACGACGCGGATGACGGCCTGTTCGTGCTCGCTGTCCGGCCGGTTCGCGAGTCGGCCGCGCAGCCAGGCCAAGCGGCCCCGCTTACCGGATTGCGCCGTTTCAACCGTGGTCGTCATCGCGCGAACGCCATCGCCGCTTTCCGCGTATTAGGCGATATGGGCCTGCAGCTCAGCCCGCTCTCCGGGCAGGCGCACGGTCACCACCGTACCGACGCCGACCTGGCTCGAGATTTCGCACTGCCCGCCATGCAGCTTGGTCAGCTCGATGGCCAGCGGCAGGCCAAGGCCGCTGCCGGCATGCTTGCGCGCATGCTCGCCGGTCACCTGGCCGAAGCGGGTGACCACGCGGGGTAAGTCTTCTTCGGAGATACCGATGCCGGTGTCGGCGACCTCGATCAGCATGGCCTGGTCCGGACCCAGGCGCGCGCCGATCCGCACGCGCCCCCCCTCGGGCGTGAACTTGACCGCGTTGGAGACCAGGTTCATCAGGATCTGCTTGAACTTGCGCGCGTCCAGCCGCATCAGCGGCAAGCCCATCGTAACGTCGACCTCAAGCCGCACCTTGCCTTCCTCGGCCCGGATGCGCACCAGGCGCAACACGTTCTCGATCGAGGCCGCAACGTCCACGCTGGATTCCTCGAGCTCGGCCTTGCCGGCGTCGATCTTGGACAAATCCAGGATGTCATTGATGAGGCTGAGAAGGTGCGCGCCGCTGTTGTAGATGTCGGCGCAATATTCGCGGTACCGGTCGCTGCCGACGGGGCCGAACACCTCGCTTTTCATCAGCTCGGAGAAGCCCATGATGGCGTTGAGCGGCGTGCGCAGCTCGTGGCTCATATGCGCGAGAAACTCCGACTTGGCGCGGCTGGCCCGTTCGGCGTTCTCTTTCGCGATCAGAATCTCGGCCTCGGCCTTCTTGCGTTCGGTGATATCGGTAAAGGTCAGGACCGCGCCGCCCGTGGGCATGGGGCTGCCGCGCACCTCGACCGCGACTTCATTCGATTCCGGACGACCGATGGCGAAGGTGGCGCTGCGCCGGCTCATCTGAAGATAGCGGCGCGCGATCTCGTCCGCGCCGATCGGGCCGTAGTCGCCGCGCGCGACGCCATAGGCCACGACCTTGCGGAAATCCTGTCCGGGCTGGAGCATCGAAGGCGGCACGTCGAGCAGAAGCGCCGCGCGCGTATTGGCGATCAGGATGGTCATCTCGGCGTCGACGGCGATCAGCCCCTGCGCCATCGCCTCGGTCGTGACCTTCACCAGCGCCGAGGCCTCGTTGAGGTTGCGCTCGCGCGCGCGGCGGTCGGTGATGTCGAGCGATACCGAGACGATGCTGGAGATACGGCCCGTGGCGTCGCGCAGGGGCGCCATGGTGGTGAGGAACGTGGCCGGGCGTCCGTTCCGGTCGTTCAAGGCCTCTTCGATGCCGGCCAAGGGCTTTCCGTCGGCCAGGATGCGCCGACCGTAATCCGCGTGCCGGACGCCGTAGTCGGCGCCGAACAGCTCGCCCATGGTCTGGCCGATGGCGGCGGAAGGATCGACGCCGAAGAAATCCGCAAGATAGTCGTTGATGAAGATGCAGCGCCCTTCCTCGTCGGCCGCGCTGATCATCGCGGGCACGCTGCCGACCACGAGCCGCAGCAACTCGGCGCTGGTGTGAAGCGCCTGTTTGTGAAGCCGGTCGGAGGTACGCAACTTCTGCTCGAGGGTGAGCGCGCGCTTGCGGATGATCTCCTGCTGGCGGCGCAGGGTCAGAAGGTTGCGCGCGCGGGCGCGGAACTCGTGATGGTCGACCGGGCTCAGAAGGAAGTCGGTGGCGCCGGCCTCGAGCGCCCGGTAGCGGAAATCGCGGTCCTCGTAGACGGTGACCACGATGACGGGCACGTCGAAGCAGAACGGCAGGCGGCGGAACTGCCGGATGAAGGCGTCGCCGTCCATGCTGAGCATCTTGTAGTCGGTGATGACCAGATCCGGCGTGTGGTCGGCGAACCATTCGATCGCCGCACGCGGATCGGCGAAGGCGCGCACATCGACGTTCTTATCAAGCGACTGAGCCAGCTTGACGAGAATATTCCGGTTGGTGACCCGGTCATCGATGATGACGATATGGGACATCCGGCCCCGACGTTTGGCCCACCCCCGGATATCGAGGAAGGCTTCTAAGCCGCAGATATAAGGCGATATTTCAAAGCCGAGGGCAAGCCGACTTTCGTCGTAGGCGGCGATGGCGCATCTCCGCCGCCGCCGCCACAATGCGCCGCCGGCCCCATCCGCCGGCCGTCGAAAGAGGACCGAGCGACCCGGCCATGATGCGCGGCCTCGCAAAAGCGGCCAGCGGCGATTCCGCCCTGCGGCGCCGGCTGGTCATGGCCACGACCATGCTGGCGGCCAGCATGTACTCGCTCGACCTGACCGTGGTCAGCGTCGCCCTGCCCCATATGCAGGGTACATTCTCGGCGACGCCCGACCAGATTGCCTGGGTGGTGACGGCGTTCATCGTGGGCGCGACCGTGACCATCACGCTGGTCGGCTGGCTGACCGGGGTGATGGGCCGCAGGCGCCTGTTCATCTTCTCCATCGGCGCGTTCCTGGTCATCACCATCCTGTGCGCCAACGCGCATACCCTCGAAGAAGAAGTGCTGTGGCGTTTTCTGCTCGGCCTTAACGGCGCGATGATCATTCCGCTCTCGCAGGTGATCGCGGTCGACGCCTATCCGCGCGCCAAATACGGCCATGCCTTGATGCTGTGGAGCGTCGGCAGCGTGGCCGGCTCGATCATCGCGCCGCCTCTGGCGGGCTACGTGATCGAGGCGTATGGCTGGCCGGCCGTCTTCTACATGAACGTGCCGCTGGCGGTGCTGGGATTGATCGGAGCGCTCGCGGTCGTACCGTCCGAATCGACCGAGCGGCCGCGGCGCCTGGACACTTTCGGCTTGATCACCCTGATCATGGGGCTGGGCGCGATCCAGCTTCTGTTCAACCGCGGCGCGCGGCTGGACTGGTTCGGCTCGACCGAGATCGTCGTGGAATGCATCGTCGCGGTTCTGTGCCTTTATCTGTTCCTCGCCCACTCCGCGACGGCCAACAACCCGTTCCTGAAACCCGAGCCGTTCCGCGACCGGAACTACGTGATCGGGCTGCTCGGCGCCTTCATCTACGGCATGCTGTGGGCCTTGCCGACGGTGATGCTGCCTTTGCTGCTACAGAACTTCCGGGGCTTGCCGGTCGAGATGATCGGCCTTCTGCTGACGCCCAGGCAGCTCGGCTATCTGACCGGCAGCGTCCTGACCGGGTTCCTGATGCGGCATGCCGATCCGCGCCTCGTGGCCGTATGCGGCTTCGGGCTGATCGCTTTTTCGGCCTTCGAGATGTCGCTTTGGTCGACGGACGTCACGCTGTGGAACGTGGCGTTCGTGGCCGTCACCCAGGGCATCGGCTGCGCCCTGGCCTTCATCCCCTTCAACACGCTGGCCTTCGCCACCGTGGCGACGGAGGACCGGCCGCAGGCCGTGCCGCTGTTCTATCTGCTCGTCAATCTAGGCTCGAGCATCGGCATCGCCAGCACGGTGACCTATTGGACTAACCACACCCAGAGCACGCGGGCCATGCTGATCGAGTTCGTTTCGCCCTATAACCCGCTGATTCACACGATGCCGGACCTGTGGGACGTGGGGCGCGCCTCGGGCATCTCGGCGATGCACGCCGAAATCCTGCGCCAGGCGGGGATGATCGGTTACAACCAGACCTTCGCGGTCATCATGGTGGCGGCGTTGTGCGCCGCGCCGATTGCCCTTCTGTTCCGTCGGGTGCGAATCCGTCCGTAGGAGAATTGCCGCCCCGGCTTCCGCCCACCCCGCCGCGCGGGGTAAAAAAGGCCCGGCTGGTTGCCCCGAAAGTCCGACGTGACCCCCCACCCAAGCGCACCCCTCCGGTCAGGCCGTGCCCCCTTGCCCCTGGCATGTCTGGTCATCGCCGCGCTCGGGGCGATCACGACCCTGCTCGACATCCATCTGCGGATCGAGCCGCAGGAGATCGCGGTCTGCTCGATGTCCGCCGGCGTGGCGCTGGCGGCGTTCCTGTGGTGGCCAAAACGCGACTGGCTGCCGTTGATGGCGGCGCTGTTCGCGGCCGAGGCCATCGTGATCTACCTCTCCGGCGGGCCGTTCTGGCTCGGCCTGTGGCTCGCCTCGAACGGTATCGTCGCCGCGCTGGTCGCGGCCTTTGTTTACAAGGCGATCGCGGGCTCGGTCTTGCCGCTGGACGCGCGCCGGCCGGTCATGGCGCTGATCGCCGCGGCCATGGTGAACGCGGCTCTGTCCGCGACGCTGGGCGCGGCCGCCTACCAGAACGCCTTCGCCGCCTTCTATGGCCTGGTCTGGATCGTTTGGGCGCCCGCAGTCTTCACCGGCACGCTGTTCATCACGCCCGCCATCTTGGCCTGGATGCGCCCGCGCGAAGCCCTGCACGCGGCGGGGCATTCCCGCTCGGCCTATGTCTTCGCCCTCGCGATCCTGGGCATCACGGCCGTGGTCTTCATGGACTTCCTGACCAGCCAGACGCTGCGCTTGATGGGCGTCTATGTGCTGGTGCCGATCTTCGTATGGCTGGCCGTCCGCCGCACGGCCCTTGAGATCGTGACGCTCCTGGTCGCCGTCTCCGTCGTCGGTTCCTGGGCGACCTCCCTCGGCGAAGGGCCGACCACCCAGATCATGGGTTCGCTGGCCGATCAGGTGATCTGGCTGCAGGCGTTCCTGTCGACCACGGCCATCGCGACCTATGTCGTGTTCACCGCCTCGGACGCGCGGCGCATCAGCGAAAAGGCGCTGACGGAACGCGAGGCGCGCCTGCGCTCGATCCTGGACGCCGTGCCGGACGCGCTCGTCACGGTCAACGAAGACGGCAAGATCGAATCCTTCGGCGCGGCGGCCTCGAGCTTGTTCGGCTATGCCGAATCCGAGCTTGTCGGCCAAAGCTTCGCCATGCTGCTGTCGAGCCCCTATCGCGAGGATTACGAAAGCGATCTACCCGGCCATCTGTCGCCGGGCCGGAACCGCGCCGTGATGGCGCACCGCAAGGACGGTTCGGCCTTTCCGACCGAGCTTTCGATCGGCGAGGCGCGCACGCGCGAGCGCCGCATCCTCACCGTGTTCATCCACGACATCTCCAAACGGCAATCGACCGAGCGCCGCCTGCAGGAGCTGCAGAGCGAGTTGCTGCACGTCACGCGGCTCAGCACCATGGGGCACATCGCCTCGGCGTTGGCGCACGAGATCAACCAGCCGCTGACCGCGATCATGAACTACGTCCAGGCCGGCAAGCATTTGCTAACCGACGAGGACGCTGACTGGCGCGTGAAGACCCGCTACGTCATCGGCAAGGCCGCGGCCCAGGCCGAGCGCGCCGGCGGCATCATCCGCAACCTGCGCTCGTTCCTGAAGAAGCGCGAGCCCGAGATCACGCGCGAAAGCGCCAATCGCCTGGTCGCCGAGGCCAACGCACTGGCGCTTGCCGGCGCCAGCAACGCCGGCGTCCGCACGGTCTTGGACCTGGCGCCCAACCTGCCGGACGTGGCCGTCGACCGTCTGCAGATCCAGCAGGTCGTGATCAACCTGGTGCGCAACGCGATCGACGCCATGGCCAACTCGCCGCGCCGCGAATTGTCGATCCGCACGCGCGCGACGCCGGAGGGCGGCGTCGAGGTCGCCGTGATCGACAGCGGCCCGGGCCTGGCGCCCGAGATCGAAGGCCGGCTGTTCGAGCCCTTCGTCACCACCAAGGCCGACGGCATGGGCGTGGGGCTTTCCATCTGCCGGACCATCGTCGAGGCCCATCACGGCCGCCTCCGGCACGAAGCGAACCCGTCGGGCGGCGCCGTCTTCGCCTTCACCCTGCCGGCCTTCGGCGCGAGCCATGGCTGAAAAGAAGGTCACGATTTTCGTCGTCGACGACGACGAGGCCGTCCGCGATTCGCTGGCGGCGCTGCTGCAGACCCGCGGCTTCGAGGTGCGCGCGTTCGAATCGGCGCCGAAGCTTTTGGCCGCGATCGACAAGGGCACGCGCGGGTGCGTCTTGACCGATGTGCGCATGCCCGAGATGGACGGGCTCGAGCTTCAGCGCCGCCTGGCCGGCCACATGCTGCCGGTCGTGGTGATGAGCGGGCATGGCGACATCCCGATGGCGGTTCAGGCCATGCGCGACGGCGCGGTCGATTTCGTCGAGAAGCCCTATTCGGACGAGACGATCCTGGACGCCGTCACGCGCGCGGCAAACCAGGTCGAGCAACGCGCACGCGCGGTCGGCGGGAAAGCCGAGGCAGAAGCGCGGCTCGCGCGCCTGAGCCCGCGCGAACGCGAGGTGCTGGACCGCCTGGTCGAGGGACTGCAGAACAAAGCCATCGCGCACGTGCTGGACATCAGCCCGCGCACGGTCGAAATCCACCGTGCCAACGTGATGGAGAAGATGGGTGCCCGCAGCCTGTCCGATTTGGTCCGGATGGCGCTGGCGGCCGGGAGCGCCTGACAGGCGCCCCTCGGCCGGAGCGAAACCGCCTTAGTGCGAGACCACGACCGGAACGGTCATGTGGCGGAAGACGTGGTGGGTCACGCCGCCCAGCACCAGTTCGCGCAAGCGCGAGTGGCCATAGGCGCCCATCACGATCATATCGGCGCCGAAATCCGCCGCGCGCGATAGAACCTCGCCGCCCACGTCGATCTTGGGCAGCGAGAAGCGGTGGCCGGCGGAGCTGTCATGCGGCGCGACGACGAAATGCGCCTCGGCCTTCACGCCATGGCGGGCAAGATAGAGGGCGATGTCGGCGCCCGGCTGCTCGCCGTGGCCTTCGGCTTCCTTCTTCTGGGAAACCACCAGCACCGTCACCTTCTTGGCGCTCTGAAGCAGGGGCAGCGTGTCGTGCACGGCGCGCGTGGCCTCACGGCTGCCGTTCCAAGCCACCATGATGTGCGGTTGGCCGAACTTGAACGTGCCCGCGAAGGGAACGGTCAGGATCGGGCGGCCGCTGGACAGCGCGATCAGCTCGGCAAGATCGGGGGGCGTGGACGACGAGGTGTCCTCCAGGTCGGTCTGACCCATGATGGTAATGTCGGCGTAACGCGCGTTGGTGGTGATGACCTCGGCATGGTCGCCCTGGCCCTGACGCCATTCGAACGACAGGCTTTCCTTGCCCAGGCGCTTCTCGAACGCGGCCTTGGCCTTATCGGCCAAATCCTGCGTCGCGGCTGCTTCCTTCTCGTAGAACTCGACCGGCATGCCGCCTTCGGCATAGAGCACGGCGGTGGGCGGACGCAGCACGTAGACGCCGGTCAGATGCGCCTTGTGGGCGATGGCCATGTCAATCGCGAAATCGAGCCGCGCCGCATTGCGCTTGCTGTCGTCGATATGGACCAAGATGCTTTTGTAACTCATGGCGCGCGTCTCCCCGTGTCTTCGTGTCGAACGGCCGATATGCTCCGATGGAGGCAGACTATCCCTCCCCCCTACACCGGCGCAATCGGGGGGAGAAAAATGAACGCTAGATCAGCGCATCCTTGCACGCGGCCAAAAGGTCCGCCGCGCCGGCCTGGAAACCCGACAGATCGTAACGGACGCCCTGCGATTCCGGCTGGGCCGCATAGGTGACCAGGACCGATTTCGCCTCCGAAGCGCTGCGGATGAAGAATCGCGCGGGGCGGCCCCGCACCACCATCACGGTGTCCTTGGTCTGAATCTCGTCGACGATATTGCGGACCTGCGCTTCGTCGAACTGGAACTGGAATCGCTGGACGGTCCAGTTGGCCGGCGCCTGCAACGTGACGGCCGGCTTGCCGCCGATGCACGAGATGGTCAGCGAGACAGGCTGGCCATCGATGGCGGATCCCGTGCTGGCCGAGATCAGTTTCTTATCGCCGTTCTGGGTCGGCCGTTCGGCGAACTGCCAATCGGCTTGGCTTCCAATCGCGGCCAGAACCGGAACGGAACCGAGAACGGCGAATGCCGCCGCGCATGCGAGCAATCGAAGTTTCATGAACGCTTACCCTTTCGCTTACGAGGAGAGGCGTCATCGCTCCGCCATGCCTTGCCAGCCAGAATCGCATTCGCGACGGAAGCAGCCGCCGCTTCGAGAAGTTTCTCGCCCTTATCCACCGATGCCGCCGAGGGCACGCCCAGCACGCCCGACTTCGTCCAATGGGCGATGGGGCGATAGCGGTAGATGCCGTCCTCCGGCGCCAGCCCCTCGATCGGCGCACGCACGCTCCGCGCGGCGGCGCGGTCGACCAGCTCGGGCTTCAGCACGAGCAGCATCGACGTCTCGGCCTCGCAGGCGTGACGCACGGTTTTCTGCTTCTTCAGGATCTTGGCGAACGAGGCCTGCGTCTCCGGCATCGTCCAGTAGGTTGCGGTGGCAATGGAGGCGTCGAGATCGCGCGCCAGCTCACCGACCAGGACTGTCAACGCCGCGATGTTCCCGCCATGGCCGTTCAGGATCAAAATGCGCTTGAAGCCGTGACGCAGGATGGAAGCGCAGACGCAGCGGATCACCGCGTGGAACGTCGGCAGGTCGAGCGTGATGGTGCCGCCCAGCGACATGTGATGTTCGGCCAGGCCCGACCAGATCGTGGGCGCGACGACAACGGGTTGCTTCTTCGCGACCTTCACCGCCGCGCGGCGCGCGATCTCGCCCGCCAGCAGGGCATCGACCTGGACCGGCAGATGGGGGCCGTGCTGCTCGATGGAACCCACGGGCACGATGGCAAGCGCACCGCGCGCGGCGAGCGCGCGCAAGGCTGGCGCCCGCAAATTTCCCCAGAGAACCTCCGTCATCATCCCCTCCGTGATGCGGACGACGTTAGGCGGGCTTCGGCACCGAACGCTTGCGCACCTGCATGACCGTGCCGATCGCAAAGGCGAACAGGACGGCCGAGGTCAGGAACACGTAGTGCGGCGTGTGGTTGTCGATGAAACCGCCGTAGAACACCGGCACCAGCCACGAACCCACGTCCAGACCAGAATAGACAAAGCCGAAGACCTTGCCCGTGGCGCCCGGCGGTGTCGCCGCGCGCACCAGCATGTCGCGCGAAGGCGCTGTGCTGCCATAGGTCAGTCCGGCGATCGCCATCGCCGCGACCGTCGCCCAGTAGGACAAATCGCCGAAGGCCAACAGCAGCATGAACAGGGCCGCGGACGTCATGCCCGCCATGGCCACGATGTGATGGCGCGTGGTGCGGTCGGCGATGATGCCGCCGATCAGCATGCCGGAGGCGCTGGAAACCAGGAACGCGGTCAGAAGCAAACCGGCCTGGGCGATCTGATCGCCTGTCGTGAAACTGAAGATTTCTGAGAAGGCGGAGACGCTGAACGACGTCAGGCCGATGCTGGCCCCCGCCGTGAAGACGAAATACAGGAACGAAGCGACGATCGCGGGATTGGCGATCAGGCGCCCATAGCTGAACGCCGCCGTTTCGCCCGCGGTTTTACCGCCGCGAAGATGGGTCGGCGTCACCACCAAGGTCGGCGAACGCCACAGGATCAACGCGATGACGACGCCGGCCACGCCCGGAACGATCAAAGCGGGCCGCCAGTTGCCAAGCTGCTCCGCCAGCAAAGTGATCACGACCGGCGCCATGGCATAGCCGATGGTGCCGAGCAGCGCGTGAATGCTGTAGGCACGGCCGATGCGGGTCTTGTCGATCTTGGCGGTCAGGATCGAGAAATCCGCCGGATGGAACACGCTGTTGCCGATGCCGGCCAGGATCGCGAGCGGCAAAAGCATCCAATAGTGTGTAACGAGACCCGACAGCGCGATTGAGCCGGCCAACAATGCCAAGCCGAGCGCCAGAATGGGGCGCGCGCCGAAACGATCGACCACGATGCCGGCGAAGGCCTGGCAGATGCCGGACGCGACATAGAAGACCGTGACGACCGCCCCCAGCTCGGCGAAGCTGACGCCGAATTGCATGGCCAGGATCGGAAACAGCGGCGCCAGCGCCAATTGAAAGAAGTGGCTGCTGAAATGCGCCGTGCCGACCAGACCCATGACCTTGGCGTCGGCGCGGAACGTGGTCGTCGTGGCAATGGCTGTCATGGCCGAAAACCTAGGCCGATCGGCCACACCGGGCAAGCCGCGAAGCCGCGCCCGCCATGCGTTTCGGGGATGACGCGATTGCGGCTCTAGCGCTGCTTCTTAAGCCGCAACCTCTGCCGGGTCTCCTCGGCCGTGCAGGGCCGCGCGCCCAATTCCCGCAAAATCCGGATGGCCTTTTCGACCAGCTGGGCATTGGTCGCGAAGACGCCTTTCTCCAAATAGAGATTGTCCTCGAGGCCCACGCGCACATTGCCGCCGAGCAGCGCGGCCTGCGCCACCATCGGCATCTGGGCGCGGCTGATACCGAAACCGGCCCAGACGGCGCTGGGCGGCAATTGCTGCACCATGTGCGCCATGGTCTGGCTGTCGGCCGGCGCGCCCCACGGGATGCCCAGGCAAAGCTGGAACAGCGGCGGATCGTCGAGCAGACCCTCTTGGTACATCTGCTTGCCGAACCAAAGCTGGCCGGTGTCGAACACTTCGAGTTCCGGCTTTACACCCAGTTCGCGCACACGCTTGGCCATCGCGCGCAGCATGTTGGGCGTCTGGATAACGATCGTATTACCGTCGCCGAAATTCATCGTGCCGCAATCGAGCGTGCAGATTTCCGGCCGCAGCTCGACGACATGCTCGAGACGCGTCATAGCGTCGACCAGATCGGTGCCGGGGCCGGGGCGCGTGGGATCCGCATCGTCGACGGTGAGGTCTCCACCCATGCCGCAGGTCAGATTGAGCACGACGTCCACGCCGCTTTTGCGGATGCGCTCGACCACCTCGCGGTAGAGATTCACGTCGCGTGTGCCCTTGCCGGTCTTGGGATCACGGACATGGCAATGGACGACCGATGCGCCGGCCTTGGCGGCCTCGATCGCGGAATCCGCGATCTGCTGCGGCGTCACCGGAATCGCCGGATGGCGTCCCACCGTATCGCCCGCGCCCGTGATGGCGCAGGTGACGATCACTTCATAGTTCATGGTGTCCTCCCCCTCATCGCGATTCTCGCCCGATTGTCGCGCGCCGCGTCGACGCAGGCTAGGGCGACAGTTCGCGGACCTTGCCCGGCGCGCGTTCGATGAACTCGGCCGCATGGTCGTCCACGCCGCCATAGGTCGACCAGATCTTGAAGCCCAAGAGGCGGCGCAGCAAAGGCGAAGCGCCTTGCAGCACGTCGTCGCAAGTCCCGACGGTGAAGTTGGTGAGCTGGCGGAACATCGGCCCGCAATAGGTGCAGGTGACGCCGAGCCGCGCCTGATTGGTCGTGTTGAGGCCGGCGGCGTGCCAGGTGCGCCCTTCGAAGATGACCGCGGTGCCGGCCGGCGCCTCGGCGGCGATCGTCTCCACCGGATGGGGAATAGCCGCCAAAGGCTGCGCCCCGCTCAGATGGCTGCCGGGCACGATGCGCGTGGCGCCGTTTCGTTCGGTGTAATCGGTCAGCATGAACATGCAGTTCACCACGGCCGCGGGCCAAATCACCTTGCCCGCGGGATCGGCCGGCGTGGTCGGCACGGTGGCGCGCGTGATCTTGCCGACGCGCGCATAAGAGGCATCGGCCGGAGCGGGGAACGGCAGCCACCATTGGTCGCAATGGAGCGACATGGGCGCGCCGCCCGCGCGCACCAGATGGGCCTCCAGCACCGACAGGAGGAAATCGCCGCCGATGACATGATCGACGACCGCCAGCGTCGCGGGGTTGGTCGCCAGCTCGGCGAAGATCGGCCCCTTGTTGATCAGCATCGTCACCCATTGGTTGATCTCGTCCACATGGGGCGCGTTCTGAATGCGGATGCCTTGCTGACGCTCGGCCTCGGCCTGCTCCTCCAGCCGTTGCCGGGCCGTCGCGACCTGTGCTGGAGTGAGCGCATCGGCCACAAGGCAGTAGCCATGCGTGTCCATGTCCGCCTTCAGGCGGGCAAGATCGCTGGTCGGCGTGGGCAGGGGCGAAGCGGGCATGGCGGCCTCTATTATTAGGTCGTACGGCCTAATTAAGAGAGAATAATCCAGCCAAGTCAACCCGTGACTAGCGGGCCTGCGGCGCTTAGTTTAAGCGCGGGGAACCGGAACACAGGGGATTCGACACAGTGGCCGCACGACGAACGGACTCGCCGCGCCGCGCGGCACCGGCCCGTGACAGCGCCCGCCCGCGTTCGCCCAAGGGCCGCCGCACCTCGGACCATATCCTGGCGACCGCGCTCGAGATCATGGGGCGCGAGGGTTACGCCAGCCTGAGCATCGGCAAGATCGCCAGCGCCACCGGCGTGCGCAAAGGCAATCTTCAATATTATTTCCCGACCAAGACGACGCTGTTGCGCGCCGTCCTGTCCTATCAGGTGAGCCGGCAGAAGGAGCGTTGGACGAAGCATCTGGCGGGCGCGCCGGCCGAGCCACGCACGCGCATTCTGACCATGCTGCGCTACGAAAATTCGCTGAGCCGCGACGAGGTGGTGAAGGCGCAGGCCTGGGAGAAATGGGCCTTCGCCGCGCATGACGAGGAAGCTGGCACGATCGTGGGCGACTGGTACGACTGGGTCACCACCCAATACGCGATCCTGCTGGAAGCTCTGCGTCCGGATCTCGACGAAGCCGGCCGGCGCGGCACTGCCGCCTGCATCTATGCGCTGATGGAAGGCGGCGGTCCGTTCTTCGGCAAATCAGGACGGCGCGCCCACGCCCCAAAAACCATGGGCGCTCTGCTGGAATCGGCCGCGCTGGAACTGGCGATCAGCTTCAAGCCCTCGACCTGACGAAACCTGCCGCGGCGAGTGTAAGCCAGCCGAGAATGAAACTCGTGCCCCCGATGGGCGCGGCGCCCGCGAACAGCGGCAAATCCGTGAGCGCCATCCGATAAAGAGAGCCGCTGAAGAGAATCGTGCCGCTCAGGAACAGCGCCAAGGCGATGCCACGCAGCCAGCGCACGGCGCTTCCCGCGGGCAGCCACAGCGCGACGGCCAGCATGGCCGCCGCATGCCAGGCGTGAAAGCGGAGCGCAATGTCGAACCAGCGCTGCGCCTGCGGCGCGTCTCCCAGACCGTGCGCACCATAGGCGCCCAGCGCCACGAAAGCCGCGCCGTTCAAGCCGGCCAAGACCAGCCACCAGTTCCGATGCGCCGCCATGTCTGCCCTCTCCGTCCGACCGGGGCGCCATGCTAACCGAATTGCCGTCGCGCGCCTGGTGTGGTATTTTTCTCAGGTCAACCAATGGGGGATCTCGTGACGTCTCAGGGCACAAGCGGCCGCGGCCATGCGGTGGTGATCGGCGCGGGCATCGTGGGACTGTGCTGCGGCACTTATCTGCAGCGCGACGGCTGGCAAGTCACCTGGATCGACCCGCGCGGGCCAGGCGAAGGCTGCTCCTACGGCAACGCCGGGCAACGCTCGGACTCGACCTTCTTGCCGCTGGCCACCCCCGGTATCCTCAAGCGCGTGCCCGGCATGCTGATGGACCCGATGGGTCCCTTGACCATCCGCTGGGCCCACCTTCTGACCTTGGCGCCTTGGCTTATCCGCTTCGTCGCCTCCGCGACGCCGCAGAACGTCGAATCCTTCATGCGCGATTTCGGCGCGATGATCGCGCATGCGCGCAAATGCTATGAGCCCATCGTGGCCGAAGCGGGCCTGGCCGACCTGATCCGCCCGCGCGGCGCGCTGGAGGTGTTCGAAACCAAGACCGCGTTCGACAACATCCAGACCAGCGTGAAGATGCGCCAACGCCACGGCGTGCCGCTGAACGTGGTGGGCCCGGAGGAAATCCGCCAGATCGAGCCTGCGCTCGCCGGCAATTTCGCGGGCGGCATCCATCGCACCGACATGGACACCGTCATCAACCCGCTGAAGCACAGCCAGCGCATCGCCGAACTGGCGGCGAAGCGCGGCGGCACGTTCGTGCGCGGCGAGGCCAAGCGCATCGAGGCCAAGGGCGGCGGCAAGTCGACCGTGCACACGGACGGTGCGCCGCTGGACGCCGATCTGGTCGTCGTCGCGGCCGGCGCGCTGTCCAAGCAATTCGCCGCACAGGCCGGATCGCGCGTGCCGCTGGATACCGAACGCGGCTATCACGCCATGCTGCCGAACCCCGGCGTCGAGCTGCGCATTCCGGTGAAGTCCGCCGAAGGCGGCTTCTATATGACGCCGATGGAATTGGGCTTGCGCATCGCCGGCACTGACGAATTGGCCAGCGTACATGCGGCGCCCGACTATCGCCGCGTCGACCCGATGATTAAGCGCGCCAAGCGCCTGGTGCCCGGGTTGAACACCGAGGGTGCTGTCCCCTGGATGGGCATGCGGCCGTCGCTGCCGGATTCGAAGCCGGTCGTCGGCCCCGCGCCCAATACACCCGGCGTCATGCTGGCCTTCGGCCACGATCATTACGGCCTGACGCTGGGTGCCGTGACCGGCAAGGCCATCGCCGATCTCGTCGCCGGCCGCAAAACGGATTTCGATGTCGCGCCGTTCCGCGCCGACCGTTTCTAAGCGAAGCCGCCTGCGCGGTACGGCGCTCGGGCGCAAGCTCGGGCTTTCGCGCGCCCATGCGGCGACCTTGGCGAAGCTGCGCACGCCGGAACGCATTCAGGATTTCATCTCCGCCCTGCCGACCAACTTCGAGCCGAACGGCGATACCTGCCTTTCGGTCGCGTCCACGCTCGACGCCGGCCACGCCCATTGCATCGAGGCCGCGTTCACCGCGGCCTGCGCCCTGTGGCTGGCGGGACAACCGCCGCTGCTGATGGATTTCCAGGCGCAGGGCGACGATGACCATGTGGTGGCCCTGTTCCGCCGCGGCAAACACTGGGGCGCCATCTCGAAGAGCAACCACATCTGGCTGCGCTGGCGTGATCCGATCTACCGCAGCCCGCGCGAACTGGCGCTGTCCTATTTTCACGAATACGTCATCGGCACGCGGAAGACGCTGCGCCGCTATTCGCAGCCCTACGATTTGCGCCGCCTCGATCCCGCCCTGTGGGTCACCAGCAAGGACCATTGCTGGGACGCCGCGCTCGCGATCGACGAGACGCGCCACTTCCCGCTTCTGAGCACGGCGCAGGCGCGGCGTCTGCGCCCGCGCGACGCCATGGAGGCGCGCGCCGGCAAGCTGCTGGAGACTCCCGCGCCCGATAAAGCGGCCGCGACGCGCTACTGACTGGCAAGCGTCAGCGGTTTCTCTGCACCCGCGATCTCGCGCACCATCTTCTGGCGCAGGGCGCGGGCGAAGTCCGCCCGTTCACGCGCGGCCATCGCAAAAGCGCCCGGCCCGCCGATCACTTCGCGCTCGTAGGTTTCGACCAGAAGCGGCTTGCCGGACGGACCCTTCAGATCGTTCTGCAGGATAGCCAAAGCATTGACCGTGATGCCGCCGGCAGCCGCCGCATCGCCCGCGATGGGCGCCGCCCGCCACGGGGCGGCCCGTCAGGTGCGCGGCTTCACGCACACCAGCGTTGCACGCGCCACAAGCTCCGGCGGATCGAAAATGGTGCCGCCCGATAATCCGCCGCCCAGCTCCTTGGTCGCCAAGCAGCGCAGGGCTTCCATGGCGAAGCGCCGCGAACGGTTGCCTTGGCCGATCAGCTTCGCGCGAATCTCGAGATAGTCGCCGGCATAGATGGGCTTCAGGAATTCCGACTTCTCGTACGCCGCCATGTAGCCGTCGACACCGTCCATGCGGATCGACACCTCGGACTGGCAATCGGCGAACAGGCGCATGATCGTGGCCGCGGGGATCAGACCGTCCGCGTAATGGGTGTCGTGCAGGCCGAGGCGCAAGCGCAGCATCCCCTCGGTCACCGGTTCCTTCTCGGCCATCCTCGTTTTCCCTATCGCCAGATGTTGTCGACGCGATCGTAACTGTCGCGCGTGAGGTCGGGCACGCCCGCGACGAGCTTTTTCTTCTCGACCCGGTCCGAATCGGTCATCGGAAACGTGTCCGCGAAGGCGATGTAGCGCGGGATCTTGAAGCTGGCGAGATTCGCCTTGCAGTGGGCGATCACCTGTTCGGGCGGAAGATCGGCGTGCTTCAAGCCCGGCTGGAGTTGCAGATAGGCCTTGATCTCCTCGCCCACCCGCTCGTCCGGCACCGGCACCACGGCGGCTTCCTTCACTTGCGGCAGGCCACGCAGCACGGCCTCGACCTCGCGCGCGGCGACGTTCTCGGCGTTGCGCCGGATCATGTCCTTCTTCCGGCCCACAATGTAGTAGTAGCCGGCCTCATCCTGCCGCAGCAGATCGCCGGTCAGGAACCAGCCGTCGCGCAGGGATTCGGCATTGGCCTCGGGCTTCTTGTAGTAGCCCAGCATCATGCCCGGGCCGCGCACCCACAATTCACCGATCTCGCCACGCGCGACGGGCACGCCGTCGTCGCCCGCGATCTTCACCTCGCGCCAGGGTGCGGGGATGCCGCAGGAGCCAGAGCCCACCATGTGCGCGTCCGCCACCGGCATGTAGGTGATGCAACCGGCCTCGGTCATACCGTAGGACTCGCGCGCGATCAGCGCGAAGCGGCGTTCGAGATCGGTGTGGTATTTTTTGTTGAAGCCGAAGATGTGAATCATCTTCAACTCGCTCTGACCGTCGAGCGGGGTCTCGGGCTGCTTGTAGAGCACTTCGAAGAAGAACAAGTAATTGATGCGGTGGGTGCGCGCCCATTCGACGAACTTGGCGGCGCTCGGCTTGGACGCGAAGAAGAACGTGGCGCCCAGGAACATGCACATCGTCGCGATGCACGGCCCGTCCAGATAGAAGAAGTTTTGGTTGTAGAGCGCACGCTCGATCGGCATCTCGGTGATCGCGCTGTGCGACTTGCCCATGGTCAGCCAATAGCGATGCGTCAGCAGGCAGCCCTTGGGGAAGCCGCTGGTGCCCGAGGTGTATTGGATGTTGAGCACGTCGTCGCAGGCGACCGGCTCCTGCGCCGTGAAGTCGGGCGCCGCTGCATTCACCAAATCGTCCCAGACTTTGTAGCCGGAGCCCGCGCCTTCGATGACAACGATGCGGTCTTTCGCGATGCGCGGCGGCTTGTCGGGAATCGCTTCATAAATCGCGCGCAGGCTTTCGTGCACGATGAAGAAGTCGGCGTCGCTGTCGCGTAGGACGTAATCGACCTCACGCGGCGTGTAGCGGGTGTTGAGCGCGACCGCTACGGCGCCGAGCCGCCCGAGCGCGAGCCAGGTGACGGGAAAGGCGCCGACGTTGGGCGACATGATCCCGACATGGGTGCCCTTGCGCACACCGAGCGCGCGCAGGGCGTTGGCAGCCCGCGCCACGCGCTCCTGCGCCTGGCGGTAGGTGTAGCTCTCGTTCCGCTCGAAGAAGTTCCAGATCAGCCGGTCGGGATGGCGCGAGGCCGCCTGGTCCAGGAGTGCGGGCAGGGTTTCCGGCAATGGCTCGGCCTCGACGGCCCGCCGGAACGCGACGGCATCATGGGTGCTGGCAACCATTTCCCTGCCTTCCGAAATCCCCCAACGGGGCCAATGATATAGGGAGCCCATAAAAATGGCAGCGCCGTTCCAGGACCGGAACGGCAGGCCGCCCGCCCGGGACCGCCTTAGGCCTTGAGTTCCCGGAGAAGGCCGGTTTAAGTCCCGCCCCATGGCCCAGAGACCGGTCGCGATCCCCCGGACGCCGCCCACCGACGCGCAGCCCAGCAAGGCCGCGCGGCTGCGTGCGATGCTGAACGCGCCCGAACTGTCCTTCATCATGGAGGCCCATAACGGCCTGTCGGCGAAGATCGTCGAGCAGGCGGGCTTCGAGGGCATCTGGGCCTCGGGCTTGTCGATCTCGGCCGCGCTGGGCGTGCGCGATTCCAACGAGGCGTCCTGGACCCAGGTGCTCGAGGTCCTGGAATTCATGTCCGACGCCACCCGGATCCCCATCCTGGTCGACGGCGACACGGGCTATGGCAATTTCAACAATGTGCGCCGCCTGGTGCGCAAGCTGTGCCAGCGCAACATCGCGGGCGTGTGCATCGAGGACAAGCTGTTCCCCAAGACCAACAGCTTCATCGGCGACGCCCAGCCTTTGGCCGACATCGAGGAGTTCTGCGGCAAGATCAAGGCCGGCAAGGACAGCCAGCTTGACGACGATTTCTGCATGGTCGCGCGCGTTGAGGCGCTGATCTCGGGCTGGGGCATCGACGAGGCGTTGCGCCGCGCCGAGGCCTATCACGCGGCCGGCGCCGACGCGATCCTGATCCACTCCAAGCTGAAGACCGCCGACGAGATCCTGCGCTTCATGACCGAATGGGCCGGTCGCTGCCCCGTCGTCATCGTGCCGACCATGTATCACGCGACGCCGACCGAGGCCTTCGCCGACGCCGGCGTCTCGCTGGTGATCTGGGCCAACCACAATCTGCGCGCGGCCATCACGGCCATGCGCGAGACCTCCGAGCGCATCTACCGCGAAGGCAATCTGGCGAGCGTGGAAGGCCGCGTGGCCAGCGTGCAGGACGTCTTCGACCTGTCGGAGAACGCGGAGTTGAACGACGCCGAGCGGCGCTATCTCGGTGTTGCCAAGGCGAAGCCCAAGGCCGTGGTGCTGGCCGCCTCGCGCGGCAGCACGCTAGAAGCGCTGACCGCCGACAAGCCGAAATGCATGGTCGATATCCGCGGCCAGCCTTTGCTGCGCCGCCTGGTTGGCTCCCTGCGCGAACAGGGCGTGCGCGACGTGACCGTCGTGCGCGGCTATCGCAAGGATGCGATCGACGTTCCCGCGATCCGCACGGTCGACAACGACGCCTACGAGACCACGGGCGAAGTGGCGTCGCTGGCTTGCGCCGAGAAGCAGATCGAAGGCGAATGCCTGATCAGCTATGGCGACATCCTGTTCCGCAACCACATCCTGTCCTCCCTTCTGGATGCGCCGGGCGACATCGTGCTCGCCGTCGATGCGCTGTGGAAGGCGCGCGAGGGCGTGGGGGGCGGGCGCACGCGCGACCTGGTCAATTGTTCACGCCCCTCGACCGCCGGCGTGCTGGACGACGAACACGCCACCATCACCGGCATCGGCGGCATCCTGAAGCCGAACGCCATCGACGGCGAATGGGTCGGCCTGGCCAAGCTGAGTGCCAAGGGATCGGCACTGGTGCGCGAAGAGATCGCTTCCATGAAAGCCGATGGCTCCTGGAAGACGGCGGGCTTGCCCGATCTGTTCGGCCGCCTGGTCGCGCGCGGTGTGCGGCTGGATGTGACCTACGTCGCGGGCCAGTGGCTCGACGTCAACGACGCCTACGATCTGGCGAATGCCCGCAACTTCCTCTAGCCAAATCTCCGCCGACATCTTTCTCGATGCGGCGCGGGCGTGCGGCGTCGATTTCTATACCGGCGTGCCCTGCTCGTTCTTGACGCCGCTGATCAACCGGGTCATTTCCGACAAACGCATCCGCTATGTCGGCGCGGCCAGCGAGGGCGAAGCGGTCGCGATCGCGGCGGGCGCTTGGCTGGCCGGGCGCGAAACCGCCGTGATGTGCCAGAACTCGGGCCTGGGAAACACGGTCAATCCTCTGACGTCCCTCAATTATCCGTTCCGTATCCCGACGCTTCTGATCGTGACCTGGCGCGGCCAGCCGGGATTGAAGGACGAGCCGCAGCACGAGCTGATGGGCCAGATCACCCAGCGCCTGCTGGAAGCGATGGAAATCCGCCACGCGCCGTTTCCGCGCGCGGAAAGCCAAGTCGCGCCCGCGCTCGAAGCCGCGTTGTCCCACATGGGCTCCAGCGCCCTGCCCTTCGCCTTCGTGATGGAAAAGGATTCCGTGCGCGATGACGGGCTGGACCAAGCCGCTCCCGAGACGCGGCCTGCGGGCGCCTCGGCCGATCTGCGACGGCACGGCGCACGGCCGACACGCGCCGATGTCCTTACGCGCTTCCTCGACATCGTGCCCGCCGAAGCCGCCGTGGTCGCCACGACCGGAAAATGCGGCCGCGAACTGTTCACCCTGGCCGACCGCGCGCAACACCTCTATCAGGTCGGCTCCATGGGCGGCGCAAGCGCCATGGGCCTTGGCGTCGCGCTGAACACGGAACGTCCCGTGGTGGTGCTGGACGGCGACGGCGCGGCACTGATGAAGATGGGCAACCTGGCCACCATCGGCGCCTATGCACCGAAGAACTTGATTCACATCGTGCTGGACAACGGCACCCATGATTCGACCGGCGGCCAGGCAACCGTCTCGCCTTCGGTCGACTTCGCCTCGGCGGCGCTGGCCTGCGGCTATGCCACCGCCGCGCGCTGCGACGACGCGGATGGTTTCCAGGACGCTTTCCGCACCGCGATCAAGACATCCGGCCCCTCATTGATCCACGCCCGCATCGCACCGGGCTCGATGGAGAAACTCGGCCGCCCCACGGTCGCGCCCAAGGATGTGGCGCGCCGCTTCCGCGCCTTTGTGACCGGACGCTAGAAACGCGAAAGCCCGGCCTCGCAAAAGGCCGGGCTTCCGTTCCGTCCGATGACCGCTTAGTGGCGGCTCTCGAACTGCTTCACCTGCTTTTCGGCTTCTTCCTTCTCGATGCCATAGCGCTCCTGCACGCGGCCGAGAAGCTGGTCGCGCTGGCCTTCGATGCGGGCCAGATCGTCATCGGTCAGCTTGCCCCACTGTTCCTTGACCTTGCCCTTGAACTGATTCCAGTTGCCTTTGGTCGTATCCCAATTCATGTCGACTCCTTCGATTTACGGATTCGGCGCCGCAAGAGCGCCATCGCCAACTAAACCCGCGCCGTTCCAAGCCGGTTCCGTGACAAGCGCGAAGCAGGACCTCAAAACGCCAGCGGCGCGCCGGTGATACGGCGCGCCGCTTTCGGTTCGACGGTTGCGTCCCGTCAGTTCACGACGACGAAGCGCTGCATCTCGGCGGCTTGGAACCGCTGAGATTGGGCCAAGTTGGCCGGCGGAACATTGGCCATCACCCGGCCGCCAGACATGTGGACCTGCGAAGCCGGGACGAAGATCTGGTTGCCGGCACCGAACATCGGGCCGCTGACCACGAC
>CAYZFH010000001.1:0-3266 GCA_964477375.1 uncultured Rhizobiaceae bacterium | reverse complement strand
GCCAGCGGCGCGCTGTTGCTGGCGACAGCATGGCGGCGCTGCAGGCCGGCGAAGGTGTATTTCGGCACGCGGTTCAAGTCTGCGACCGTGGTGTCGACCTGGACACCGCCGCCCGCCGTGCGGACCGCGGACATGGGCACGGCAATATAAGTGTCGGACACGCCGTCCGCGGCGACGACCGCGTACATCGGACGCTGCTGCTGGTTGGCCTCGACCATCATGAAGGCCACCGTGCCCCAGGACACGCCGTTGGAATCCGACACGCGGCTGCCGATCAGGTTGCTGTTCTTGGTCAACAGAAGATCGGACGACGGCGTCATGGTTTGGGTGCCCCAGATGCCGTTGGCGTAATCGACCTTCATGTCGCGCGTGAAGGCGACGCTCTGGGTCTGGGTGAGGACTTGCGCTTCCTCGCGCTTCGCGGGGGCGCAAGCGGCGGCGAACAGCACGACGGCAAGCGCCGTTGTGCGCAGAGCGTGCTTGCGGAACGTGGTGTTGAACATGCGGCGTCTCCCGATTGTTGAGGCCACGGACGTGGCCATTTTGTGTTCGAGTGGGAAACGCCCCGAGCCCCGCGCGGTTCCTGGGGCGTAGGTGGATTCACCGCCTGTTGCGAACGGGCCAAAACAAAAACCGGACGGGATGCCTCCCGTCCGGTTTCAAGGAAAGAAAGAAGGAATAAAAATCAGACGTGCTTTTGTGCGCCGGACTTCTGTTTGCCGCCGCGGTCGCTCGGCTTGAACGAGAGCGCTTGGCCGATCGCGGCCGTCAGCGTCTCGGGATCGAACGGCTTGGTGATGACGAAGGCCGGTTCGACCTTCTTGCCCGTCAGCAGCGCCTCGGGGAAGCCAGTGATGAAGATGACCGGCACGGTCATGCCGCGCAGGATCTTCTCGACCGCGTCGATGCCGCTGTCGCCGCCCTTCAGATGAATGTCCGCCAGAACCAGGTCGGGCAAATGCTGCTCGGCCAAATTGACGGCTTCCTTAAACGTCGCGCCCACGCCCACCACCGTGTGGCCGGCGGAGCGCACCGTGACCGCGATGTCCATGGCGATCACCGTCTCGTCCTCGATGATCAGGACCTTGGCGCCGGCATCCTTTTGAAGCTCCAGGCGCGCGGCCAGAAGATCCTGGCGCGCCTCCTGCTCGGAGATGCCGAGAATTTCGCCCGCTTTGGTGACCGGGAAACCTTCCAGCGACACGAGCAGGAGAACCTGGCGATGCCGGGCGGGCAGCGATGCGATCCGCTGTTCGAGCTTCGCCTTGCCACTCAGCTCGGCCGCATCGACGCTCTCGTCCTCGACCGCGACGGCGTCCCAGGTCTCGTGAAAGGCCCGGAACATGTTCTGCTTCAGATCGCCGTCGCGGGACAGCCGCGCCGGCTCCTGCAGGATGACTTCGAGAAAGAGCCGGACGTACCGATCGCCTCGCTCCTGCGAGCCCGTCAGCGCGCGCGCATAGCGGCGCAGATACGGCAATAGAGCGACGAGTTCCTCCGAATTAGACGACATTCCACGATCCTCTCTCTGCGTTTCCCCCCGCGCCGCGGACACGGCGTGGTGACGGTCTTCGTTCGGAACCCGCGGGATAGCCGCGGGTTTGGACAAGGAAGATACCGCTCCTGGATTTCGGTCGGCCATGACCTCGCCCCCGGCAATTCGGCATGGTTATCCAGGACTTCAACGGGCAGCCGCATGGAAGGTTCCCGGTCACCCACGCGGAACCCCGATCCATAACCCCTTGCCGCGCCCTAATAATAGCTGAAGACGGGAACAAACCGCCCGATGATGCGTATTCCTAGACCGATCCCGATGTTGCGCCGCCCCAGAGCGGTCGGCCACCTTGGGATCGAAGGTAGCGACACTGCCGGGATGTACCACCGAGGCCGTTGCCAGCAAGGGGCGGACGGGATGGCGACGAAGGGGGAGCGCAGTAGATGAATTCGTCTGACGACGGCGACGGCACGAAGCCGGCGACGGCTAAGAAAGATGCAGCCAAAAATAAGATGAGTCAGAACAACCAGACGGACGACCAGCCGACACCCACCGACAACTGGTGGGACGGTCAATTGAAAGCGCTCTACCAGTCGGTTCTGGACGAGCCTTTGCCCGACGACATGATGAAATTGGTCCAAAAGCCAAAGACTAAGACGGGGGATGTCAAGGCGAAGGGATCTCGTAAGCCGCCGGAGGACGAATGACATCCCACGGGCCTGCTTCGCCCCCCGAAGCCTTTCCGTCCACGTCCAACAGCGAAGAGTTTCGCGCGGAGATCATCAAGCTGGTTCCCCAACTTCGCGCCTTTTCCCGTGGTCTGACCGGCGCCCGCGACCGCGCCGACGACCTTGTGCAGGATACTTTGATGCGCGCCATCGCCGGCGAGCATCTGTTCCGCCCCGGCACCAACCTGCGCGCGTGGCTCTTTACCATCCTGCGCAACCGGCATCTGAGCGAGTATCGCCGTCGCCGTTATGACGGAGGCGGGATCGAAGACGTGCCGGAAGCGCTTGTCGCCGTATCGGGCAATCAACACTCGGCCCTTGAGCTGAAGGAAGTCCAAGGGCTTCTGATGACGGTGCCGGTGAAGCTGCGCGAAGCCCTGATTCTGGTCAGCGCGGCGGGCCTCAGCTACGAGGAAGCGGCGGCCGTGTGCAAATGCGCGGTCGGGACCATCAAGTCGCGCGTGAATCGCGCGCGCGCCGAGATCACGGCGCTGATGAACAAGACCAGTCCGGGACGCCGCGGCCCGGGCGGCGAAGGTGAAGGTTCAGCCGCCGGACCGCGTACGTCCGCGCCCGCAAAGCCGCGCCACGGTGAGCGCGGTCATAAGGGCCAGGCTGACGGCGGATGGCGGGATCGAGGCCGAAGCGTCAGCGGTGACTGAAGCGTGGGCTACAGGCTGCGGCACCCACCGATCCTCGTCCGGCCGCACATAGACCACGTAATAGACGACAGCGCACACTAGGCCGATCACGACGGCCATGGTCAGGGCGGCCGCATAGTCCGGCATCATGGTCTGGGCGAACGCGAACGCCGCATAGACCAGCAATGCGCCAGCGATCGTCAGCATCAACACCAAAAACAAGCCGACGCAGGCGTCCAGCACCATCTGGCGCCATGCGCGCCTGGCATGGACCGACGCGCGCGCCGCCACTCCGCCGATACTCTCTAGCACGTGCGATACAGTGGACACCCCGGCCTCCATCGAATCGCCGCGTCAGCGGCGGCTGAGCAGAAGCGCCGCCAGGGCGCCGCCCACGAAAGC